>JAOPXU010000205.1 GCA_025964985.1 Nocardioides sp.
GGCGGCCCGGGATTATGGGTTGCAGGTCTCGCACGCTCGGACGGTTCAGCAAGAGTTCTGTTCGGCGATGGAGGTCGCCGCCGAACACGCGGACGCAGAAGCTCGCCGGTGGCTTGCTGCGACCGACGGGGCAGCGTTCGTGGGTTCGCGTCACCACGTCGTGCCTCGGTTCCTCCTTGAGCGGTGGGCCGACTCGAAGGGCCAGGTGCAGATCTACCGACGTATCGAGGGCCGCCACGGACGCGAGAACATCACCAACCTGGCCATCAGAGACTTCTACACCTTCATCGACAAGTCGGGCCGGAAAGACTCATCGATGGAGTCACTTCTCGGGGTGATCGAGTCGGCTACGAAACCGATCATCGACGTCTTGGTCAACCCGCTGTTCGGCCCGTCGGCAATTGGGGCCGAGGACGTGGCCCAACTTGCACAGTTTGCGTCGTTCCAGGCCACGAGAACGCCCCGCAGACGCCGCGAGATCGAGCTCCAAACCGAGTGGTATGTCAAGACGATGGCGCAGGGCAGGACCTCTGAAGCGGAACTGCGTGAGTGGACCATCGCCCCTCATCAGAACGAGCTAATCGAACATGTGGGCCGATCGGCTGAGAACATCCTGCCGTTCTTTGCCTGTCGTCCCCTCACGCTGCTCCGGCTGGACGGACCGCACTTTTTGATGTCGGACGAGCCGGTAATGGTGATGGGCTCCGCTGTCGGCCCAGCCCACCATGCGGATTGCTCCCTAACCGACGCACAGTTCAGGGCCCGTCAGGAGAAGTGGCTGCGTAAGACAAAGAAGGGGCGACGAGGACGGCATCCGCCGCCGGGCCGAGTCGTTCACTTCTCGTCGACTGCGCCGTCAGGTTTCGGGACTGCTGACGAGATCTTACTGGTGATCAGTCCTGGGTGCGCGTTGATCTGGGGCCCTTTAGAAGATCGGTCGTCAAGGACACCGATCGCACAGGTGATGCTGAGAGGCACGAACGCCGACCGCGTCGCCGGCGTCATCAACGATGCGATCGCGTCGCAGGCTCTGGATTGGGTTATAAGTCGCGTAGCTGACACAGCGTTCGCTGACCGCCAGTTTGAGCCGCCCGGCCCCCTAATGCGTGTTTGCGACGGCACGAGCGCCGCGACGTCAACCCTGAACGAATCACCTTTGAGGTTTCGTCCACACCGCTTGACGGACCCTCCGCCGGACTTTGTTCCCCAGACTTAGATAATCAATCTGCCAATTTCATTGGTGAGGTGGGCCAAACAGGTGCTGCCTGCTGAGGTGTGTCCAGTTGGTCCTAGCAGCCGCTAGTGCCTGCGCACTTGTTGCCTTCGGCGCTCCGAGGTCAGACTGCCTGATCGCAGTGGGTCAGATTCCTTCGGAGATGAAGGGGTCGATCCCGCTGTGAAGTCCATCGATGTACGCGCGAAGCTGGTCGGCGCTGAGATGTGGCAGGTGATCGCGAAGCAATTGGCGGCGGTGCCGAGCGACCCGATTCTCTGACTCGTCGTCCCCGAATCGTCCGATGGTGACGCAGAGGTCCCATTCATGGGTCCCTAGGTTTCGCCACTTGATCGTCTCAGGATCCTGATTGAAAGCGATTCTTTCGCTGTATGTCGGGCTCGGGTAGCGTACCGGCGGGGTCTCGCAGACTTTCAGAGCCACGTCGGCCCACGCGTCGTCTTGGCCGGTCTGGGTTCGTGTGTGGTTGTCGTCGGTCATCAGAAGGCATCCCTGGGCGATCGGCGGAGTTGGAAGGCGGTCGAGGGCGGGTTGGTTGGTGGTTCAGTCATTAACGTCGAGGTCGTCCTCGTCTGGGAGGAGGTGGTCCTCGGCTTGCCGGTGCGCGCCAGCGATGAAGTCGCGTAGTAGGTCGGGGTCGGGCTCTTCGCCGAGTGGGCCAAGGAGGCGGTCTGCTTCGGTGATGTACCGCTCGGCGAGGGGCTGGTCGTCTTCGATCTGGGCGACTACGGCCGAAAGGACCGCATCCATCCATGCCCGTCCGCGCTGATAGTCCGGCATGTGGGTGCCGAAGTTGTTGGTGGCTGTGTCGTTCGGTGATGTCGCCATCAGGGGCTCCTTGGCTAGCGGTGCTGGAACGTGGTCAGCCCCGATATCGGCTGGGCGCAGCCCAGATGGCACCGGTGTACGGAAGCTTTCTTCGCTCCATTCAGGCGGGTGCCTGGCCGGGGTGGGGCAGCGGCAAAGGTGCACAAGAACGTCCAACCCGTCCGACACGTTCGACACGTTCGACACGTTCGACCCGTCCGCCCGTGCAACCGGTCCGAACAGCCGGCTAGCCGCCCATCCGTCGAGCCGACGGGAGTCGCTGTTTTGTTGCGGCCCTCGGGTGACAGGTCAACCGTTGAAGCGATTCGTCGTGGTGAACTTGGCCAGGTCCGATGTCAGCGATTCCGATAAGCGCTGAACAGTGAGAGCGGAAGGGAGGGCCTGCATGGGCAGGAAAGCGCGGGAGCGGAAGTTGCGACGCACGCGCCCGCCGACTGGGGTTGACCGCGATGACCTGCTGAAAGCGCTGTCCCGGGGGCAACGTCAGGTCCCTCCGGTCGATGACGAAGCCTTTTCGGACGCAGATGCGTTGCTGGCTGCCGTGATTGACCGCTACCTGACCTCTCACGAGTTCAACGGTCTGGCTGTGGGTCCTTCAGACGGGCCCCACGAAACCGCGCTTGCACTACTCCGCGATGGCTTGGTGGAGCTTGTCTCGTCGAACGACTGGATGAACACCCACATTCGCCCGTGGCCGAAGGACGACGCAGACAGGCAAGCAAGGGACCTTGCCGCCGCGACGAAAGGTGAACTCAGCGGTTGCCTGTATCCGACTCAGAAGGCGATGACCGCGTACGGACCGGCACTCAGTCACAAGCAGCCTTTCCGAGACCGTCTGATGATGGGGCATGGGACTCTTGAACTTGCGTTCTTCGACCTCGCCGCAATCGACGGCTACGTCCAAGATCCTCAGTTTGAGTTCACGCCGGGCGACGACGGCTTTCGGTTCGCCACGTCTCCACGTGTCGCGGATGGGACTGACCCGGACGACTATCTGTCGATCGAGGCTGCGTACGCCTACGACCACACCGTCGACTATCGCGGCGATGACCCAATCCGGCGATATTGGTGTGCCTTCTTGCACGACTTGGCGTCCCTGCCGTCCGCGCATCAGGTGAGGTTGTCGTCCTACGAGACCGATGGCGTCGACCTGCTGCCGCACCCAGAGTGGTGGGACCGCAACATCGGCGGCAGATGGACGGACACCATCGGCCCGTTCACCAAGATCCTGTGGGAAATGAAAGCAATCAACGACCTGTGGCAGGTGGCGTTCGGCACGACGTTATTTGGCACGACGGACCGACCTCGCGATTGGGGATGGCTACTTCGACCCACGACCGGTGCTTGGAACCAGTTCATTCATCTGACTGACAAATTGCTCTCCGACAACCTCCGCGCCAAAGGTCTCGACGCGGCAGGTGCACCGAAGATTGATGCCGAAGGCAAGCCGATGACGGGGACCCTCACTCGACTGCAGGAACTCCTGGTGGCGAGGAGCAGCCACCACGATCGCGACAGTGTCCGGTTCGTGCTTGAGCCGCTTCGCGAAGTCCGGAAGGCCCGGCAGGCTCCGGCGCACAAAATCTCGGACACTGCCTCCGACTCGAACGTTGTCAATCGGCAACGAGACCTCGTTCGCCACATCGCAGATGCACTGCATGGCGTCCGGGTGTTCGTGCAGACGCATCCGAAGGTGCGTGCGGCTGATTGGAAGCCGCCGGACTGCATCGACAACTGGCGGTGGCTGTAGCCGTTTGGCCTCCCCGCATGCCCAGTCCTGGGCTACTCACCGTTGCCCGAGTCCGGTTGAGCTTGCTCGACGAGCCAACGAAACTGGCTGCGCCTGGCCATGCTCCTCCAGACGTCTTCCAGACGTCGTCCGGAGCGTCTGCCAGCCGCAGCATGCAGAGTGTGAAGAGCCGAAAAACTCACTCGGCAACTACGTGGTCACCGACGCTCCCTCCGTCGCGGAACTGTTGACGGGGGTGAGCGAGGTCGACACGGTGCCAACGACCTTCTCGACTCATTGGTCCGGGTCTACGACGATGAGGCCCAAAACGGTTGTCCGGCGAGAGACGACGCGATGGCACAACTCCACTGGCCCCCGACACCTGGACACCCTCGGCATTGCCCACACACTGGCTACCTCGACGCGCGACGGATGACCCTGGGAGACGCGAGCCAGCTGCTCGGGTCGTCAACGATGAAGCGCCCCGTACCTCGACCGTGCGACCAAGCTCCCGAGCGGCAGAACCAATCGCCTGTCCAAGCAACGAAACCCGACCTCCGACACTCGTCAGAATCAACTACGACCACGTCGGCTCGGACAGACCTCCCTACCCTGAGCCTGACGCTGCGCACCAGGTGCACGATTCGCCCCAACGAACACCATCCGAGAACCTTGAACCATGCATATTGACCTGTCGGTTCTCAAGGGAACACCCCTAGACCCAGGCTGGATAAGGAAACCGTTCGTCACAACAACCGGGTTCCGTGACTCATGGTGGTTAGAGCAGGCCCAACAGCCCCTCAACTTCTACATCGCCCACAACGCCGAACACGGCGAGGTCGCCCGGGTACAGGTCAGCCTCTCGACCACCAGCGGCGACGCCTACCCAACCTGGACACGCCCCGACAACGGCGGCGCCGAAATCGACCTCCTAGAAGTGCGATCCGACCTCCGAGGCCAATCAATCGGAACGGCCACCATCGAGCGCGTGCAATCCGCGCTCGCAGTCCCCCTCATCGCCATATCGCTCAACGCAGCATCAGACGCATTCTGGCGAGCCCTCGGCTGGACCGAACACCTCCACGAAGACGTTGAAACAGACGACGACGACCGTGACGACTCGGCGTCGCTGCTGTTCGCCAGCCCGACCAACTAAGACACAACCAGCACACGCCGCCCGTGACCATCGCAGAACCCGCTTCCAGTCCCAGCCAACGAACCAACCACCCAAGAACTGCCCGCGCAGCAGCCCGCCTCCATACGGCGCTTCACCATCAGCCCACCGGCCGGTACCGTCGACGCAGCGTCTGACCTGCATGAACAGCACCCTGCAGACCTAAATGACATCGGTGCGAGGGCACCATGCGAGTTCCGAGGCTCGAATGTCATGTCGGTTAGCTCTGCCAAACGCACCTGCCCGGACGCGCTAGCCCGTCGGCCCGGAGGTCCGGAAGGTCCGGCGGGCGCTGACCGGCCCGGGGCCGTTCCGGTTGCTGGCGGTGACGGTCACGAGGTGGCGTCCAGGACGGAGCCCGAGCGCGGCGTACCGGCGGCGGGTGCCCGGGACGGTGACCGTGCGTCCGTCCAGCCGCAGCGTGTAGCCCGTGGTCAGGGCCCCGTTGGTGTCGGGTCCGGTCCAGGTGATCGTGGCCCGCTGACCGTCGACCCGCACGCGCGGAGTGGCGACGCGCCCCGGACGGGCGCTGATCGCGACGGCCGGCGTGTAGGCGACGCCCGGGTAGAGGTACGGGTCGGCGTGGGCCGTGACGCGCACCGAGAGCTTCCGGCCCACCAGCGCCGCCGGCACGGTGAAGGCGGTGGTGACGGCTCCCGGGATGGGCCTGGTGCCGGCGAACCACTGGTAGCTGAAGTCGGAGGAACCCGCCCAGTTCCCGTGGCCGGCGGACAGCACCTCCCCGACGGTCGCGTGCCGGGGACGACGGATGGGCAGGGGCGAGAGGTCCAGGACGTGCGGGCGGGCCCGATTGACGACGCGGATCGGGTCGACCTCCTCCTCGCGGCGCTGCAGGGTGATCGTCTGTGGTCCCTCACCGACGAGGAGCAGGACGACGGAGAGCTGTGCGGCGTCGAAGGTCTGCGTGTGGTCGTAGGAGCCGCGACAGACGACGGCGAGCGACGTGACGAAGTAGCCCAGGGGCTGCTGGCAGAACGAGGCGCCGGTGTCGACCAGGCGGTCCGCGTCGACCGCGAAGCGCTGCGGGTCGGAGGCCGTGTCGAGGGAGACGTACGACCGGTGGGTGAACCGCTGCCCGGGGATCACGACGCACGTGCCGCTCGACCCGGGCCCGTCGAGGGTCACGGCGGTCGTGCCGGGTGCAGCGACGCTGCACGTGCCGTAGTCGTCGCGCGTGAAGTGGGTGATGCTCTCGGTGCCCTTGCGCAGCACGTAGGTCCGGCCGCCGATCATGCGCATCGTCCCTGACACGGGGGGCGTGCAGGTCCACGTCGCGTTCGGGTCGAAGTAGCAGTCGCCGGCGCGGCTGCCCTGCGTGTCCCGCATCGAGTAGGCCCAGCTCTCCCCGTCGTCCGGGCGCGCGAAGCCGAGGGGTTCGCCGGCTCGTGCCTGCACCTCCCAGCAGTCCAGCTGGCCCTGCCCGTAGGAGGACCGGACGGTCGCGAAGCCGGTCTCGAGGGGGACACAGCCCCGACCGTCGGCAGCGTCGTACAGGGCGAACAGCAGGTCGCTGGTCTCGAAGGTCTCGTCCGGTGGGTCGTTGTGGGACGGGCGCGCCGTGACGACGTAGGTCCCGGCAGGGAGGTCTCGGCACTCGGTCTGCGGGAGCTCGCCGTACAGGTTGCTGTTGGAGCACACCGTCGCGCCGGTCGCGTCGTGGACGCGCGTGTAGGGGCGGGGGTGGGACCGCGTGTCGTCCGCCATCGCGGTAGCGACGAAGAGCGACTGCTCAGGGGCGGTCACGACGAAGGTCCGGCACGAGGTGCCGGGCCGCTGGTCGCCGGGCGCGGTGCCGTAGGGGACCGGGCTGATCACAGGACAGGTCGCGGACGGCGGCACGTCGCTGGCACGGGGCTCGTCGACGGCCGTGGCAGGGACGTGCGGTGCCAGCGGTGCGACGAGGCACGCGAGAGCGGCGAGCACCAGGGGTAGACGCGGCATGACGGTTCCTCCGAGACGTACGCCGGTCCCCACGGGCCGCGTCACCGCGACCGTACGCCACGGCGCTCGCGGACGTCGTCAGTCCGACGGGGGCAGCGCCGACCCGGGAGAGGTCACCGGCTCCAGTCGATGGCGGCGTGCGTGGCCAGCAGGCGCGCACCGCGGACCGGGTCGTGCTGGGCCACCCAGGCGATCCGGCCGCGCAGGTGCTCCTCGAAGGCGCGGTGACCCTCTCGGTTCTGGGTGCTCGGGCCGTGGCGGTGGCAGTTGTGCAGGACCGCGCGCAGCAGGTCGACCTCGGCGCGGGGGACGCGGGGACGCTCGTTGACGACCAGCCCGCCCAGCGTCTGGCGTCCGGCCCGGGGCATCACGCCCGTCTTGCGTGGGTTGAGCCGGAAGCCCTCGTCGCGCACGACGGTCTCGACGACGTCGAGGAGCCTGGACGTGCCGGTCGCCCAGCCGCGGTCGCCGGAGAAGGCCAGGTCGTCGGCGTAGCGCGTGTAGCGACCGCCCCACGACGCGGCCAGCGCGCTGAGGCGCACGTCGAGGCGGAACGCCGCGAGGTTGGCCACGGCCGGGGAAGTGGGCGCGCCCTGGGGCAGGTGCGGCGCGGCGAGGCGCCGTCCCAGGCGCCAGTGCGCGTCGTGGAGCCGTACGTCGGCCGGGCGGGGCACGCCGCGCCACTGCGACCGGGGCAGCACGCTGGTCACCAGGCCGGCCAGGGTGTGGGCGACGGGTTCGGGGTAGCCGGCGGCCCGGAAGATCCCGTAGGCGCGCGCGACGGTGACGCTGGCGAAGAAGGCCTCCAGGTCGAGCCGGACCACGACGGACCGGTCGGCGTGCGGGGCGGCGTAGGACCGCACCGAGCCGCCCGGCCTGAAGCCGCGGGCGGCGGCGTGCGGCGGGACGAGCGACACGACCTCGTCGAGCAGGCGCCGCTGCATGCGCTTGAGCTCGAGCTTGGGTGCCTCGAGGACCCGGATCGCCCCGCTCGGCGCGACGCGGTGGCTGACCCGGTAGTGCTGCAGGCGCACGTCGCCGGCCCCGCGGGCCCAGTGCCGCGGGTCGGCGTACCAGTCGAGCTCGGAGACGCTGAGCTCGAGGAGGCGGGCGAGGTCACCGACGTCGTCGAGGGGCGGCAGGCCCCAGGGGTTGGTCAGCATCCGGGTGCCGGACACCGGCTGCACCACGGGTCGGTCGCGGAGCGCCTTGCCGGCCGCGGGCAGCGCAGCGACGGCCGTGGCCAGCTCGCGGGGGCGGTCGTGCGGTGGCCGGGGGTAGAGGTCCAGCGTCTGGCGGGCGAGCGGGGTCAGCCAGCGGCGCCGGCGGCCCAGGACCAGGCGCCCGCTCTCGAGCAGTCCGGCCTCGGTCCACTCGCCGGCGAGGAAGCCCGCGGCGAGGGCGCGTGCCGTGTCGGGCCTCACCGGGTCCCGGGTGGTCCGCTGGAGGGTGGGGTGTGCGGCAGCGCTGCTCGACCTGTCTCGTCGTGCGCGCGTGGATCTGCAGCGGAGCGCAGGCGCTCGCGCGCGCTGCGGTGCCCGGACGTACCGGTGGCCCCCGGGGTAGCCCCGGGGAGGTGGACCGGCGACACGCGCCAGTGCACCGTCTCGAGATCGCGCTGCCGCACGCAGCGAACGATAACCGTCGCGTACGACGCCGCGGTCAGCCCAGCAGCTGCGCGAAGAGCGCCTCGGCCTCGGGTCCGGTGGCGATGTCGTCGTCGGCCGGGGCCTCGGGCGGCTCGACGGGCTGGCCGACGTCGCTGAGCTCGAGGTCGTAGGTGCCGCCGACCGGCAGGTCGCCGCCGTCGATCGAGATGGTGAGGCGGCGCACGACGTCGTCGGGACCGACGGCCGCCTCGACCAGCAGGTCCGACGCGGTCGCGCCGCCGGTCAGGCTCAGCGCCGACTGGAACGCCTCGGCGTCCTCGCCGGCGGCGGCCACCGCGTCCTCGTAGGGCACGGTGAACGACCAGGTGGCGGCCTCGACGCCGTCGACCTCCTCGGGCTCGCCGGCCTCGGCGTCGTCGCCGGCGCGCAGCACGATCGCGACGCCGATGAGGTCCTCGGGGGAGAAGGACGCCGACTCCGCCAGCGCGGAGGCGTCGCCCGAGACGTACGTCGCGCCGTCCGGGACCTCCGGGGCCTGGTCGCCCGCGACGGCGACCCAGGCCGTGCCGCCGTCCGCGAGGATCTCGACGTCCTGCGACTGGCCGCTCTGCTCGACGCCGAGCCGGACGTCGGCGATCGTGGCGTCGTAGTCGACGCTGCCCTCGGCGGTCAGGCCGAGCTGCTGGTCTTGGATCTCCAGCTGCGCCTCGAAGGCGATGGTGAAGGCCCGGTTGGCCAGCGTCGCGTCGACGGCGTCCTCGAGCGCCTGGTCGGCGCCGCGGTCGTCGACGGCTGCGCTGATGTCCTCGGGGCTCGGGGTCGCGGCGGGCGACGTGTCCGGCGCGCTGCTGCTGCTCGGGTCGTCGGAGCCCTCGTCGTCGCCGCCGGAGCAGCCCGCGCTCACGAGGGTCACGGTGAGGGCGAGGGCGGACAGTCGGGTCGTCGTACGGCGCACGGGGGGCCTCCAGGTCGTCGGTGGGACCAGCCTCCTACCCCTCCTCGTCGGGGTCGAGACCGCCCGGGCTCCTAGGCTCTCGTCGTGGACACCGGGGCGCAGTCACCGAGCGCCGGCACGGCGTTCCGGCGGGGCATCCGGCTCGGCCTGCCCTACGGCGTCCTGAGCTTCGTGCTGTCGCTGTCCTTCGGGGTGCTCGCGGTCCAGGCCGGCTTCACCGCGCCGCAGGCGATCGTCACCTCGGCGCTGGTCTTCGCCGGCTCGGCGCAGTTCGCGTCGCTGTCGATCGTGGCCGCGGGCGGCGGCATCCTGCCGGCGCTGTCGGCGGCGACGCTGATGCACTCGCGCTTCCTGGCGATGGGCATCGCGCTGGCGCCGTCGCTGCCCGGCGGGCCGCTGCGGCGCGCGGTCGAGGGCCAGGCGGTCGTCGACTCGTCGTGGGCCCTGGCCAACCGCGGCGACGGCACCTTTGACCGGCCGCTGATGTTCGGCACCACCGTCCCCCAGTACGTCGCCTGGCTCGCCGGCACCGTCGTCGGGGCACTGACCGGCGACCTGCTCGGCGACGTCGAGCGCTTCGGGCTCGACGCGCTGTTCCCGACCTTCTTCGTCGGCATCCTCATCGCCGAGCTCGGCCGCCCGCGGGCCCGCGTGGCCGCAGCGCTGGGGGCGGTCATCGCCCTGGCGCTGGTGCCGTTCACGGCGCCCGGGGTGCCGGTGCTCGCCGCCGCCGCAGCGGCGCTGGTGGGGCTCGGTGCCCTGCGCGACGACCCGCCCGCCCGACCCGAGGAGGAGGGGTCCTGATGCAGCTCAGCGAGGGCCAGGTGTGGCTGCTCATCGGCGCGCTGGTCGTGATGACGGCGGCCACCAAGGCGCTGGGCCCGGCCCTGGTCGGCGGGCGCGACCTCCCGGTGTGGGCCACCGGCGTGATCGCGACGATGGCGCCCGCGCTGCTGGCCGCACTCGTGGCGACCGCCGTGCTCTCCGACGAGCGGCGGCTCACGCTCGGCGCCGACACCGTCGGTGTCGCGGTGGGCGCGGTGCTGCTGCTGTGCCGGGTGCCGCTCGTGCTCGGCGCGGCCGCGGCGGTCGCGGTGACCGCCGGGCTGCGAGCGTTCTTCTAGCCCCGCACCAGCTCGTAGCGGGCGGTGTCGTCCCAGCCGCCGTCGGCCGTCGGCGACGAGGCGTGCTCGACGCCCACGAGCCGGAATCCGACCCGCTCGGCGAGCCGTCGTGACGCCCCGTTGCCGGCCGCGCTCAGCAGGTCCAGGCGTCGTACGCCGAGCCCGGCGGGGTCCAGGGCGTGCCGGGTCACGAGCCCGAGGGCCGTGGTCATCGCGCCGCGCCCGCGGCCGGCCGGGTGCGCCCAGTAGCCGACCTCGGCCGAGCCGCCGGCGAAGCCGAAGACCGCCACGTTGCCCAGCGCCGCGTCGCTCGCGGCGTCCGCGACGCACCAGGCGACCCGGTCGCCGGTGGCTGCCCCGAGACCGACGCGCAGCAGGTAGCCGTCGACCCGGGCAGGCGTGAGCGGCAGCGGCGCGCGGGGGAGCGCGGCCTTCAGGACCGGGTCGTGCGCGGCCTCGACCAGCGCCGGTCCGTCGTCGGGACGCCAGGCCCGGAGCCGGACGCCGCCGCCTGCGAGCGCTACCGGCTCGAGCCAGTCGGTGGTCGGGGTGCGCGGTTCGTCGCGGCCCAGCCATCCGATCCACGCGTCGTGGCGCCGACCCTTGTTGGCCATCATCCCCGGCACGGTCGGCCCGAAGGTGAAGCCGACCGACCAGGCCACCCGCCGCGACGCCCAGTTGCCCGCCTGGGCCCGCCAGGTCACCACGGCCAGGTCCGGGTCGGCGTACGCCCAGTCGAGGAGGAGGGTCAGTGCGTGCCGCATGACGCCGTGGCCGCGGGCGTCGGGTGCAGGCCGAAGCCGACCTCGGCCTCGTCGCGGCCCCGGAAGCGCAGGTCGACGGTCCCGGCGAAGCGCCCGGCGTGCTCGATCGCGAAGTACGCCGCCGCGCCGCTCGCCCACGCGCCCGGCACCACCTCGTCGAGGAACTGCGCCGCCTCGGCCGGACCGTACGGCGCCGGCACGGTCGTCCAGCGGACCGTGTCGGGGTCGGTGCACTGCTCGACCACCCGGGCCGCGTCGTCCGGGCGGTGGGCGCGCAGCGTGACGACGCCGTCACTCAGCGTCGGGACGGGGGGTGGGCACCGCACGATCATCGCCGACGCCGTGCGCCATGCTCTCGGGATGGACCAGCGGACGACGTGGGGCGTGGCGCTGCTCCTGCTGCGCCCGGCGTACGTCGCCGTCGAGCTCGCGGTGGCCGCCGCGACCACCGGCGACTACCGGCTGCTCGACGACACCGTCAGCCAGCTCGGTGAGAGCGGCTGCGACGCGGCGTACTGCTCGCCGGGGCACGACGTGATGAACGCCGCAATCATCGGGTTCGGCCTCGTCCTCGCGGTCGGCGCGCTGCTGCTGGCCCCGCACTTCGGCCGGGTCGCGACCGCGCTCCTCGTGGTCGCCGGACTGAGCTCGGCCGCCGTCGGCCTGGCGCCGGTCGACCAGGACGCCGCCCTGCACACCCTCGCCGCCACCCCGCTCTTCGTCGCCCAGCCCCTGGCGCTGCTGGCGCTGGCCCGGGTCCTGCGGGCCCGGCGCGGGGTGTCGGTGGCCCTGGTGGTGACCGGTCTGGCCACCGTCGTCGGCGCGGTCGGGTTCGTCCTGGCGGGCGACGGAGCCGGTGCGGGAGGCCTCGAGCGGCTCGCCCTGTGGCCGGTCCTCCTCGGCGTCGCGGCCGCCGCGGTCGCCGTGGGACCGGCCCGGAGTGGTGGGACTCACGTCGCCGCGGACTGTCAGCCGGTGCCCCCACCGCCCTAGCGTCCAGGACATGAAGCGTCCCGCGCTCGTCTCCGCCCTGTCCACGGTGCTGGCCCTGACCGCGTTCGCCGCCCCCACCGTCGCCTCCCCGTCGAGCGCAGCGTCGACCGCCGTCACGGCCTCGACGTCGGACCGTCAGGCCGCCGACCGCCGCGTGGTGAGCCGCACGATCAGCTTCGACGTGGTCAACCGCAACGAGACCGGGGTCGCCTGCCTGCCGGCGCCCGACCGCCGCGCCCACACCCTGCGCGCCCGGCTCATCGGCCCGGCCCGCGTGGTCGAGGGCCGCAGCGGCTCCGAGACCTTCCACGTCCTCGTGCACGACGCCGGCACCGGCGGCTGGTTCTGGAACCTGCAGGGCCGCCGCGTCGGACGCGAGCAGGACTACGCCACCCGCCTGGCCGAGAAGGGCGAGACCGTCGTGGTCCTCGACCGTCTCGGCTACGACCGCAGCCCGCTGCGCGACGGCGACGCCACCTGCCTCGGCGCCCAGGCCACCATGCTCGGCCGCGTCGTCCAGGCGCTGTACGCCGGCCTCTACGAGGTCCCGAACCGCCCGCGCGCCGCCCGGCCGCACGCCTCCCACGTCGTCCTGCACGGCCACGGCACCGGCGCGACCGTCGCCCGGCTCGAGGCCGCGACCTACAGCGACGTCCAGGCCCTCGTCCTGATGTCCCCGGTCTCCACCAGCCCGTCGACGCTGGCCCTGCAGACCCTGCGCGGCCAGGGCACCGTCTGCCTGCGCGGCGCCGGCTTCGCGCCGTACGGCGAGACCGCCCGCAGCTACCGCCGCCTGCTCTTCTCCTCCGCCCCGGCCGGCGTGCAGCGCGCGGCCGTGCGCCAGCGCAACAGCACCCCGTGCGGCGACGTCGCCAGCCTGCTGCCGTCGGTCCTCGCCGCTCAGGGCCAGGCCGTCGACGTCCCGACCCTGGTGCTCTCCGGCGGGGCCGACGCCCGCCGCGGCGGCGACGGCGTCACCGCCACCGGCGGCGCCCGTCTCGTGCGGCGGACCTTCGCCGGCGCCGGCAGCGCGCTGCCGCTCGAGAAGCAGGCGCCCGCCGTGCGCAAGGCCGTGCTGGCGTTCGTCGGCTCGCTCGACGACCGGATCCGCTGACCCGGGTCAGCACGGATCAGCGTCAGGCGACGACCTCGACGCCCTTCCAGAACGCGACCCGCTCGCTGATCTCGGAGGCCGCCGGCTTGGGGTCGGGGTAGAACCACGCCGCGTCGGTGTTGGTCTGCCCGTCGACCTCGAGCGAGTAGTAGGACGCGTCGCCCTTCCACGGGCAGTGCGACGTCGTGCTCGACGCCTTCAGCACCTCCGGCTCGACCGCGCCGATCGGGAAGTAGTGGTTGCCCTCGACGACGACGGTGTCGTCGGACTGGGCGATGACGGTGCCGTTCCAGATCGCTCGCATGCCGCGAGCGTACGCCGCAGCCGCCACCCCCTCGGGTGCTCGAGACCTCGCCCCACGCCGGTCGACCGACGTGTGGTCACGTTGGTCGAGGGGCGCTGGGGAGCGTCACGAGAAAACTGCACCCCACGTTGGTCGAGGAGCTCCCGCTGGGGAGCGTCACGAGACCACTCGACCGCAGGTGCGGGTCGAGTCGCGTGCGGACCCTGCGGTGGTGTGGTCTCGTGACGGTCGCGGGGCGACCTCCTCGACCGACGTGTGATCACGTTGGTCGAGGGGCGCTGGGAAGCGTCACGAGGCCACCGCACCGCACGTTGGTCGAGGAGCTCCCGCTGGGGAGCGTCACGAGACCACTCGACCGCAGGTGCGGGTCGAGTCGCGTGCGGACCCTGCAGCGGTGTGGTCTCGTGACGGTCGCGGGGCGACCTCCTAGAACCACGTGTGGTCACGTTGGTCGAGGAGCTCCAGATGGGGAGCGTCACGAGACCACTCGACCGCAGGTGCGGGGTCCAGTCGCGTGCCGACCCTGCGGTGCTGTGGTCTCGTGACGTCGCAGGGCGACCTCCTCGACCGACGTGAAGGGGGCGTCGTACGGCCCCTCAGCGCCGGGCGAGCAGGCGCTTGTCGACGTCGAGGCGGCGGGGGAGGTCGATCTCGAGGTACTCGTTGACGTCCTTGACGTCGGCGCCGCGACCGCCGGTGGCCGGGTAGTTGTTGTCGTTGAGCACCGCGATGGTGTCGCGGTCGACGAGCTCGACGTCCTCGATGGTGACGTAGGGGAAGGTGAACGGGTCGGTGCCGGCGGTGGGTCCGCCGAGGCGGTCGGGGTTGGCGAGATCCATCAGGTCGACGAGCAGTGTCTTGTCGAGGTAGCCGTCGCCGTTCTTGTCGCGGTCGTCGACGAGGTAGATCCGCTTGAAGGCGGCGGCCGGCCCGCTGAGGTTGTCGCGCTCGATGGTGAGGAACTGGTGGGCGTTGACGGCGATGTGGTCGCCGATCGCGTGGGCCGGCGACTCCATCCGGTAGCGGTCCCAGGTGCCGGTGAAGTACGTCGGCTCACGCCTGCTGGCGAGGCGGACGTCGTAGACGCGCAGGTCGGTGGCCGGGTCGCCGGCGACCGGGCCCTCGAGCATCGCGCGCAGCTCGCGGCCGTCGGGGGTGATGGCCATGCCCTCGAAGCCCTTGCTGCCGCCGAGGTTGGGCTGCTCGCCGGGCAGCAGCGAGGGGTTGGACGGCGACTTCACGACGGGCGTGGGGATCGGGGCCTCGAGCAGGCGGCCGTCGGCGTCGGTGTGGATCAGGTAGGGGCCGAGCTCGTCGCCGAACCAGAGGGTGCCGTCGGGGGCGACCTGGAAGGACTCGATGTCGAAGTCCCAGCCGGTGAGCTGGCGGTCGCGGGCGGGGCAGGCGTAGCCGGCCGGCAGGGTGGCGGCGGCCTGGCAGCCGCCGTCGCGCCAGGTCGTGAAGGCGATGCGGTGGAACGGGTCGGAGAGCGTGAACCCGCCGCGCACCGCGATCCGGCCGGTGCGGGTGTCGGGCGCGATGCGGTGCACCCGGAGCTGGAAGTCCTGGCTGTTGGTCTTGCCGCCGAAGCCGTTGTCGCTCATCGCGAGGTAGGTGCCGTCGGCGAGGCGGTGCACGCCGGAGAAGCCCTGGACGGGCTGGCCGGGGAACGGCGCGGCGGGGTTGCCGGTGAAGTAGCCGGACGGCTCGCTGCCGGGCACGAACGTGTCGGCCGGCAGGACGGCCCAGCCGGAGAGGACCGGCTCGTCGGGGGCCGGGTCGTTGCCGGGGCCGTTGCCCGGACCGGCGGTGGCCGGAGTGGCGACGGCGGAGGCCACCGAGGTGGCGAGGAGGAGGGAGGCGAGGTTGATCCCGAGTCGGCGCATGCGTCCATGCCAGCAGTCGCCGGGACCGCCCAGGCGACGGCGAGTCGACGGGAGGCTGAACGTCGTGACGACGGCGTGACCCGGCGGCCCGAGCGCGGTTGTCAGGACATGGACGACCTCCGACCCACGCCGGTCAAGCGACGCAGCATCCTCGCCGGTGGCGGGCTGGCCGCGGGCGCGGTCACCGTGCGCGCCGTGGCCGCCGACGCCGTCGAAGCAGGCCGGCGCTACTCCCGCCGGCTGCCCGCCGGCTGGACCTACCCGGTCGCCGAGGGGTTGCTGCCGTTCGGGCACGGGGTGATGAGCGGCGACCCGCTGCCGGACCGGGTCGTGCTGTGGACCCGGATCACCATCCCCGACCCCCGCGGCTGGGACGCGACCCGCGTCCCGGACCCGCAGGGCTTCCGCCGCGTCCGGGTCCGGTGGCGGATCGCGACCGACCCGGCCCTGCGTGACGTCGTACGACGCGGCGAGGTGACGACCACCGCGGCGCGCGACTGGACGGTCAAGGTCGACGCCGACCGGCTGCCGTCGGCGACCACGCTCTACTACGCGTTCGAGGCGCTCGGCTTCCGCTCGCCGGTCGGCCGCACCCGCACGGCGCCGCGGCCCGACGACGACGTGCACACCCTCACCGTCGCCCACGTGGCGTGCACGTCGTGGTGGCACGACCTGTTCAACGCCTACGCCCGCATCGGCGAGCGCGCCGACCTCGACCTGGTCACCCACGCCGGCGACCACGTCTACGACAACTCCGGCGGACACCCGGCGTCGCGGTTCTGGAAGGGCCAGCGCCGCTGGGACACCGACATCGACAACGCCGACTGGACGACCGTCGCCGAGTGCCGTCGCCGCTACGCGCTCTACTACGCCGACCCCTCGCTGATCCGCGCCCACCAGGTGGCGCCGTTCGCGATCATGGCCGACCAGCACGACTACGACCCGGCCACCACCGGCGACCGCGTGACGCTCACCGCTGAGCAGGCGGGCTCGGTGCTGTTCGAGTGGACGCCGATCCGTCCGGTCCGCCCCGACGGCAGCGGCGTGTTCCTGCCCTCGCCGGGGCCCGACACCAACGTCGCCACCCCCCGCGGGCGCGACGCGCTCTACTCCTACCGGCTGCTGCGGTGGGGCCGCACCGCCGACGTCGTCCTGATCGACGTACGCCGCTTCGCGGGCCGGCCCGGCGAGACCTCCCAGGTCCTGGGCGACGAGCAGTGGGCGTGGCTCGAGCGGACGATGCTGGCCAGCAAGCGCCGCGGGAGCATCCACCGGCTGGTGGTCAACCAGGTCAACCTCAGCCAGCTGCGGGCCTTCAACCTGCCGTTCGCCGGCCCGCTCGCCGACGCGTTCGGCCTCGACCTCAACGCGCCCGAGGGCGAGATCTACACGACCGCATGGGGCGGGCACCCCGAGGACCGCACGCGGCTCTACCGGTTCCTGCGCGAGCACGGCATCGTCGACAACGTTGTGCTCTCCGGCGACTCGCACGGCTGGTTCGCCTCCGACCTCGTCGAGGACAACCAGCTGCCGGCCTACGAGCCGCTCACCGGGCGCGGGCTCCTCCCGCCGGTCGGCGTCGAGCTCGTCGGCTCGACGATGGGCCGCCCCGGCGGCCAGGACGTGATCGCCGAGGAGCTCTACTTCGGGGCCACCGGTGGCAGCCGCGGCGCGGCGTTCACCGACGCCGCGACCTACGACGCGCAGTACCGGCCGCTCGCCCTGGCGCCGACCCGGGCGCTCGAGCTCGCCGCGACGACGGCCAACCCCAACCTGCGCTACTTCAACTGGCGCGCGGAGTACGGCTACTCGATGGTCTACCTCCGCCCGCGGTACGCCGTCCTCGAGCTGTGGACGACGCCGCAGCGGGTCCGCTCGCGTGCCCAGCGCCTGCTGCAGCAGCTGGTCTCGACCGTGGGGGCGCCGCACCTGCGTCCCCGCACCGACCCGCAGCCGGCCCGCGGTCCGCACCGCGGGCGGCTGGCCCCGGCCGCCCGGACGGTCGCGGTCCGCCGCTAGGCCGGGCGCGGGCCCGGCTGCCAGCCGGGAGGCCCGAACAGGTAGCCGAGGCGGTCGCGCCACGAGGTCGCGGCCCGTACGTTGCGGGCGATCTGGGCGTAGTCGCCGTACTGGAGCTTGATGATGTTGTAGGTCTCGACCGGCTCGGTGAGCCCGTACGTCGGGCGCTGGCGCTCCTCGACGAAGGTGCCGAACATCCGGTCCCAGACGATGAGGATGCCGGCGTAGTTCTTGTCGAGGTACTCGGGGTCGGAGCCGTGGTGGACGCGGTGGTGCGAGGGCGTGTTCATCACCAGCTCGACCGGGCGGGGCAGCTTGCCGACGAGCTCGGTGTGGGTGAAGAACTGGTAGATCAGGTTCAAGCCGAAGGCGACGTAGATCGTCCACGGCGCGAAGCCGAGGAACGGCAGCGGCAGCCAGAACACGAACTCGAACCACGGGTTCCACTTCTGGCGCAGCGCGGTGGCGAAGTTCATGTGCTCGCTGGAGTGGTGGGCCTGGTGGGCGGCCCAGCCGATGTTGACGCGGTGCACGAAGCGGTGGGTCACGTAGAACGACAGGTCGACGCCGACGACGAGGACCACCCAGTACCACCAGGTGTCGGTCGGCAGCTCCCACAGCGCGAGGTGCACGAACACCACGGTGTAGACGAGGAACGAGCCGACCTTGAGCGCCAGGCTGAAGAACAGGGAGATCGCGCCCATGACGAGGCTGGTGCGCGCGTCCTTGGCCTCGTAGCCGGTCAGGTCGTCGTCGTGGTCGAGCCACTTCAGTGCGGCCAGCTCGACCAGGATCGACAGGACGAAGAACGGGATGGCGTAGGTGACGGGGTTCTTCAGCGGGTCGAGCAGGGCGTCCATGGACTCTCCTCCGATATGACTTCACAGTAAGTTACCAGCGGTTCAGTTCGGTGACTAGGGTGGAGCCATGGCTGCCGGGACCAAGGGCGTCGCCCGCGCCGACCGCGAGGCGCAGATCGTCGCCGACGCGTGCCGCGTCTTCGGCGAGAACGGTTACGCCGCCACGTCGGTCGCCGACGTCGCCGCGGCCGCCGGCATCTCCAAGCCGCTGATCTACCAGTACTTCGGCTCCAAGGACGGCCTGTACGCCGCCGCCGTGCGCCACGGTGCCGAGGTGCTCAGCGACGAGATCGAGCGCACCGCCGCGAGCGGCACCGTCGGCCTTGAGCGCGCGCTGGTCACCCTCGACGGGATGTTCCGGGTGCTCGAGCCGCAGCCCTGGCTCTGGCGCCTGGTCTTCGACCCGACCGCACCCGAGGACGGCGAGGCCGCCCACGTCTACGCCGAGCACGAGCAGCGCCTGCTCGCCTTCGGTGCCGAGGGCGTCGGCGAGCTCCTCGAGCTGGCCGGTGACGACGACCCCGGTGACCTGTCGGCCCTGATGGCGGTGTGGGAGCAGGTGTTCCGCACCCTGGTCGGCTGGTGGATCGACCACCCCGACGAGCCGCCCGAGGCGATGACCGCCCGGTGCGAGCGGCTGTTCGCCGCGGTCCTGACGCCTGGCACCATGACCCCGTGACGGTCGTGATGGGCATCGAGACCTCCTGTGACGAGACCGGGGTCGGCTTCGTCAAGGACGGCGTGCTGCTCGGCGACGCCCTCGCCTCGAGCATCGACGAGCACGTCCGCTTCGGCGGGGTCGTGCCCGAGATCGCCGCCCGCGCCCACGTGCAGGCGATGGTCCCCACGATGCGGGCCGCGCTCGAGGACGCCGGCCTGGCGTGGCACGAGGTGGGCGCGGTCGCCGTCACCGCCGGACCCGGCCTGGCCACCGCCCTCCACGTCGGGGTCGCCGCCGCCAAGGCGACCGCCCTCGCGCTGGGCGTACCCCTCTACGGCGTGCACCACCTCGCCGGTCACGCCGCCGCCGACACCCTGGTCCACGGCCCGCTGCCCGAGCGCTCGATCGTGCTCATCGTCAGCGGCGGCCACACCAGCCTGCTGGCCGTCGACGACCTGGTCCGCACCCCGATCGTGCACCTGTCCGACACCCTCGACGACGCCGCGGGCGAGGCCTTCGACAAGGTCGCGCGGCTGCTCGGCCTGCCCTACCCCGGCGGCCCGTCGATCGACCGCGTCGCGCGCGAGGGCGACCCGACCGCCGTCCGCTTCACCCGGCCACTGATGAGCCCGCGCGACCCGGCGCTCGGCTTCTCGTTCTCCGGCCTGAAGTCGGCCGTCGCCCGCTACGTCGCCGGCCCGCAGGACCCGGGCGTCTCGGTGGCCGACGTCGCGGCGTCGTTCCAGGAGTGCGTGGCCGACACCGTCGTCACCAAGGCGATCCGGGCCTGCCAGCAGGAGGGCGTCGACACCCTGGTCATCGTGGGCGGGGTCGCGGCCAACTCGCGGGTGCGCTCGCTGGCCGAGGAGCGCTGCGCCGAGGCCGGCATCGAGCTGCGCGTGCCGCCCATGCGCCTGTGCACCGACAACGGCGCGATGATCGCCGCCATCGGTGACCTCCTCGTCCGCGACGGCGCCCGGCCGTCCGTGCCCGAGCTGGGCGCTCGCTCCTCGGTGCCGCTCGAGCTGGCCCAGCTCTCCGCCCGCTGAGCGGCTCGCCGCCGGCGACTTGTCCGGTGATCCCTCCACGTGTCGGGCAACGGTTCGCCGGACAGGTGTAGGAGTCCCCGGTCGACCGGGGACTCCTACCGACTGAGGTCAGCCTTCCCTTTCTGGAATCACTCCAGAAAACGTGTCAGGGTGGGGGCATGACCGAGACGATCGACCGCCACCAGACCGTGCACAGCTCCCACCCCGCGTTCCGCGCCTCGCAGCAGCTCGCCGCCCACCTGCAGCAGCAGCTCGTCGACCTCACCGACCTCCACATCCAGGGCAAGCAGGCCCACTGGAACGTCGTCGGCAAGAACTTCCGCGACCTCCACCTGCAGCTCGACGAGATCGTCGACGCCGCCCGCGAGTTCGGCGACGCCGTCGCCGAGCGCATGCGCGCCCTTTACGTCACCCCCGACGCGCGCGCCGCGACCGTCGCCCACCAGAGCAGCCTCCCGGCGTTCCCGGCCGGCGAGGTCGACACGGCTGACACCGTCGACCTGATCGTGGGCGCGATGTACGGCGTCGCCGCGACCTCGCGCCGCATCCACGACGACGTCGACGCCGAGGACCCCACCACGGCCGACCTGCTCCACACGATCATCGAGCGCATCGAGCAGCTCGCCTGGATGGTCGACGCCGAGAACCGCGTCGCCAACCGCAGCATCCCCGAGAACCTGGGCGTCTGATCCGTCGCCGTCCTGGCCGGGTCGCGCGGGGGCTGAGCAGCCCACCGATCGACCGGTCAGGGTGCGACTCGGGGCACATCCTGAGGTGAAGGCCCGGCACGTCTGTTCCAATACACCCATGGGAGTGGTGGATGGGATCAAGCAGCGCGTGGGGAAGTGGGTCCTCGAGCGCTCGATGAAGGACGGGATCGACCTCCGCAAGCTGAGGTTCCTGCCCGACTCGGTGACCATGCCGCTCAAGCGCGACGGGCTCGACCCGCTGCCGGAGATGGCCGTGGTCCGCCGCGAGGAACCGGTCAAGAAGCTGGCCACGATGTTCGGCAAGGGCATCTGGCTCGTCAGCGGCTACGACGAGGCCCGGGCCGCGCTGGCTGACGGGTCGTCGTACTCCAACGACATCGGGCAGTTCGTCTCCCAGGAGGGACGCAGCGACGAGGAACAGATCGGCGGGCTCGGGATGACCGACCCGCCGCTGCACACCGCGCTACGCCGCTACCTGACGCCGGAGTTCACGATGCGGCGCCTCGCGCGGCTCGAGCCCGAGATCGAGCGCGTGGTCAACGAGCGCCTCGACGCGATGGAGGCCGCCGGGCCCGAGGTCGACCTCGTCAAGGAGTTCGCCTTCCCGGTGCCGTTCCAGGTCATCTGCGAGCTGCTCGGCCTGCCGGTCGAGGACCGCGACCGGTTCTTCGAGCTCGGCGTCGCGCGCTTCGACCTCAGCCAGGGCGGGGTCGGCGTCTTCGGTGCCGCGGCCCACAGCCGGGAGTTCCTCATCAAGGCCGTGGCCGCCCAGCGCGCCGAGCCCGGTGACGGCCTGATCGGCGGGCTGCTCAAGGAGCACGGCGACCAGCTCGACGACCTGACCCTCGGCGGCATCGCCGACGGCGTCTTCCTCGGCGGCTACGAGACGTCGGCCTCGATGCTGGCACTCGGCGCCTACCTGCTGGCCGAGAACCCCGACGCGATGAAGATGCTCCGCGAGGACGAGGTCGGCTCGGCTGCCGTCGACCGCGTCGTCGAGGAGCTGCTGCGCCACCTCACCGTCGTGCAGCTGGCGTTCCTGCGCTTCGCGAAAGTCGACGTCGAGCTCGGCGGCCAGCAGATCAAGGCCGGCGACGCCGTCGGCATCTCCCTGCTCGGCGCCAACCGCGACCCCGCGATGGCCGGCGAGCACCCCGACTCGTTCGACCCGCACCGCGAGCCCACGCGCCACCTGGCCTTCGGCCACGGCCTGCACCGCTGCGTCGGCGCCGAGCTGGCCCGCATGGAGCTGCGCATCGCGCTGCGCGCCCTGGCCCGCCGCTTCCCCGACCTCACGGTCACCTCGCCGCGCGCCGACCTCGACTTCCGCAAGCTCTCGGCCGTCTACGGCGTCGAGGCCCTGCCCGTCCACCTCTACGGCGCCCACGACCGCGTCCGCGTCTGAGCCCTTCCACCGGGTAGTCCGTCACCAGGTCAGGGTCGGACGGTCCGCCCCACCCTGACCTGGTGACGGACTACCCCGGACTCAGCCCCGCGCCGGGCTGATCGAGCCGCGGACCTCGCCCAGCGTGAGGCGGCCGCCCGACGTCGACGGCGCCGAGTAGCGCAGCACGACCTCGTCGCCGTCCTCGAGGAACGTGCGCTCACGACCGCCCGCGGTGAACGGCTCCTGGCCGCCCCACGACAGCTCGAGCAGGCAGCCGCGCTGGTCGCGCTCGGGGCCGCTGATGGTGCCGGAGGCGAACAGGTCGCCGGTGCGCAGCGAGGCGCCGTTGCTGGTCAGGTGGGCGAGCATCTGCGCCGGTCCCCAGTACGTCGACGCGTACGACGGCCGCGAGACCACCTCGCCGGCCAGCTCGATCTCGACGTCGATGTCGAGGCCGCGCGCCTCGTCAGGAGCCAGGTACGCCGCCGGGCGCGGGTCCTGGCCGGGCAGGTCGCACCACGCGGCGTCCAGCGCCGACAGCGGCGTGACCCAGTGGCTGATGGAGGTCGCGAACGACTTGCCGAGGAACGGGCCGAGCGGCACGTACTCCCACGCCTGCAGGTCCCGCGCCGACCAGTCGTTGAGCCCGACGACGCCGAAGACGTGGTCGGCCAGCGACGAGGCGGCGACGGGCTCGCCGGGAGGCGACGGCGTACCGACGACGAAGCCGAGCTCGGCCTCGAGGTCGAGGCGGCGGCTCGGGCCGATGTCGTCGGCGTGGCGCTGGCCCGTGGGCCGGATGACGGGGGTGCCCGACGGCACGATCGTGCCCGCGCGGCCGTGGTAGCCGATCGGCAGGTGCTTCCAGTTGGCCGTGAGCGCCTCGCCGTCGGGGCGCATGATGCGCCCGACGTTGGTGGCGTGGTGCTCGGAGGCGTAGAAGTCGACGTAGTCGGCCACCTCGAACGGCAGGTGCATCACCACGTCGGACAGCGGGATGGTCGGCGAGTCGTCCTCGGCCAGCCAGGTCACCTGCTCGTGCGTCTCGCGCCAGACCTGCGGGCCGAGCGCCATCAGCGGGTTGAGCGACTTCTCGGCCAGCTCCGGGCGGTCGGTGAGCTCGTCGAGGGCCAGCACCCCGTCTCCGAGCCGTACGCCGATCCGGCGCGGCCCGCCGTCGACGGAGAAGATGCCGTAGGGCAGGTGGTCGGTCCCGAAGCCAGTCACTCGACCGACCCTAGGGCTCGGACGACCCCCCGCCCTCGCCCTACGCGGTGAGGCCGGCCAGGTGGCCGACGGCGTGCGCGACCTGGTCGGTGGGGCAGGCCCAGGACCGGCACCAGCGGCGTCCGGCCGCGAGGTCGTCGGGGTCGCCCCACAGGCGGGCGGTCGTGCGCACGGCCTCGACGGCCTGCTCGACGGTGCCGCCGCGCAGCGAGAACGCCGTCTCGCGGTCGAGCGCGGCGTCGATCCAGGCCTCGAGGTCGGGTCCGTCGAGGTCGAGGACCAGCCGGTGCCCGGCGGCGGCCAGCTCGTCGACGGCGGCGAGCCACGCCGGGGTCGGCCGATCGGCGACCTGCACCTGCAGCGACACCGGTGACTCGCTGCCGCCCAGCCCGGCCGCGTCGGCGGCGGCCACGATCCGCCGCGCGTTGCCGGCCGGGTCGGACAGGTCGCGCACCGCGGCCTCCAGGCCGGTCAGCCACAGCTCGCGGCGGCGGCACAGGTCGACGGGTCCGGCGAGCTGGCCGGCCCCGCCCGTGACGACGACGAGCAGCGGCCAGTCGGACGCCGTCTCCGGCAGCTCGGTGTCGGGGACCCGCAGGCGACCGACGTAGGGCGCCGTGGGTGGCAGCGCGGCGTCGAGGAATCCGGACCATGGGTCGGGGGACGTCACGCGGCTAATGTGCCAGACATGTACTACCGACGGCTCGGACACGTCCCGCCGAAGCGCCACACCCAGCACCGCGACCCGCAGGGCCGGCTCTACTACGAGGAGCTGATGGGGGAGGAGGGCTTCTCCTCCGACTCCTCGCTGCTCTACCACCGCGGGGTGCCGTCGGCGATCGTCGGCTCGGAGGTGTGGGAGCTGGCCGACCAGGTGCGGGTGCCCAACCACCCGCTCAAGCCGCGCCACCTGCGGCTCCACGACCTGGCCACCGGCACGGACGCCGTCGAGGACCGGCGACTGGTGCTCGGCAACGCCGACGTCCGGATCTCCTACGTGACCACGGGCGGCCCGGAATCAGGGGCGAGCCCGCTCTACCGCAACGCGATCGGCGACGAGTGCGTCTACGTCGAGTCCGGGTCCGGCGTGGTCGAGACGGTGTTCGGGGTCCTGGCCTACCGCGGCGGCGACTACGTCGTCGTCCCGCGCGCCACCACGCACCGCTGGGTGCCGGCCGAGCCGTCGCAGCTCTACGCGATCGAGGCCAACAGCCACGTGGCGCCGCCGCGCCGCTACCTGTCGAAGTACGGCCAGCTGCTCGAGCACTCGCCGTACAGCGAGCGCGATCTGCACGGACCCGACGAGGTGCACCTGCTCGACGAGGAGGCGCTGGCCGGCGAGGTCGAGGTGCTGGTCAAGCACCGCGCGGGCGGCCAGGTCGTCGGCACCCGGCTGACCTACGCCACCCACCCGTTCGACGTCGTGGGCTGGGACGGCTGCCTCTACCCCTACACGTTCAACATCGACGACTACATGCCGATCACCGGCAAGATCCACCAGCCGCCGCCGGTCCACCAGGTCTTCGAGGGCCACAACTTCGTGATCTGCAACT
>JAOPXU010000086.1 GCA_025964985.1 Nocardioides sp.
GGCCCAGCGCGGCCGGCGGCTGCACCGCCCGCTGCGCGACGTCGTCGTGGGCCGCGGGCTCGCGCCGCGCAGCAGCACCCGCGTGCGGCTCGACCCGCGCCATGAGCCGTGGGTGACCGCGCTCACCGAGTCGTGGGTCGCCTGGGTGCGCACCAGCGGTATCGACGTCGTCGGCGACCTCGCCGACCTCACCGTGCCCCAGCTCGACCCCACCGACTGGGTCGACCCCGACGTGGTCGGGCCGGAGGCGCTCGCCGCCGCCGACGCCGCGCTCGACGCCGTTCGCCGGGCGCGGACGCGGTCCGCGCGGCGCTGACCACCGGCCTGAGAGCCCGTGCGAGGATCGCGCCATGATCGTGGCGGTCAGCACCATCAAGGACTCGGCACCCAACGTCCGCCGGTTCGTCTCGCGCAACCTGGCCAACGGTGTCGACCACCTCGTCGTCTTCACCGAGGACACCGGTGCCGAGGCCGAGGCGCTCCTCGACGAGCACCCCGCGGTCACCCACGTGCGCACCGGCGGCGACTGGTGGGTCGACCGGCCCGACGACCTCAATAACCGCCAGCGCGCCAACGCCAACCTCGCACGGGTGCTGCTCGCGCCGTTCGAGTGGGCCGAGTGGCTCGTGCACATCGACGGCGACGAGGTCGCGCTGCTCGACCGCGACATCGTGACCGGCCTGCCCGACGACCAGCGCACGTTCCGGATGCTGCCGCTCGAGGCCGTCTCGCGCGACACCTGGCCCGAAGGCGAGGTCACCCACTTCAAGCGGCTGCTCGACCGCGACGAGCTGGGCCTGCTCAAGATGCTCGGCCTGGTCCGCCAGCCCGACAACAAGCGCTACTTCCACGGCCACGTCCGAGGCAAGGTCGGCGTCCGGCTGCGCACCGACTGCCGGCTGGGGCTCCACGTCGTCAAGGGCGGCCGCGGCCGCTACGTGAGTACGACGCCAGTGGAGGGCCTGTCGGTCCTGCACTACGACTCCGCGACCGCCGACGAGTTCGTCCGCAAGTTCATGACGCTGGCCGGGTCGGGCTCGAGCGCGGTCTACCGCAACAGCCGGTCCGGCCCGGTCAACGCGATGCGCACCCTCGCCGCCATGGACCTGCCCGACGAGGTGCGCGCCCGCTACCTGCGCCGCCTCTACGAGCTCACCACGCAGGAGGACTTCGAGACCCTCCTCGACCTCGGGCTCCTCGAGGAGGTGCGCGCCGACGACGGCCCCCACGTGCCCGACCCGTTCCCGCCCGACGACCTCGCGCGCTTCGAGGCGCTGCTGGCCGCGGCGGCATCCGAGCCCCGCGGCGACCTGACCCTCGACAGCGACGACGGCGGGTACGCCGTCCTGCGCAGCGCCCTCGCCGCCACCGGTCAGCAGGCCGGCCCGGCCCAGGAGGTCCTCGACAAGGTCGCCGACAAGATCGCCCGGCGCGACGCCGCGGTCGAGGCCGCCCGCCGGGCCGAGCAGGAGCCCCCTCCGCCACAACCCGGTCGACTCCAGCGGCTGCGGCTGCGAAGGTGGAACGCATGACCGAGTCGAACGAGGACATGAAGGCCAAGATGCGCGAGGCGCTCGATCGCAAGAACCGCAAGGAGAAGGGCGTCCACCAGGACGGCCCGATGCACGAGAAGGCGCACGGCTCCGAGGTCGAGGGCGGCGCTCCCAAGATGCACCGGCGCAAGGCCGGCGGCGGCGGGGCCTAGCCCGCACCACACGTCGGTCGAGGAGGTCGCTCTGCGACCGTCACGAGACCAATCCCCGCGAGGTCGGCGAGCTGGTCGACCTGTGCCTGCGGTCGTGTGGTCTCGTGACGCTCCCTAGCGGGAGCTCCTCGACCAGCGTGGGGTGAGCACACGTCGGTCGAGGATGTCGTTCCGCGACCGTCACGAGACCACGTCGCCGCAGGGTCCGTGGCCGAGCTGACTTGCGCCTGCGGTCGTGTGGTCTGACCAGCGTGGGGTGAGCACACGTCGGTCGAGGAGGTCGTTCTGCGACCGTCACGAGACCATCTCACCGCAGGGTCGGCGAGCTGGTCGATCTGTGCCTGCGGTCGCGTGGTCTGACCGGCGTTGGGGTAGCACACCGGTCGAGGAGGTCGCTCTGCGACCGTCACGAGACCACCTCACCGCAGGGTCCGTGGCCGAGCCGACCTGCGCCTGCGGTCGTGTGGTCTCGTGACGCTCCCTAGCGGGAGCTCCTCGACCGACGTGGGGTCGAGACGGGCCGCCCGCACCCCGGACCCTCGGGCAGCACCCCCGCCCTGCACTGCCAGACTGACCCCCGTCGTACCCCAGACGAGAGCAGGAGACAGTCGTGCAGTTCGGTCGTAGCTACGAGGAGTTCGAGGTCGGCGCGACCTACAAGCACTGGCCCGGCAAGACGGTCACCGAGGCCGACGACCACCTGTTCTGCCTGATCACGATGAACCACCACCCGCTGCACCTCGACGTCAACTACGCCGAGAAGACGACGCAGTTCGGCAAGAACGTGGTGGTCGGCAACTACGTCTACTCGATCCTGCTCGGCATGTCGGTGCCCGACATCTCCGGCAAGGCGATCGCCAACCTCGAGATCGAGTCGCTGCGCCACGTGGCGCCGACGTTCCACGGCGACACGCTCTACGGCGAGACGACCGTGCTCGACAAGTGGGAGTCGAAGTCGAAGGACGACCGGGGCGTCGTCCACGTCGAGACCATCGGCTACAACCAGGACGGCAAGATCGTGTGCATCTTCCGCCGCAAGGTGATGGTGCCCAAGGACAGCTACCTGACCGAGCGCGGCGGCGAGCAGCCCGGCCGCCCGGTCCCGCAGCCCGACAAGAACTGGCCGGGGCCCGACGCCACGTAGTTCCGCGTTTCCCCGCGAGGGCCCCTCCGGGTCCGCGACCATCAGCGCATGGCCAGGACCGCGCAGGAGCTGAGGAAACGCACGACCAAGGCGGTGGCGACCCGTTCGGCCGCCCAGGCGAAGCCGGGTCAGGCGCAGCGTCGTCCGGCCTCAGGCATCGGCGAGCGGATGCGCTACGCGTTCGACAACTCGATGTCGCGCGGTACGCCGGCCCTGGTGGCCTGGCTCGGCGTGATCAGCCTGGTGCTGGTCGTCGTGTTCGCGGTCATCACGCAGCTGACCGGCCTGCGCGGCGACGGGGCCGACGAGGGGTTCTGGAAGGAGCTCTTCTACAGCCTCAACCACGCGCTCGACGCCGGTTTCGTCGGTGGTGACACCGGCTCGTGGCAGTTCCTGCTCACCATGCTGGTGCTCACGATCGCCGGCCTGTTCATCGTCAGCGCCCTGATCGGCGTCATCGCCGCCGGCATCGACGAGAAGCTCGCCGAGCTGCGCCGCGGCCGCTCGGTCGTCATCGAGGCCGACCACACCGTGATCCTCGGCTGGTCCGACTCGATCTACACGATCATCAGCGAGCTCACGATCGCCAACGAGAGCCGCACCAAGCCGGTCGTCGTCGTCCTCGCGCCGCGCGACAAGGTCGAGATGGAGGACGACATCCGCGCCAAGGTCCCCGACCTGCGCGGCACCCGGGTGATCTGCCGCTCCGGCTCGCCGATGGACATCGACGATCTCCGCCTCAGCAGCCACGCCACCGCCCGCTCGGTGATCCTGCTCGCGCCGGAGTCCGAGGACCCCGACAGCGAGGTCATCAAGGCCCTGCTGGCCCTGACCCACCGCACCGACGGCAGCGTCGACGACGGCTCCGGCCCGCGGATCGTCGCCGAGATCCGCAACCCCTCCAACCTCGAGGCCGCGCGCCTGGTCGGCACCGACCGCACCGTGCTGCTCGACATCCGCGACACCGTCGCCAAGCTCCTCGTGCAGACCTCGCGCCAGTCGGGCGCCGCCGCCGTCTACGTCGAGCTGTTCGACTACGACGGCGACGAGATCTACTTCTACGAGGACCACGGCCTCGACGCCTCGACCTACGCCCAGGCGCAGCTGACCCTCGAGCAGGCCTCGGTCATCGGCATCGTCGACGCCGCCGGCCCGCTGCTCAACCCGCCGCCCGAGACCGTCGTCGGTGCCCGCCCGCTCATCGTGGTCGCCGAGGACGACGACGCGCTGGCCGGCACGCCGCGCTCGAGCGTCCGCCCCGACCTCGACGCGCTCGGCACCGCCGTCGAGGTCGAGCCCGAGCCCACCCAGGCCCTGCTCGTCGGCTGGAACGAGCGCGCGCCGATCGTGCTGCGCGAGCTCGACAAGTACGCCCCCGCCGGTTCCACGCTCACCGTCCTGACGACGTACGGCGACGAGGTGGCCCACCAGCTGCCCGCGCTCGCCAACCTCGCGGTGACCGTCGAGGCCGGGCCGACCACCGACCGGGCCACGCTCGACCGCCACGTCACCGCCGACCTCGACCAGGTCATGGTGCTCTGCTACTCCGAGCACCTCGAGCAGCAGGCCGCCGACGCCAAGACGCTCGTCACCCTGCTCCACGTGCGCGACATCCTCGGCAAGCTCGGCGTCTCCACGCCGGTCGTCAGCGAGATGCTCGACGACCGCAACCGGGTGCTGGCCCAGGTCGCCCACGTCGACGACGTCGTCGTCAGCGGCGAGATCATCAGCCTGCTCGTCACCCAGCTCTCCGAGGACCAGCGCCTCGAGGCCGTCTTCGACCAGCTGCTCGGCGACGAGGGTGCCGAGGTCTACCTGCGCCCCGCCGACCTCTACGTGCGCCCCGGCCAGGTCAGCTGGGCCACCGTCGTCGCCGGCGCGAGCCGCCGCGGCGAGACCGCGATCGGCTTCAAGTCCGGCCAGGACGTCACGGTCAACCCGGCCAAGTCCGTCGTGCTCGACGTCGGCGCGGGCGACCGCGTCGTGGTGCTCGCCGACAGCTGAGCGGTCGCCCGGTCGTCGGGCGGCCCGCGGGTACCGTGCCGTCGTGGCGACCACCGAGCAGCTCTGGATCGTGCGGCACGGACCCACCGAGTGGAGCCGCGACGGTCGGCACACCTCGGTGACCGACCTGCCGCTGCTGCCGGAGAGCGAGGACGACGCCCGGGCGCTAGCCCCGCGGCTGGCCGACGTCGACCCCGTGCTCGTGCTCACCAGCCCGCGCCAGCGCGCCCGTCGTACGGCGGAGCTGGCGGGGTTCGCCGGCGTCGAGGTCGACGACGACCTGGCGGAGTGGGCCTACGGCGACTACGAGGGCGTCACCACCGCCGAGATCCGCGAGACCCGGCCCGGGTGGAGCGTGTGGACCGACTCCTGCCCCGGCGGCGAGACGCCCGAGCAGGTCACCGAGCGCCTGGACCGCGTGGTCGAGCGGGTGCGCTCGACCGACGGTCCGGTGCTCGCGTTCGCCCACTCGCACTCGCTGCGCGGGCTCGCCGCGCGCTGGCTGGGCCTGCCGGTGAGCGACGGACGCCACTTCGCGCTGGGCACCGCGACCGTGTCCGTGCTGGGCAGCGAGCGCGAGAACCCCGTCGTGGTGCGCTGGAACTCTTGACGCGCCAGGCGCCGCGCCGCCACGGTGGACGGTATGTCGCTCTCGGTCGGGTGCCCCCGCTGCGCTGCGCCGGTGTCCGAGACGCCGGCCGGCTGGGTGTGCGTCGAGCACGCCGAGATCGAGCCGTTGTGGCGTCCGCAGGAGACGTCGTACGACGCGTTCGCCGACCACCTGCGCCGCGCCGGCACGGTGCCGAGCTACCTGCCGTGGCCGCTGAGTCCGGGTTGGTGCGTCAGTGACTTCGCCGCTGTCGGCTCCGACCCCGACAAGGCCCGCGCCACGATGACCTGCACGTCGGGCTCCAGCGCCCTCGACGGCCCGGTCGACGTGATCGTCGTCGCCGAGGAGGCCGGCACCGGCCTGGGCTCGCGGATCGCCGGCACCGTCCACGACGACCCGGGCGCCGACATCGGCGACGGACCGCCGAGCGTGCGGGTGCGGATCGGGCGGCACGTCGTACCGCTGTGGCCGGTCTCGACGAGCGCCGCGTCAGCCGAGTGGGACCGCTCGGTGGTGGCCGGCGAGGCCCACGGCCGCTGGCTGTGGCTGGTGCTGCGCCCGGCCTCGGCGATGCTCCTGCTGCGCGACGACTGGATCCTGCGCGACGCGTCGCAGTCCGGGCCGCACCTGGTGGAGCTGCCCTTCGGAGGCCCGGCCCCCGCCTGGTGAGCCATCACTCACCCTCGCGGACTCGGGGGAGGGCGGACGCCGTCACTACAGTTCGTCGGTGCGCATCGACCTCCACACCCACTCGGTCGTCAGCGACGGCACGCAGACCCCGACCGAGCTCGTGCAGGCCGCCCACGACGCCGGCCTCGACGTCCTCGCGCTGACCGACCACGACACCGCCGCCGGCTGGGACGAGGCCGCGCGGGCCGCCGAGGCCACCGGCCTCGAGCTCGTGCGTGGCATGGAGCTCAGCACCAACCACCACGGCCGCGGCGTGCACCTGCTGGCCTACCTGCCCGACCCGACCCACCCCGGGCTGGCGGCCGAGCTGGCCCGCGTCCTCGAGGGCCGCGGCTCGCGCGGGCCGGCCATCATCGCCGCCCTGCGCCGCGTCGGCATCGAGCTCACCGCCGCCGACATCGCCGCCGAGGTGCCCGGTCGCCCCCACGTCGCCGACGCGCTGGTGCGCCAGGGCGTCGTCGCCTCGCGCGAGGAGGCGTTCGCGACCTACCTCAACCCGGGCCGCCCGGCGTACGTCGACCGCTACGCCACCCCGCTCACCACCGCGATCGAGCAGGTCGGCGCCGCCGGTGGGGTCAGCGTCATCGCCCACCCGTGGGGCCGCGGCCGTCGCGACACCCTGTCGCCGTCCGAGCTCGAGCGGCTGGCCGGCCTCGGGCTCGCCGGCATCGAGGTCGACCACCAGGACCACGACACCGCCGCCCGCGCCGAGCTGCGCGGCATCGCGGGCGACCTGGGCCTCGTCGCGACCGGCTCCAGCGACCACCACGGCCTGGGCAAGGTCAACCACGCGCTGGGCTGCAACACCACTCCCGTCGACGCCTACGAGCGCCTGCTCGAGCTGGCCGCCGCGTCCGCCGCCGCCTCCTCCCGCACCACGCCCGAGGTGGTGCCGGGGGTGCGCACGTGAGCGTGCTCGACACCGTCCTGCTCGTCGAGGTCTTCGTGACCCTCTTCGTCATCATGGACCCGGTCGGCACCGTGCCGATCTTCCTGTCGCTGACCAGCGGTCGCTCACCGGCCGCGGCCCGACGTGCGGCCTGGCAGGCCGTCGCCGTGTCGTTCCTGGTGATCACGGTCTTCGCCTTCTTCGGGCAGCAGATCCTGTCCTACCTGCACATCTCGCTGCCCGCGCTGCAGTGCGCCGGCGGGCTGCTGCTGCTCCTGGTCGCCCTCGAGCTGTTGACCGGCAACGAGAAGGAGCCGACCGCCGCGGCCGGCACCAACGTCGCCCTGGTCCCGCTCGGCACCCCGCTGCTGGCCGGCCCGGGCGCGATCGTCGCGACGATGCTCTTCGTCGAGGACGTCGACGACTGGGCGACGTTCTCCGCGGTCTCGCTCGGCGTCGTGCTCGTGCACGCCAGCCTGTGGGCGGCCATGCGCTTCTCGCTGCCGATCCTCAAGGTCATCCGCGAGAGCGGCGTCCTGCTCGTCACCCGCATCGCCGGCCTGCTGCTCTCGGCGATCGCCGTACAGCTGGTGGCGGACGCCGTGCGGGCGTTCATCGCCGGCGAGGGCTAGCTGCTACTTCCGCCCGATGGACTGCAGGCCCTGCAGCGCCCGCGACGGGATGAGCCGGGTCAGCCCGGCGATGGCCTTGTACTGAGCCCCCGGGATCGAGTAGACCCGGCCCTTGTCGAAGTCGTCGAGGGCCTTGGCGACGAGGAAGTCGACGTCGAGCCACATGAACCCGTCGCCGCGCTTGACCTCCATCCGCTCGTGGAACTCGGTCTTGGTGAAGCCGGGGCACAGCGCCATGACGGTGACGCCCTGGCCGCGGTACTCGTTGGCCGCCCACTCGCTGAAGCTGTTGACCCACGCCTTGGTGGCCGAGTAGGTGCCGCGGGGCAGGAACGCCGCCACGCTCGACACGTTGATGACGCCGCCGCTGCCGCGCTCGGTCATCGGGCCCAGAGCGGCGTGGCTCAGCCGCAGCACCGCGGTCACCAGCACCTCGAGCATCGCCACCTCGTCCTCGATCGGGTTGTCGAGGAACCGCTTCTTCAGGCCGAACCCCGCGTTGTTGACCAGCAGGTCGACCGGGCGGGCGCGGTCGCGCAGGCGAGCCTCGACGGTGGCCAGCTCGGCGGGTACGACGAGGTCGGCGACGAGCGTCTCGACCTCGACGCCGTGGTCGGTGCGCAGGACGCCCGCGACCTCGTCGAGGCGGGCGCCGTTGCGGGCGACGAGCACCAGGTCGTGGCCTCGGCGGGCGAGGTGGACGGCGAACGCGTGACCGATGCCGGCGGTGGCGCCGGTGACGAGGGCGGTGGGCATGTCCCGATCCAAGCACCCGATCGCGCAGCACGCCGCGCCACCTGCCGCACCGGCGCCGCCGGGTCGGGCACAATGGCGCTCGATGAGTCCCCGGAGCACCACCCTCGCGATCGCCAACCAGAAGGGCGGCGTCGCCAAGACCACCAGCGTCGCGTCCATCGGTGCGGCGCTGGCCGAGCTCGGCCACTCCGTGCTCATCGTCGACCTCGACCCGCAGGCCTGCCTGACGTTCTCCCTCGGCATCGATCCCGAGGACCTCGAGCTGTCGGTCCACCACGTCCTGACCAAGGGGCTCGACGCCACCGAGGTCATCGTCAGCACCGAGGACGGCGTCGACCTGCTGCCGGCCACCATCGAGCTGGCCCGCGCCGAGGCCGACCTGCTCACCCGCACCGGCCGCGAGCAGGTGCTGCGCTCGGTGCTCGAGGACCTCGCCGCCGCCGGGCGCCACTACGACTGGGTGCTCCTCGACTGCCCGCCCTCGCTCGGCGTGCTCACCGTCGCGGCGCTGACGGCCGCCGACGGCGTCCTGATCCCGCTGCAGTGCGAGACCCTCTCGCACCGCGGGGTCGGCCAGCTGCTCGACACCGTCCACGACGTACGCCGCTTCACCAACCGCGACCTGGCCGTCTGGGGCGTCCTGCCGACCCTCTACGACGGCCGCACCACCCACGCGCGCACCGTGCTCGAGACGATCTCCGAGACCTACGACCTCGAGGTCATCGAGCCGCCGATCCCCAAGACCATCAAGTTCGCCGAGGCCCCGGCCGCCGGTCGCTCGATCCTCTCGACGAGCCGCAGCTCCAAGGGCGCCGCGGCCTACCGCGAGGTCGCCGCCAACCTCGTGCGCCGAGCGGCCCGGTGACCGGCACCGCTGCGGAGGAGACGTCGTGAGCCGTCACCGCGCCGAGCCCCCGCCGCGCTACCAGACCCGCTACGGACGCGTCGTCGTCCTGGGCGTCTCGCTCCTCACCACCGGCATCGCCCTGCTCGGCGGCGTCGGGGTGCTGCCCTCCGCCGCCGACGGCGACGCCCCCGCGCAGACCAGCGCCACCGTCGCCACCGACCTGACCCAGGTCTCCGAGCGCACCACCGAGGCGCCTGCCGCCCCGGACGAGCCGACCGCCGAGACGACCACCGAGCCGGATCTGACGACCGTCGAGGAGCCCCTCGACGAGCCGACGGACACGGTCGACGAGGCCGACGAGACCGAGGCCGCCGAGGTCGACGTCGTGGAGACCGAGGCGGCCCTGCCGCCCGACTCGGGCCAGGGCCGTCGCATCGTGTTCAGCGAGGACGAGCAGCGCGTCTGGCTGGTCGGCGAGGTCGGCAAGATCAAGCGCACCTACCTCGTCTCGGGCAGCCTGACCGACAACCTCGACCCGGGCACCTACCAGGTCTACTCCCGCTCCGAGGACGCCGTCGGCATCGACGACTCCGGCACGATGGAGTGGTTCGTCCGGTTCACCCAGGGCCCGACCGGGGCCGCGATCGGCTTCCACACGATCCCCGTCGACGACGGCGAGCGTGTGCAGCGCAAGTCCGACCTGGGCACCCCCCAGTCCCACGGCTGCATCCGCCAGGCCACCTCCGACGCCGTCGCCCTGTGGGAGTTCGCCCCGCTCGGCACCACCGTCGTCGTCGTCTGACCGGACCCCGCCCGGTCCGACACAGGCGAAGGGCCCCGCCGGAACCGGCGGGGCCCTTCGTGTGTCCTAGGCGATCAGGAGGCGTCGGTCGTGGCCGGAGCCGCGGCCTCGCCCGATCCGCCACCGGAACGACGACGACGCCGGCGGTTGCGGTTGCGCGAGGAGCTGGAGCCCTCGGCGGCGGCGTCGCCCTCGGCCGCGGGTGCGACGTCGGCCTGCGGAGCGGCAGCCGCCTCGTCCGAGCCGGCGCCCGAGCGGGTGCGGGTCCGGCTGCGCTCGGTGCGCTCGCGCGGCTTGCGGTCCTCGCGCGAGCCCTCGCCGCCACGACCACCGCCACCGCCACGCGAGCCGCCGCGGTCCTCGCGGGGCTTGCGCTCGACCGGGGCGGCGTCGATGATGCGGCCCTTGGTGCCGGGGGCGATGCCCTGGTCGTGGTA
>JAOPXU010000087.1 GCA_025964985.1 Nocardioides sp.
TCGCGGTCGACCGCGACCGCGGGCTGCCGGCCGCACGGCGGGTCGCGGCGCTGCTCGGGCTCGAGGTGTCGGCGTGAGCGAGCAGCCGACCGACCCCGCGCCCCGCGACCGGATGACGCGCTGGCGCCTCGTGCTCGGCGGCGACGACGCCGACGCCCTCGGCGGCCCCGGCGGGGTCGAGCTCGACGGCGACGACGTCCAGCGCGACAAGGCGCTCGGCGACCTCTACGACGGCGACCGGCGCGGCGGCCTGGGCCGCTCCGCGCCCAGGGTGTCGCGGTGGCTCGGCGACATCCGCGGCTACTTCCCCAGCTCGGTCGTGCGCGTCATGCAGGCCGACGCGATGGAGCGCCTGGGCCTCTACCAGCTGCTCCTGGAGCCGGAGACGCTCGACGCCGTCCAGCCCGACGTCTCGCTGGTCTCGACCCTGGTCGCCCTCAACGGCGCCATCCCCGAGCGCAGCCGCGACGCCGCCCGCGCCGTCGTGCGCACCGTCACCGACCAGCTCGAGCAGCGCCTGCGCGCCCGCACCGTCCAAGCCGTGACCGGCGCGCTCGACCGCTCCTCACGTACCCGCCGTCCGCGGCCCGCCGACATCGACTGGGGCCGCACGATCGCCGCCAACCTGCGCCACTACCTGCCCGAGCAGCACACCGTCGTGCCCGAGCGGCTCGTCGGCCACGCCCGGCGCACGACGCAGGTCGAGCGCCACGTCGTGCTCTGCCTCGACCAGTCCGGCTCGATGGCCGAGTCGGTCGTCTACGCCAGCGTCTTCGGCGCCGTGCTGGGCTCGCTGCGCTCGGTGGCGACCAGCCTCGTCGTCTTCGACACCGAGGTCGTCGACCTCACCGACGAGCTCGACGACCCGGTCGAGGTGCTGTTCGGCGTCCAGCTCGGCGGCGGCACCGACATCAACCGCGCCCTCGCCTACTGCCAGGGCCTGATCACCCGGCCGGCCGACACGGTGCTGGTGCTCATCAGCGACCTCTACGAGGGCGGCGTCGCCGAGGAGATGCTGCGCCGCTCGCGCCAGGTCGTCGACTCCGGCGCGACCATGGTGGCGCTGCTCGCGCTCAGCGACTCCGGGGCGCCGTCGTACGACGCCGACCACGCCGCCGCGCTCGCGAGCATCGGGGTGCCGGCCTTCGCGTGCACGCCCGACCTGTTCCCCGACCTGATGGCCGCGGCGATCGAGAAGCGCGACCTCGGCGCCTGGGCGGCGTCCCACGACATCGTCACCAGCCACGGCGAAGCGCCGTGAATCCGCTCAGCCGCCGGTCGGGAACACCGGCGGGGTCGGGATCTTGCGGTTGATGCGTTCGACCTCCTCGAGCGTCTGCAGCGCGACGGCGAGCAGGTCGCGCTGGATGTCCTCGGAGCGCTGCAGCGTCGACAGCGTCTCGCGGGCGACGGCGAGGGCCTGCCGGCCGTCGTCGAGGGTCTGGCGCGCCAGGTCGAGGGTGGTGCGGGCGAGCGTGACGCCGGCGCGGGTGTTCTCGGCCACCGCCCTGGACTCGCCGCGGAGCTCACGCAGGGGCCCGAGCGCGTCGATCACCTGATCCAGCGTCGCGAGCGTCTCGCGGGTCCGGTCGCGGATGTCCCGGGTGGCGTCCACGCCGGTCCGGGCGATCGCCTGGGCGTCGCGGGCCACGTCGAGACCGTCCTGCTGGATGCGCAGGGACTCGCGGGTGGCCCGCAGCTGACGCGTGATCCGGTCGAGGGTCCCGCGGTTGACCGCGAGGGTGCGGTAGATGCCGTCCTCGGTGGAGCTCAGGTCGTCCCGCACCTGGGCGATGTCGTCACGCGCTCCCCGTGCCGGGCCGAAGACCAGCGAGCAGACGGCCGCCAGCACCAGCACGCCGAGGACGGCGACGAGGGCGCGCTGGTGGGACGACAGGCGCACCCGGACGGGTTCGGACACGGGGTCTCCTCGAGGCGGTGGCAGGACGGGCGCACGCTCGCGCGGCGCCCCTGCCTCGTTGCCCGGCGCACGACGGGTCCAACCGCGGAAGCCGCCGTCTCGACGGTGACCTGCGCCACCACCTCGCCCTCGACGACCGCTCCGGATCGGCGCCACCGGGCGGCACAGTCGTCCGCAGGAGGTCAGGGAGGACGGCGTCGGAGGCGACACGGACGCGCCCGGCTGCGCAACACGGGGTCGTCGCGGCTAGTCTTCGCGCTCCGCCCCGAGAGGACACAGATGGCCACCGACTACGACGCTTCCCGCAAGTCAGAGGACGAACAGAGAGAAGAGAGCCTGGAGGCCCGCCGCCTGACCTCCGGCGAGCAGGACAAGACCTCCGGGAAGGTCGACGAGGACGAGACCGAGGTCGCCGAGTCCTTCGAGCTGCCCGGCGCGGACCTCTCGCACGAGTCGCTGTCGATCGAGGTCATCCCCGAGCAGGCCAGCGAGTTCACCTGCACCTCGTGCTTCCTCGTGCAGCACGGGTCGCGGCGCGAGAACCCGTCCGTCGACCTCTGCGTCGACTGCGCCTGAGCTGACGAGAGACCGGGCCCGGACCTCACGGTCCGGACCCGGCCTGGTGTCGTGCTGGTGTTCCTCAGGGTTCAGCGGTCGCCGAAGACCTGCGCCACGTACCACTGACCGTCGTCGCTACGACGGGCCGCGAGGCCCATCGCGTCGAACCTGCGGTCGAGCAGGTTCTGACGGTGCGAGCTCGACCGCATCCAGCCACGGTTGACCGTGGTGCGGCCCGACTGGAACCCGACGGCGACGTTCTCGCCGACCTTGCGCATCTCACAGGCACGCACGACCCTCTTCAGGTCCTGGTGCCACGCGCGGTCGGCGCTGGCCATCTGCTCAGCGTGCCGGGCAGCCTTGCGCTGCAGGCACGTCTGGGGTCCCACCCGGTGCCGACCGTGGTCGACACGGCGGGCGTTGGTGGTCGAGCGGGCGTCGCCGGCGTAGTCGGCCGGCGGGCCCGATGGGGTGGCGGCGGTCGCAGGTCCAGCAGCGAGGACGGCGGTCAAGCCCGTCCCCACCACCGTGGTGGCGATGCCGGTGGTGATATCGAGAGTCGTACGTCGCACAACGTGTCACCTCGTTCCTGCGGCCCGTGGGGGGACGGGTCGCCTGGGGGTTGGGACATCTCCAACCTAGGACGGATCCCGCTTGGCCGGAAGGGGTCGGTCCGCCAGCTGCGCCGCCGCGTCCCCCCAGCCGGACCGGTCCTCCCCCGACGGCACCATCCGCAGGGACAGCCACAGCACGAGCACCGGCCACCAGGCCCGCTCCGGCCCGGTCAGCGGACGCACCGACTCGTAGCCGTCCAGGAGCTGCCCTCGGACGTCGGCCGACACCGGCGCCCAGTCGTGGAAGCGGGTGCCGATCAGGACCGCCGTACGGGCCAGCTCGGCGACGCGGTGGTCGAAGCGCGCCTCCTCGAAGTCGATGACCGCGGTCACCTCGCGCTGCGCGCACAGGACGTTGGCGGACCGGACGTCGCCGTGCACCAGCTGCGCCGGGGCCGCGAACGGTGGCGCCGCGGCGACCGCTGCTCGGAGTGCCGCCACGGCCGCGTCCGGCAGGTGCTCGGGGGCCGTGGCCAGCCAGTCACCGACCTGGTCGCCCAGGGACTCGTCCGGAGCCGGCTCCGTCGGGAAACCGTCGGCCTCGGGGTACACCGCCAGGGCGTCGTGGAGCCGGGCCAGGACCGCGCCGACCGCCCACACCTGGTCGGGATCGTCCGCGTCGAGGAGGTCTCCGTCGATCTCGCGCTGCAGCCCCAGCGAGGTCCCGTCGAGCTCGACCTGTCCCCGGCCGCGGAGGTCGGGCACCAGCGCCGAGACGGGCAGGCCGTGGTCCGCGAGCCAGGTGGTGAGACGTGCCAACGCGGCGAGTCGCTGGAAGCGCTCGGCGGCGACGGACCACTTCGCGACCATCCGGCCCGCTGACGTGTCGACCCAGGCCAGGGCGTTGGCGTCGCTCATGACGATCCGCTCGCACGAGACGACGTCCAGGCCCCAGTGGTCCCGCAGGGCCGACGTGAGCCAGGCCAGGACCGCGTCGGTGCCGTCGAAGCCGAACCGGGCGTGCAGCGTCGCCTCGGGGTCGTCGGACTCCCACAGCATCTGCACCGTCGGGCGCGCTCGCGTCACCGGCGGAGTCCACCACACCGGAGGACCAGGTCGCGGTCCTCACGGCGGCGCGTCAGCCGGCTACTGCTGCTCCCGGCACCCGGTGCAGGTGAGCAGGTTGCGCACGAGGTCTCCCGGCGAGCGCTTCACCCGCGCCCGCTCGTGCAGCGTCTCGCTTCCGCACGTCCTGCAGTACAGGTCGACCGGCGGCATCTGCTCGTGGGTCACGAGGGGCGGGCTTCGGGGAGCGTGGACATGCGGTGGGGCCTGACGATCGGAGGGTGTGAGTGCCCCAGTACCCATCTCGCGGCCGCGGGACCGGTCCATCGACGGCCGGCCCGAGGCGCGAGGATGGCCGCGTGCGGTACCTCGTGGGCGGACCCTGGGTCATCGGCCGGCTGCGTGCCGCACTGCTGGCCGGGGTCGCGCTGGCCGCGCTTGCTGACCTGACGACGTACGCCGTGCTCGTGGGTGACGAGGACGCCGCGGCCACCCCCAGCCCGCCGGGACCGGCCGACGTCGCGCTGTCGCTCGTCCAGGCCGTGGCGGACGACGACTGCGGCGGGCTCGACGACGTCCTCGCCGACGACGCGGCCCTGCCGCCCAGCGTGACCTCGTGCCTCGACGGCGTGCCGAGCCCGGTCGAGCTGAGCGACGTCCGGGTCGCGGGCGCCGAGGTCGACGGACGCGACGCGACGGTGCGGGTCGAGGTCAGCGCCGACGACCGGGAGGTCGTGGTCGTCGTCGACCTCGAGCGCTCCGGCGAGCGGTGGCGGGTGACCGGGGTCCGCCCGGCCGACTGAGGTCAGGACACAGCGCACCGCCCGGCCCGCAGGAGCGGACCGGGCGGTGCGACGTGCTGAGGCTGACCGGGCTAGGGCGCGGCCTGGATCGTGGGGCCGGTCTCGGCCGCCCTCTCCTTCGCCGAGCCGACGGCCTCGGACGCCTTCTCCTTGGCGGTCTCGGCGACGGTGCTGGCGACCTCGCCGGCCTTCTCCTTGGCCGCGTCGGTGGCGGCCTGGACCCGCGGGTTCTCGGCGACCTTCTGGGCGCCTGCGCGGATCTGCTCGTAGCGGTCACGACCGGCCTTGGCTCCGACGACGTACCCGGCCGCGAACGCGGCACCGAGGGTGAGCTTGGACATGAGGGACCTCCTGTGTGGATGTCCACCCTGTCTAGCAACAACTGCGCGCCCTCCGGTTCACGCCGGGGGGTGGGGACCAGCGCGGCCGCACTGCCGACTACATTGGTTGCCGTGAGCAACCAAACCGGGGGTACGACGTGACGGGTGACGCGCAGCGGCGCGGCAGCCGACCGCTCACCTTCCTCGTGCTGGCGGTCTCGGTGTCGTCGTTCGCGCTGCTGCAGTCGCTGATCGTGCCGGTGCTCGCGCAGATCCAGCGCGAGTACGACACCGACCAGACCACGGTGACGTGGGTGCTGACCGCCTACCTGCTCTCGGCCTCGATCGCGACGCCGATCCTCGGGCGGGTCGGCGACGCGATCGGCAAGAAGCGCATGCTCGTCCTGACCCTGACCGCCCTGTCGATCGGCTCGCTCGCTGCCGCCCTCGCCCCGTCGATCGGCTGGCTCATCGCCGCCCGCGTGCTGCAGGGGCTCGGCGGCGGCGTGCTGCCGCTGTCGTTCGGGATCGTGCGCGACGAGTTCCAGGAGCAGATGACCGGCGCGCTCAGCGTGCTGGCCTCGCTGACCGCCGTCGGGTTCGGCATCGGCATCGTCATCGCCGGGCCGATCGTCGAGGGCCTCGGCTACCACTGGCTCTTCTGGCTGCCGATGATCACCACCGTCCTCGCCGCGCTGGCCGCGCTGGCCTTCGTGCCCGAGTCGCCGTTCCGCACGCCCGGCGGCGTACCGGTGCTGCCCGCGGTGCCGCTCGCGCTCGCCCTGGTGACGCTGCTCCTCGCGGTGAGCCAGGGCAACAAGTGGGGCTGGGGCTCCCCCGCCGTGCTCGGGCTGCTGGCCACCGCGGTGGTCACCGGCGCCGTGTGGGTCCGGGTCGAGACCCGCGTCGCCGTACCCCTGATCGACATGCGGATGATGCGCCTGCGCGGCGTCTGGACGACCAACCTGGTCGCGGGCTTCGTCGGGTTCGGCATGTTCGCCTCGTTCGGCTTCCTGCCACAGTTCCTGCAGACACCCGCCGCGGCCGGCTACGGCTTCGGCGCCTCGATCACCGAGTCGGGCCACCTGCTGCTGCCCAGCGCCGTCGCCAGCTTCCTCGTCGGCTTCGCCACCGCGCGACTCATCAGCTGGATCGGCGCGCGCACGGTCATCGTCACCGGCACCCTGATGACGGCCCTCGCCTTCGTGTCCCTGGCCCTGCTGCACGACACCCAGGCCCAGCTCTACGCCGCCACGACGCTGCAGGGCGTCGGCTCCGGCCTGGTCTTCTCGAGCCTCGCGGGCGTCGTCATCGCCAGCGTGCCGCGCGAGCAGACCGGCGTCGCCAGCGGCATGAACGCCAACATCCGCACCATCGGCGGCTCGATCGGCTCGGCCGTGATGGCCGGCGTCGTGACCGCCCGGGTCACCCCGGCCGGCTTCCCGGTCGAGGCCGGCTACACCGTCGGCTTCCTGCTCCTCGCGGGCGGCATGGTCTGCGCGGCCGCGGCCGCCGCCTGGATCCCGGAGGTGCGCCGGCGGGCGTCGACGCCGCTGATGGACGCCGACGACGGCGAGCTCGGCCTGGTGCCGGGCGCGCCGTCCCCGGCCGCCTAGTCGCTCAACCGTTCAGCCGCGCAGGCGCTGGACCCGGATCAGCTGCTGTCGGATCTGCCGGTCGGTCCAGGCGAACCGGACCCACTTCTCGTTCGAGAACAGCCGGGTCTGGTCGGTGGCGAAGCGCGAGCGCGGGTTCTCGCTCTGGCCGTAGGTGAGGATCGTGCGCGCCGACAACCCGCTCGCGGTGTAGGCGATCGACTGGATGTGCGAGGAGCCGTAGGTGATCGGCCGGAACCGGCCGCGGTTGGCCACCGGCAGCCGGGAGGCCAGCGCGTTGGCGTTGCCGGCCGCGTCGCCCAGGCCACCGCCCAGCGGGATCGGCGGGGCACCGCGGTCGCCGGCGACCTGGAGCCGGCCCCAGGGGGCGTCGAAGGCGACGCCCTGGTTGCGCACGGCGTTGATCGCGCCGCGCATCGCGGCGACGACCTGGATGTTGGTCTCAGCGAGGTCGCGCGGGGTGCTGAGCGGGTCGGCCGCGTCGAACGGCACCTGCCACATCGTGTCGGCCGGGGCACGGCTGATGAACTCCTCGAACAGGTGGGTGCCCACCGAGGTGCGGTCCGAACGCCGGTCCCACGCCTTCAGCACCGCGCACGCCTCGGTCTCGCCCGTGGCGTCACAGACCTCGTCGAGGTCGCCGCCCGCGCTGGCCACCTCGGCGGCCCGGACCCGGTTGCCGTGCTGGTGGGAGGCCAGCGACGCCGGGCTCTCCTTGCGTCGGCCGCGCAGCTGGTCGATGACGTACTGCGACACCATCCGGGTGCGCATCGTGCGCTCGCACCGCTCGCACCCGATGATCGTGGCGAAGCCCTCGAGGCGCTCGGCCGGGTTGGGCAGCCAGTAGGAGTCGTTGGCGTTCATCACCCAGTCGCGGCGCACGGTGACGGGCAGGTTGCGCGGGCCGAACATGCCGGGACGCTGGGCGTCGGCGTCGGTCCCCCAGGCGCAGCTGGACGACGCGAACGTGCCGTCGAGACCCGGCAGGCCTGCCAGCTGGTCGACGACGCGGCCCACCGGCGTGAGGCAGCGCTCCTTCATGGCGTTGGGGACGTTGGGCACGACCGAGTGGTCGGCGTACATCGCGTCGCCGTGGCGGTCGGCGGCCGTCGTGTTGACCCACGGCATGCCGCCCGCGCGGTCCTGGCGGCGCAGCAGGTCGCGCACGCTCGTGGCCTTGCCCATCTGCAGGAACGTGTCGATCGTGCGCAGGTGCTCGGCGTTGGCGTCGCGGATCGCCCAGACGCTGGCCGGCGACCACGGCATCAGGGTCGCCGGGGAGTCGACGACGTAGCCCTCGTCGGTGCGGTAGACCTCCTCCTGCACGGTGCCGACGCCGCCGCCTGGGCGCTTGACCTTGACGGTGACCGCGCGGCGCTCGAGCTGACGGGGTCCGCGGTCGGTGAGGTAGGTCGTCGGGCTGCCGAGCAGCTTGTACTCGTAGGGCGTGAACCGGTACGCCGTCGACACGGTGTGGCTCCAGGCGACGTCCTTGTTCCAGCCGATGTTGACCGCGGGCGAGCCGATCAGCGAGGCGCCGGCGACGTCGTAGCGACCCGGGATCGTCAGGTGCTGCTGGGTGAAGTGGTAGCGCCCGCGCCACGGGAAGTGCGGGTTGCCGAGCAGCATCCCCTTGCCGGTGGTCGTCTCGGCGCCGCCGATCGCGGTCGCGTTGGAGCCGAACGGGCTCTCGGGGTCCTTGCCGAGCGCCTTCAGCAGCGCGTCGCGGTCGACCTGCGAGGCGCGCAGGGGCAGCTGCGGCAGGCCCGGGTCGGTGAGGCTCGGCGGGTCGGCGTCGGCGATCTCCTTGACGAACACGCCCGTCGAGGCCAGCAGGTTGGCCAGGTAGACGCCGTAGTAGAGGTCGAGGGTCGTGACGTCGGGCTTGAGGAAGCCGGCCCCGCGGCAGCCCGGGTCGGTGACGCGCTGGGTGCGCAGCCAGCGGTTGACGCCGGCAACGTAGCCCTTGACCATCTGGCGCGTCTCGGTCTGGGGGCCCGACGGCCCGGCCAGCAGCTTCTCGACGACGCGGCGGTTGTGCAGGTCGCCGACGAGCGTGTCGACCTGCAGGTTGGAGCCGTTCATCGTCACGTAGTCGTCGTAGCGCCCCTGCGCGCCGTACCAGCGCGACCGCAGCCCCCGGCCCGTCACCACCGTGTCCATCAGCGTGCAGATCGACGACTCCGCGGCGGCGTACCCGCTGCCGTAGCCGAGTGACGCGAAGTCCTTCGCGGTCACGTGCGGGATGCCGTGCTTGGTCCAGCGGATCGTGGCGTCGTAGCGCGGCGCCGGCGCCTTCTCGACCGTGGTCGGCGCCACGGCGGCGACCGTCGGCAGGGCCGCCGTCGGCGAGGCGGGCACGGTGGCCAGGGCCGGGACCAGGACCAACGAGGCGGACACGGCAAGCAGGCGACGTCGCATGCCCCCTCAACGGCCCACTGTGACCGCGGTTACGTGCCGGTAACCACGCGTTTGATCAGGGCGTACGACGTCCCGCACGTCGGTCGTGGAGGTCGCCCTGGCGACCGTCACGAGACCAGTGACCGCCTAGGGGCAGAGCAGGATCAGCCGTGGTGCGGAGGGACCTGCGACTTCAGCCACTCGTCACCGGCGTCGGCGCGGGACTCCGAGCCGGGGTCGCGCTCGTCGGAGGTCGTGTCGGGCAGGACGTCGCCGAAGACCGCCTCGAGCCGGCGCTTGCGCTCCGCCGGCGTCTCGGCCGGCTTCTCGTCACTCACGCGCACAGCCCGGCGGACTCGCGCTCCTCGGCGGTGGCCGCACCCTTGACCGGCTTGTCCCCGGAGCTGGAGCCGGCCGGATCGTCGCCGTCGACGGAGTCGGCGGCGGTGATGACGCCGGAGGAGACCTTGGCGCTCAGCGGCTTGTCGAGCGCGACCTTGCGCCACAGCTTCTCGGCCTCGGGGAGCCACTCGACGCGGTTGGGGTCCTCGGGCGAGTACTGCCACGGCACGGTGACGAAGCGGATGTTGTCGAGCCCGATGCTGCGGAACGACGACCCGACGTCCTTCATCCCCCCCACCGAGTCGAAGTCGGTCTGCAGCGAGCGGGTGGCGGCGTCGAGGAAGCCGAGCAGCCGGTCGACGCGGGTGAGCATGCCGCGCGAGACGACCTTGCCGGCCATGGCGGCGAGGAACGCCTGCTGGCGCTTGATCCGGCCGAGGTCGGAGCCGTCGCCGAGCGTGTAGCGCGCGCGGACGTAGTTGAGGGCTTCCTTGCCGGCGATCTCGCGGGTGCCGGCCGGGATGTCGATGCCGTGCGCGGGGTCGTGGATCTCCTCGGGGATGCAGACCTCGACGCCACCGATGGCGTCGACCATGTCCTGGAACCCGTTGAAGTCGACCTTGACGTAGTTGTCGAGGCGGATGCCGGTGAGCTGCTCGAACTGCTGCATCGTGCAGGCGGGACCGCCGACCTCGAAGGCCTCGTTCCACAGCACGTCGTCGGCGCCCGGGATGGTCGTGCCGTCCTCGGCGATGCACTCGGGTCGGTCGACGAGGGTGTCGCGCGGGACGCTGATGCCGTAGGCGAAGGTCCGGTCGGCCGAGAGGTGGAACATGATCGTGGTGTCGGACCGCTCGCCGTCGCCGGTGAGCCCGTCGATGTTGTTGCCGGCGCCCTCACGGCTGTCGGAGCCCATGACGAGGATGTTGAGCGGCTCCTGCGGCCCGGTCGCCATGTCGACCTTGTCGGGCCGGTCGGTGAGCTGCTCGGAGTAGTCCTGGTAGTCGACGTTGTCGTCGAGGTGGCGCAGGAAGTAGACCGACCCGAGCCCGATGACCAGGGCGAGCGCGACCGACGCGGCGAGGACGACGACCAGCAGCTGGTGCCGCCTCTTGCTGCGACCTCGGCGCTTGGGCCGCGCGCCGACCCGGCCCTGAGGGCGGTCGTCGCTGGAGATCGCGTCGGACGTCGGAGCGTGCAGGTCGGGCTCGTCGGGCATGGTCACCTTGGAGTAGTCGGACGGGCCTCCATTGTCGGCTGCTCACCCGAAGGGACCAAACCGGCAACGGTCCCCTTCCTGGCTCGAGGACCGCCTCCGCGACCCGGTAACCTCGGCCTGCCGCCCCAGTAGACCGTGTTGATAACTCGGGGCCCCGCCTGGAACGGCTCCCCAAGTTCTGGCATTGAACAGAATCAGGGCCGTCTTGGAACAACCGGGCCCCTGTCCGCCCCATCTTGGGGCGGCGCGGGTTCTGCGTGGGTCGGCAGACTGATGCGGTTTTCTTTCGTGTGCCCGTAACCCTGTTGGGGGTCGGCGGCGATATCCCTGGTGAACCCCCGGTGTCTGGCACTGCCATCAGTGTCACCCCATGGCGTCGGGGGTCAGTCTCCGTACCGGCTTGGTCGGCACGTCTTGTTCCTGGGAGGGAACCCGTGATGAAGAACTTGATGAGGGCCGTAGCGGTCTTCGCTGCACTGTGTCTGCTGTTGGTGGGTGGACCGGCTGTGTCTGCTGGCAAGACTCCTGACCGGGTTGGTGATGTTCGTGCCGGTGCGATGAAGGTCCGTATCGACGGCGCGAACGGTGTTGACCGGTACCGGGCTTTCACGAAGAAGACGAAGGTGTTCCTGGTCGACCGGGCAGGCAACCGCACTCGTGCGGACTTGAACGAACTGGGTCGTGGCGCGAAGGTCGTCGGCAAGCGTGTCGTTGACGGCAAGATCGTGTCGATTGCGTTGGCCGAGAAGGGCCCGACGGATTCGTCTGACTGCTCCTTCGACAGCAGCGACGACGACGGTGACGCTGTCACCGACGACGACTCGTTCGAGTGCTCCAACGACTACGACGACGGCACTGTCGACACTGACTCCGACTGCTCCTACGACTCCTCATCTGATGGTCCCGCTTCGGACCACTCCCTCGACATGTCGTGGGACTGCTCCTACTCCGAGACCGATGACCGTGACGAAGACGAAGGCGGTCTCGACTGGGACTGCTCGTTCAGTGCTTCGGCTGACACCTCATCCGACGCCGACGGCAGCGACACCTCTGCCGACCTCGACTTCGACTGCTCCTGGAACGGGGCCAGCACCGACAGCGCCCTGTGGAACTGCCGGTTCATCCCCGGTTCGCTGGGGTTCGAGTGCAACTCCGCACAACTCCAGCAGACGTTCGGCTACACCATCGACACCGATGACCTTGCCCTCGACGGTGGCCTGGACTTCCAGACCGACATCGTCGACGAGAACACCGGCGATGACGGTGTCGGCTGCTCCGGGACTGCTGCTGACGGTTACGACTGCTCGGTAGACGGCGAAGCCGGTACCGGTGACTGCACCGTTGACTGGGACTTCGACCGCTCCGGTGCGACTCGCGAAGGTGACGTGTCGGGCAGCCTGTCGTACTCCTGCTCCACCGAGGGCTCTGGGTCCACCAACCCCGACGACCTCTGAGTCTCTAGGCACGACGGTTTCCTCTCATGGTGGCCCCAGCCCTCTCGGGGGCCGGGGCCACCGTGACGTCACGGAGACTGGCCTGTGCCGGGACGGGCGGGTGGTCGGGGCAGTTCCTGCAAAACCGTCAAGGTCAGAGGCCGAAGGTCCGATGATTGAAGAGTGGAACCCTGGGACTTCGCCGAGACGCTGCGCGCTGCGCAGCGCGGTGACCAGCAGGGTTATGCCGGTCTATGGCGCACGTTCTCTCCTCGTATCGCTGGGTTCCTCCGTGGGCGCGGGGTCGTCGACATCGACGCGGTGACCAGCCACGTCTTCTGTGACGCGTTCGGGTCGTTGGACACGTTCACCGGCAACGAGAACGCCTTCGCTGCGTTCTTGTTCACCATCGCTCGACGCCGTGCCGTGGACGTACACCGTCGCCGTGCCCGTCAACCGCAGGAAACGCTCACCTGGGACACCGAGCACGGCGACCGCACTGACCGGACCGAACTGAGTGCTGAGGACACGGTGATGCTCGCTGAGGACCACCGGTGGGCCCTCAGCGTCCTCGCCACCTTGTCGGAGGACCAGCGTGAAGTGTTGCTGCTTCGCATCGTGGGCGACCTGACGGTCGAGGCGGTCGCGAACGAACTGGGCAAGACCCCTGGTGCTGTGAAGGCGTTGCAGCGGCGAGGACTGGACACGTTGCGACGCACCGCGCTCGCAGAGCAAGCAGACAACGAAGGCGGGAAGGAGGCACCATGACACCGACGACACCGACGCCCCCACCGTCCGACAGCAACAGCGACGACGGTTTCGACCCCGCTCGCGACGACGAATCGGACACCATCGTCGAGTTCGCCTTCGCCGGTTCCGCCGAGCGTCTGGTGCCTGCCCACCTGGCAGCCGATGTCGAAGTGCTGCGTCGTCTGCGGACATCCCTCACGAGCCCGGCCCCGGTCCCAGTTGGTGACCTTGCGGCCTACCTCACTCCCTCCGCCACCTCTGCCGGAACCGCCACTACCGGGGTTGCACCGGCGATTGCATCAGCCACTGCTCCTGCTGACCGTTCACGCAAGGTGGTGCGCGGCCCGGCTGCCTGGTTCGTTGGTCTCGGGCTGGCCGCACAGGTCGGTCTCGGGTCCGCTGCTGCGGCGGCGGGCATCGTGGCTGCCGGTGCCGCAGACGTGCTGCCAGGGCCCATCCAGAACGCGTTCGATGCCGTAGTCGAGGTAGTCCGCCCAGAGCCACCGGACGACAAGCGCAACGTCGATGACCCCGAGTCAGACGACTCGCTTCCTGACGTCGTTGGCGTCCCCACTGACACAAAGAGCACCGCCTACAACAGCGACCCCAGTGACGGTCCGCGTGAGAACAGAACACGGCCAAGGGACCGGGATGCGCAAGGCCCGCAGACCGGTCAGGAAACCTCCGGCGAAAGCGGCGCTGGCTACGTGGATGAGGACCCCGTCGGTGGGTCTGGCAGTACAGAGCCTGTCGTAGTCGTTCCCCAAGAACCGAATGTGGATGACGGCCCCCAAAAGGACCCAGACGGCTCAGACGGCGAGGACGGCTCAGACGGCTCAGACGGCGCGGACACCTCAGATGACGAAGCCGACGAAGCCGACGAACCTGAAGACACCCCCGATAGCGCCGATGAAGAAGCCGACGCAGCAGAGGACGCAGCAGAGGACGCACTTGACGCCATCGAGGACGAGACGGAAGTAGAAGACCGCTCCGGCGATGCAGGCGACGACGAGGACGAAGAGGACGAACCAGAGTCCGACGACTGAGCGACACCCGTTGTACCCGACAGGCGCTCCGCCGCAGTCTCATACATGAAGTCAACTCATAGAGTGTGGGTGTGGCATCCCAACCCCGCGACTGGTGCATCCCTCGGGAGTCCTTCGGGCGACTGAATGTAGAGAAGCGGGTTTGGTTGCCGCCGGACCCGCACGGTGAGCCGTTGGCGGTGTCGAAGTTCCGTGCGGCGGTGATGCAGAACCTCATCGTGCTGTCAGTGCGAGGGTTCAAGAACCTCAAGGGCGTCGCTCAGGAGGAGTTGGCCCGCCTGGACCTGCGGTCGGATTCGATGAACATGTGGAATGCCCGTCTGTGCGGGCGAGCGAACCTGACGACCCAGGACATCGTGACGCTCATGATGGTGTTGCCAGGAGCGATGCCAGGCGAGGAAGCCATCCAGAGGTTCGTCGAGGTCGCCGAGGGCACCGTGGCACCCCCGAAGTTCTGGGACTTCCCGGACAGCAGCGCCCGTCGCCCCACCTTGTGACGGGAGTCGACACCCGACCCCTCCCCCTTCGCTTGGTCGAAAGATGCGACAAGCGCAAGCCGTAACGGCTCTGGTTGAAGCCTGCACCCCGCGAGTTTTGCGGGGGTAATTGCGCCCCCGTCCGACCGGACGGGGGCCTTTTCGACGGTTATCTGGATCGTCGCTAGACCCCAGATTGGGCACATGCCCACCGCCGCCGCTCTCCTGCTCCTCCTCCTCGCCTTCACGGCAACGAGCCTCCGCAACGTCGCCATCGTGCCCGCTGTCATCTCCGCCGCTCAGGCAGTTCGAACGTTTGTTCGACACGCAACCGAGATCGGTGGTAGGACGGTCGCATGCGTTACCGCGACTGGCTGTGCAGAACGTGTGCCGGAGTCCCCGGCACACCGCCGCACCCAGTCGTGTCTGTGCCCTAACACGAGGCGCTCCTGGGCTGCGGTTGTCACCCAGGAGCACTACCCATGCCAAAGCACCCACAGGCGAGCCTTCTGCGGCTCGTCGACCCTGACGAACTGGTCGAGCCTGACCCGTTCGCCATGCCCGTCCCACGCCCCAGCCCCAACGGCCCGGTCCTGCGTGTTGTCCCACGCCGCCACCCCGGTCCTGGGCCTGGTCGTGCCGCGCCGGGTGAGAAGCCGTCATGAACGGACGTAGCCACAGAGGCCCGCTGCCCTAGCAGCCCGCCTCCGCTCCCCTTCATCCACTTCTCAGAGCAGACCGCTCTACCGACCGCCTCCATTTGAGGCGGATGCGACACGAGGTCTACTCGCTCACCCCGAAAGCAACCCAGCCATGTCCACCACATCTGCACCCACGCCTGCCCTCACCACGGCTTCCGAGCCATCCAGCCAGTTCGTTCGTCGTTCCTCCAACCGTCGACGTGTGGGACTCCCCGGCCCCTACGACGCCTTCACCCTCGCCCCCGGTGTCGCCGCCTCGGGAGCCATCGCCGTGGCTGACGCACTGGCTCTTGTGCTTGCCGCGTGGCGCGCCGACAGCGTTCCGGTGGGCTTTACTGACGCCACCCTGCGTCGCTACGAGCACAACCTGGTCCGGTTCGCTGCCTACGTCACCGCGATGGGTTTTCCGATGCTCGCCGACCTCGACGCCGGTGTGTGTGCTGACTGGGTACACGCCCGCCCCACCGGAAAGATGTGGGCCTCCAACACCACCGGCCAGCCCGCCTACGGCACCCAAGCCAACCGCCGCACCTCGCTCATCAACTTCTTCGCCACCTGCCACCAACTCGGCCTGTGGGACGAGAACCCCGCCGAGAAGGTCACCACCCACGGACGGTCCAACACCCGCACCCGTCCCCTCACCGAGGCCGAGGCCGCACGCCTCATGGACCGCGCCGCCTACCAGGCCCGCGAGAACAAGATGCCCGCCACCGTCGCCCTCGCCCTCGCCGGTGCGACCGTCACCGAAATCGCGCAGGTCGAGCCCATCGACGTGTACCTGGCCGAGCAGGTCGTCTGGCTTCCCGGCCTGGGTCGCCGCAACCTCGCCCGATGGGTGCCGCTCGACGAATGGCAGGCCGACGCCCTGGCCTCCCGGATCAACTATCTGACCCGCCGAAACGGCTCCAGCATCACCGGATTCTCCCTCGTCCACCGTGGCCGGGTCGCCGACCAGGACCCCACCAAGTTCGCCATGACGACCAACCAGATGCTCGTGCGTGCCCTCGCTAAGGCCGGTCTCGGTGTTGACCAGGGTGTCCGCCCGTCATCCATTCACGAGTACGTCGCCAACCGGGTCTACACCGAGACCGGCTCCATGGAAGCCGTCGCCGTCCGCTGTGGCCTGCGTTCCATCGACGCCGCCGCCCGACTCGTCACCGTCAACTGGCGCACAACCCACGAAACGCCCGCACCAGCGGGCGCATGCGAGTCCGACCGGTACGCCGCCCAGAGTCAGGTCGAGGCGGACGCGCGATGAGCACCGCGATCCGCCAGCAGGGCGACGCGGCCAACACCGTCAGCAAGGTCAGCAAGCCCGCGAAGCCGACCAACCGTCAGCGCCGTGTCGCACGACGCGAGCGCACCCGCGAGGTCACCGAGTTCCGCATCCGCCGCGCCGCCCGTGACATGGCGACCTCGATGAAGGAAACCACCGCTGAGAAGCGCGAGCGTCGCCTCACCGACCTCAACAAGTTGGTCGCCGCCGCAGCCGACCACCACCTCTACCTCCGCGCCGCCGCACTGCCCGAAAAGGGAGACCGCACACCCGGTCGACCGACCATGTTCCCGAACTTCGTGATGCTGCTCTTCGGTCAGGCCATCAGCATCTTCGGGTCCGCCGCCAACACCTCCGTCTGGTTCTCCGACGACACCGTCTGGAACCTCGTGCGCGACACCATCCGCGACAACATCGACCCCAAGTTGGCAGCCGACCTGCCAGACACCGGCCCGATGCTGCACCAGTGGAACCACTTCCATCGCAAGTTCAAGAAGCGCGACTGGCACGCGCTGCTCCACGATGCCCAGCGCGCTACCGCCGCGCAGCGCGCCCTCGACATGGGCATGTTTGACCCCGCCGAACGGTTCCGCATCACCGACCCCGACCGGCGTTTCGTGGTGACCTTCGACGGCAAGGTCTCCACCTCCCCGTCTAGGCACGCGCCCGGTACCGAGTGGGTCAACAAGGTCACCGGCGAGGTCAAGACCCGCAAGTTCGACCCCAACTCGAAGTCTTGGCCCGAAGGTGGCACCGCGCCCGTCCCGCCCGGTGCTGACGCCGCGACCATCGCCAAGCACCACGCGAAGGCCGGGGCACGGTTCGAGTGGGGACCCAAGGGCACCTACGCCTACGCACGGTTGGCCTACTACGGCACCCGTCTCATCCTCGACGTCGAAACCATGAGCCCCGAGGACGGCGATGAAGCCGCCGCCATCGCTCGCATCACCGACGGCCTCCTCGACCGACTGCCCGGTATCCAGACCCTCGTCATGGACGGCGTCTATAAATCCGTTCACGTCGACCCCTACATGCGAAAGGGACTCTTGGTCATCAACAAGCCCACAAGCGGCCCGAAGAACTCCGCGAACTCCGTCAAAATCGGCGAACGCTGGGAGAAGTCCCACCACATCGAGACCGTCGAAGTGCCCCGTGGCACCGGCGTGTGCCGTCACCGCATCTACGGCATCGGCGGAGCCCCCTACGAGCAGAAGGTCGACGCCGCAGGCACCCCCGAGTACGTGCTCCTCACCGGGCACACAATCCGGCGCAAGCGGTCGACCTACACCGACTGGTACCGCATCGTGAACATCGAATGCACCCGCTGCGGCGGCAAGAAAGAACACGCCATCGCTCTCGGCAACCAGAAGGGCGACGGGTTCAAGCGCAGCGAGTACCTGCGCCAGGTCCCCATGACCGACGAGCAGTTCAAACGCGCCTACGGGTTCCGCCCCGACGCCGAGTCCGGCAACAAGGACATCGAAGAAGCCTGGCACCTCAAGCGCATGCCCGCCTGGGGCTGGCACAACCAGGCCCTCCGCATGCTCCTGCACGCCGGACAGGTCAACGCTGAAGCCTGGGCCATTCACCTCTCACGCCTCGCCGACCACGACGTCCTTCCTCAGGATGACGGAGACCCACAGGTCGCCTAAGCAGAGCGCGATTCCGCGCCAAATTGAACAAGACATCTGAGTACCCCGCGCCCACTGGGCGGCGGGGCACTCGTGCTGCCCTCACCCCAAACACCGTCCCGCGACGGGCTCCCGTGCAGACCCAGCAACCAAGCGGAAGAGGCTGTCTCGCGGACCCGGACCCGGTCCTGACAAGATGTAGACCGTCATCGTGGGTTTTCAACATGAAAGTGCACATGGCCCGCCCCAGTAGCTCAGTGGATAGAGCAGCCGCCTCCTAAGCGAAAGGTCGCAAGTTCGACTCTTGCCTGGGGCACCCGAAGTCGTGGTCGACCTGCAGCCATGCTGTAGCCATGTGGCCCAAGGGCTCGCCCTGAGCCGCGACTAGCGCCCGAATCGTGGCCCTGACCGTTCGCGAGCACACCGTCCCCCGCGTCGAGGGGTCCCACTGCAATCACGGAGGTGCTCGGTCCGCCCGATGGCCCGCGAGCTCGCCCGGCCAGGGTCCCTCCCGCCGCCTGCACTCGCTGCAGGTCAGCGGCGCCGGGCTCGGACAGGTCAGGCCGGCGGAACGGCCTCGGGCAGGTCGCCGGTTGTGAGCAAGTGAGCGATGACGGACTTCAACTCCTCCTGGCGGGCCACTGCGGTCGACGTGAGCATGGCGAACGCCTTGTTCTCGTCGATCCCGTACCGCTCTCGAAGGACACCAATGCCCTGCCCCAAGCGGCTCGCAGTCTCGAGGGCCGCCCGCAGCGTTCTGATCTCCGCCAACTGGTCTGCGATCAGAGCGTCCTTGGAATCCACCTGCTTCACGGCCACGAGCGAGACGGTACGGCCCGTCGCTCCCCGACGCGAGGGTTTCGCTGAATTGCGCATGCGCTCGGCTGAGCGAACTTGGCGCGGTCGGCCGCAGTAGAGCTGGCAATGCATCCACTCGCCTATGCGCCACCTCGTGCGCCTCGGCGTCGACGGGCTGATCACCGACCACCCCGACCGCCTCCGCGCGGTGCTGCGCGAGGAGGGCCTGCGCCTCCCCAAGGTCGTCAAGCCACCGAAGCAGGCGCGCCCGCTCGAGCAGGCCCACGCCCACAACGACTACGAGCACGACCACCCCCTCCTCGACGCGCTCGACCACGGCTTCACCAGCGTCGAGGCCGACGTGTGGCTGGTCGACGACGAGCTGCTGGTCGCCCACGACCTCGCCGACGTAGAACCCGGCCGCACCCTGGAGAGCCTCTACTTCTCCCCGCTCGAGGCCCTCACGACGATGAACGACGGTTCGGTCTACCCCGGCCGCGAGGCGCCCGTGCAGCTGCTCGTCGACGTGAAGTCGCAGGCGGCGGCGACGTGGCGGGCGATCGACCAGGCGCTGCGCAACCACCCGGGCCTGATGACGCGCTTCACCCCCAGCGCCACCGCGCCCGACGCCGTCACCGCCGTCATCAGCGGCAACCGCGACCTCGCAGCGATGACCGCCCAACCCGACCGCCGAGCCGGCTACGACGGCCGCCTACCCGACCTCGGCGGCCCGCTGCCGGCGTCGGTCGTGCCGCTGGTCAGCGACAACTGGACCAAGCACTTCACCTGGCTCGGCGTCGGCCCGATGCCGGAGGCCGAGCGCACGAAGCTGCAGCAGATCGTCGCCACCGCCCACGAGCGCGGCCAGCGGATCCGCTTCTGGGCCACCCCGGACGTCGCCGGCCCCGCCCGCACCGCGATCTGGAGCGAGCTCGTCGAGGCGGGCGTCGACCACGTCAACACCGACGACCTCCCCGGCCTGCAGCGCTTCCTGCGCCGCTACCGCTGACGGAGCAGACGAGCCGGGGGTCCGCGGCTCAGACGTCGACGGGCACCGTCGGCTGCAGCACCGCCTCGACCAGCGAGTCGCTCCGCAGGTGCGAGCCCGCGTGGTAGCCGGGGTCGCGGACCATGTCGGAGAAGCTGCGCCGGGTCGGGTAGCGCACCAGCAGCACGGCGTCCCAGGCCTGGCCGTCCTCGGCGACCAGGGCCGTGTCGCCGTGGCCGTAGTAGAGGACCTCCGCGCCGCGCGCCTCGGCGTGCGGCCGGAAGTGACGCGGGTAGTCCTCGTACGCCGTGGCGCCGTCCTCGACGAAGCGCAGCAGGTTGAGCATCACGACCGGCTCGTCGGGTGCGTGCTCGAGGAAGGCCTTGAGGTCTCGTCCGGTGGGGTCGATCACGGGTCGTCTCCTGGTGCTCGGGGCGTCGTCGGGCGATCCTCGCAGCCGCCCGACCCGAGCACCCGGCACGATGACCCCGTGGAGACGGTCGTGGCGGCGTCGTACGACGTCCTGGCGGCCGGGCCGGACGTCCCCCTGTCCCCCGCCGAGCAGGACCGGGCCGCCGCGCTGACCCGCGAGGCCGACCGCGCCGACTTCGTCGCGGCCCGGCTGCTGGCCCGGGTGCTGGTGGCCCGCCACGTCGGCACCGACCCGGCGCAGGTGCGGTTCGCGCAGACCTGCGCGCAGTGCGGCGGGCCGCACGGACGCCCCCAGGTCGTCGGCCACGACGTCCACGTGGGCTGGGCGCACAGCGCCGGTGTGGTGGCCGCGACCGTCGACGACGTGCGGTGCGCGGTCGACGTCCAGTCGGTGGCGGCGCTGCGCGGTGGCGAGCTGCCGCTGGGCGTGCTCACCACTGCGGAGCGGACCTGGCTCGACGGGCAGCCCGACCGGCCGCGGTCGTTCGCCGGGCTGTGGATCCGCAAGGAGCTGCTGGTCAAGCTCGGCGACCTGACCCTCGACGGCGTCAGCCGCGTCGACGTGACACCCAGCCTGGTTGGCGCGCCGGTCCTCGGCCGGACCCTGGTGGCCGTCGACACCGGCGGCCTCGACGCGGTGGCCGCCCTCGCGAGCGAGCGGCCCGGCGACTAGCCGACGACCTCGAAGGTGATCCCGCGCGCGCTGAGGCGGGTGATCAGGTTGTCGCCCATGGCCTGGGCGGTGGTGACGGACCCGGCGGTGGGCGGGTTGTCGTCGAAGGCCAGGCACAGCGCCGACTCGGCGAGCATCTTGGCGGTCTCGGTGTAGCCCGGGTCGCCGCCGCTGACCTTGGTCCGCAGGCTGCGGCCGCCGGACTCGGCGACGAACTCGACGGTGAACCACGACTTCGCGCGCTTGGCCTCGTCGGGCCCCTTGCCCTGCGGCACCTTCTTGAGCAGGAAGTTGCGCGCCGGCGGGACCTGCGCGGCGACCGCGATCAGCGAGACGCCGGCCATGCCACCGGCGGCGTAGCGCAGCGTCTTGGTGCCGGCGTAGTGGGAGTAGCGGAAGTCGGGGCCGAACGCCGGCAGCGCGGCGCCGCTGCGCGCGACCACCTGCGGGTCGAGGGTCGGCAGCGGCAGCAGCCAGTAGCCGAGGGCCTTGTCGCGGTGGGGCTTGCCGGCCACCGCGCGCGAGGAGCGGCCGTCGGCGGGCTTCCCCTGCGCCCGGCGGCGGGCCTTGGCCGCCGCGGTCATCTGCTTGGCGCGGGAGAACGCGCCCATCGCGGAGTGGAAGGTGCCGCCCGAGGCGGTGCCGGCCGCGCGGACGACGCCGCGCATCGTGACCGGGCCGTCGGCCTTGAGCTCGCGGACCGTGAAGTAGGCGCCCAGGTCGTGCGGGATCGAGTCGAAGCCGCAGGCGTGCACGATGCGGGCGCCGCTGGCCTCGGCGACCTTGTGCTGCTCGACGTACGTCGTGTCGACGAACTCCGGCTCACCGGTCAGGTCGACGTAGTCGGTGCCGCTCTCGGCGCACGCGGCGACGAGCGGTCCGCCGAGCTGCTGGTAGGGACCGACGGTGGTGACGGCGACCTTGGCGCGGCGCACGACGTCAGCCAGCGCGGCCTCGTCGCCGGCGTCGACGACGATCAGCTCGAGCTCGCCGAGGTGGTCGTGCGTCGCTGCGAGGCGGGTGCGGACCGCCTCGAGCTTGCCCTGGTTGCGTCCCGCGAGCGCCCAGCGCAGGCCGGCGGGGCCGTGCTCGCCGAGGTAGTCGGCGGTCAGGCCGCCGGTGAACCCGGTGGCGCCGAAGAGGACGAGGTCGAGGTCGCGCGTGGTCTCAGCCATGACGCCATGGTGGCAGGAGACTGGAACCCGTCGCGATCCGGTGGAACCAGTGGGACACCACGCCCCGTCGTACGCCTGGACGCCGCACCCGCGGCCCGACGCCGCACCACCCCACCCGCGCAGGAGACCGATGGACCACGACGCCGACTACGCGGCCTACGTGCGCGAGTCGTGGAGCACCCTGGTGCGCTCCGCGGTCTTCCTCGGCTGCTCGCTGCACGAGGCCGAGGACCTGGCCCAGACCACGCTCGTGCGCTGCTACACCGCGTGGCCCAGCGTGGTCGCGGCCGACAACCGGGCGGCCTACGTCTACCGGATGCTCCTCAACTGCTTGCGCGACAGCAAGCGCCGGCGGTGGTGGGGCGAGCGGCCCTCCGAGCGCCTGCCCGAGACCCGCTCGCCCGACCCGACCACGGCCGTCGACACCGCCGACGCCGTCCACCGCGCGCTCGCCGGGCTCACCAAGCCCAACCGCGACGTCGTCGTCCTGCGCTACTTCACCGGCCTGAGCGAGCGCGAGACCGCCGACGTGCTCGACGTCCCCGCCGGCACCGTCAAGAGCCGGCTCTCGCGCTCGCTGGCCCAGCTGGCCGACGACGCGCACCTCAGCGAGCTGAGGCCCGACCTGATCCGCCCCGATCGGAGCACCCCATGACCGACCTCGAAGACCACTGGGACGACCTGCCGGTCGGCCCCGCCCCCGTCGACGCGATCCTGCGCGAGGCGCGCCGCACCTCCGCCGCCTCCGGCCGCCGCCGTCCCGAGGCCCGCCTGCGCCGCTCCCTGACCGGGGTCGTCGCCCTCGGCGGCGTGGCCGCCGCGTTCGTCGCCGGCACGCTGGTCGCCACCGGCCCCGGTACGCCGTCCGGCCCGGCCGGCGTGTCGGGCGGCGGTGCCGACGGGTCCGGGATGACCCCGGTCGCCTTCCAGGGCGCGCTGCAGGCGCCCGCCTCCTGCGAGGAGCTGCTCGAGCACTACGTCGACCGCGGGGTCGACCTGGTCAGCGAGTACGGCTGGGGCGCGCCCTACGGCTACGGACTCCGCGAGGCGGAGATGCTCGGAGGACCGTTCGACGAGTTCGCCGGGATCCCCCAGGCGACCGCAGCGGACTCGTCAGCCGATCGGGATCTCGTGTCTCGATCCGCCAGGACATCGATCGCGACGTCCTCGACTACCGGCACCAACGTCCAGGAGGCCGGCGTCGACGAGCCCGACGCGGTCAAGACCAGCGGCGACCTGCTGGTGCGGCTGCGCGGGGCCGAGCTGACGACGTACGACGTCGGCGGCGAGCGGGTCGAGGAGGTCGGCAGCCTCGACCTCGGCGACTTCCACGACGGCGAGATCCTGCTGGCCGGCGACACCGTGGTGGCGGTCGGCAACGACGGCAGCCGTCCGCCCAGCTCGGGTGCCTTCCGCGCCTTCGCCTACGGCGCCGAGCAGCCGGTGCCGCAGACCCGGGTGCTGTCGGTCGACGTGGCAGACCCGACGACCCCGACGCTCGAGCGGACCGTCGACTACGACGCCGCCCTGGTCGCCACGCGCCAGCACGGCGACGACGTCCGCGTCGTGCTGTCCAAAGGCCTGCCCGACCTCGACTTCGACAGTGACGACGCCGGCACCGGGAACGGCACCCGCGCGGTCAGCGCCAACCGGGCACTGGTCGAGGACACCACCCTCGACGACTGGCTCCCCCACGTCTCGGTCGACGGCGGCGAGCCGACCGACCTGCTGTCGTGCGACCGGGTCGCGGTGCCGCGCGCCGAGCTGGGCCTGGCCACCATGGCCGTCGTCGGGTTCGGCGCGGGCAGCCCCGGCGAGACCGAGGCGTTCGGGCTGGCCGGCGAGGCCGCGATGACCTACGAGTCGACCGACCACCTCTACCTCGCGGCCAGCGGCGGCGACCTGGGCGGCGGCTTCGACGACTGCTTCGACTGCTTCCGGGCGACGTCGTCCTCGGCGGCGTTCTCCGGCACCACCCACGTCTACGACTTCGCGCTCGACGGCACCTCCGCGACCTACGTCGGCGCCGGCGAGGTCGAGGGCAGCGTGCGCGACCGGTGGGCGATGGACGAGGTCGACGGCGTGCTGCGCCTGGCCGTCGGACCCTCGAGCGAGACCGCCGACGCCAACTCGGTCGTCACGCTGCGCGCCGAGGGCGACGAGCTGGTCGAGGTCGGCCGCCTCGACGGCCTGGGCCCCAACGAGGACCTCAAGGCCGTGCGCTGGTTCGACGGCCTGGCGGTCCTGGTGACCTTCCGCCGCATCGACCCGCTCTACGCCGTCGACATGGCCGATCCCGCCGACCCGACGCTGCTCGGCGAGCTCAAGATCCCCGGCTTCTCGACCTACCTGCACCCGCTCGGGCCGCGGCGCATCGTCGGCGTCGGCTCCGACGGCCGCTCCGGCGCCCAGGCCGGGCTCTTCGACCTCACCGACGTGACCGATCCGCAGCAGCTCGACGTGACGTCGTACGGGCCGGGGTCCTACGCGAAGGCCGGCGACGACCCGCGCCAGTTCACCTGGCTGCCCGACCGCCGGGTCGTGCTGACCGTGATCGCCCGGGGTCGCGGCGGCTTCGTCTCGCGCCTGCAGCTGGGCGGTGGGCAGATGCGCAACGAGATGACGCAGGTCGAGTTCGGCGCCGACGTCGACGCGGTGCGGCTGGTGCCGCTGGCCGACGGCCAGGTGGCGCTCGTGACCGGCGAGGACGTGGAGTTCTTCGACGTAGATTGAGGGGCATGTGCCGCAACATCCGCCCGCTCAACAACTTCGAGCCGCCGGCCTCCGACGACGAGGTGCACGCCGCCGCGCTGCAGTACGTCCGCAAGGTGGCCGGCACCACCAAGCCGTCGACCGCCAACCAGGCCGTCTTCGACCAGGCGGTCCGCGAGATCGCCCACCTGACCCGCCACCTCGTCGACGACCTGGTCACCACCGCGCCGCCCAAGGACCGCGAGACCGAGGCCGACAAGGCCCGCGCGCGGGCCCGGGTCCGGTACGGCGCGTGATCGAGGCTCTCGACCTGCTGGCCGGCCGCCCCCTGGTGCTGCTCACCGGCGCGGGGATGTCGACCGACTCCGGCATCCCCGACTACCGCGGCCCCGGCTCACCGGCCCGCACCCCGATGACCTACCAGGAGTTCGTCTCGGGGCCCGAGGCCCAGCAGCGCTATTGGGCGCGCTCGCACCTCGGCTGGGGCCGGATGCGCCGCGCCGAGCCCAACGCCGGGCACCGCGCCTGCGCCGCGCTCGACCCCGAGCTGCTCGTCACCCAGAACGTCGACGGCCTGCACGAGGCCGCCGGCTCCCGCACCATGCTCGCCCTGCACGGCCGGATCGCTGAGGTCGTGTGCCTCTCGTGCCGCCGTACGTCGTCCCGCGCGGCCCTCGAGGCCCGGCTCGCCGCCCTCAACCCCGGTTGGCGCGAGCGGCACACCGAGGTCGAGGTGCGCCCCGACGGCGACGTCGACCTCGAGGAGACCGCCGGCTTCGTCGTCCCCGCCTGCGAGGTGTGCGACGGCGTCCTCAAGCCCGACGTCGTGTTCTTCGGCGAGAACGTCCCCAAGCCGCGCGTCGAGCGCTGCTACGCCGCCGTCGACGAGCTGGCGGTGACCGACGGCGCGCTGCTGGTCGCCGGCTCGTCGCTGACGGTGATGAGCGGCTTCCGCTTCGTGCGCCACGCCGCCAAGGCCGGCACCCCCGTCGTCATCGTCAACCGCGGGGTCACCCGCGGCGACGAGCTGGCGGCGTACAAGCTCGACGTCGGGTGCTCGGAGTTCCTGGAGGCGCTGGTCGAGGCGCGGGCAGGCGTCCGGGTCGGCCGAGAATCACCGCTCAAGCGGTGAAACTCCCTCTTCTGTCACGAAACTTCGTACAAGAAGTCGGAGAATCACCGCTTCAGCGGTGAAACTCCCGCCGCCCCTCAGAGCCGCTTGACGAAGATGTGCTCAGCGGCCTCGGGCACGATCTCGGCGGTCTCGCCGCCGGAGCCGATGAGGACGCCGTCGGGGGTGGCGATGGCGGTGATCGTCTTGTCGGGCATGGCGCCCACGCGGCGCAGGGCGCTCATCAGCGACTCGTCCTTCTGCATCTCCTCGGAGATGCGGCGCACCAGCACGCGAGCCTCGACGTCGGTGGCGGAGGTCGACAGCGGCTCGACGCCGGCCATGAACTCCTCGCCCAGCTCGATCTCGCCGAGCTCGTCGAGGCCGGGGATGGGGTTGCCGTAGGGCGACTCGGTGGGGTGGCCGAGCAGCTCGACGAGGCGGCGCTCGACGGTCTCGGAGATGACGTGCTCCCAGCGGCACGCCTCCTCGTGGACCAGCTCCCAGTCGAGCCCGATGACGTCGGTGAGCAGCCGCTCGGCGAGGCGGTGCTTGCGCATGACGCGGGTGGCGAGGCGGCGGCCGTCGTCGGTGAGCTCGAGGTGGCGGTCGCCCTCGACGGTGAGCAGGCCGTCGCGCTCCATGCGGGCCACGGTCTGCGAGACGGTCGGGCCGCTCTGGTGCAGCCGCTCGGCGATGCGGGCGCGCAGCGGGACGATGCCCTCCTCGACCAGCTCGTAGATGGTCCGCAGATACATCTCGGTGGTGTCGATGAGGTCGCTCACGCCGCCATTCTCCCCCACGCCACCGACGACGTCCGACAGGGTGGGCCCGCGGACACCGCGCGCTGGCAGAGTCAGCGGGATGACGTCCGTGATGTGGTTCCGGCGCGACCTGCGCACCGCCGACAACCCCGCGCTCCTCGCCGCGGTGGCCGACGGCCCGACGCTGCCGCTGTTCGTGCTCGACCCCGCGCTGTTCGGGCCCAGCGGGCCCTCGCGGCGCCACTACGTCGTCGAGAGCCTGAAGGCGCTCGGCCGCGACGTGCCCCTGTCGGTCCTGCACGGCGATCCCGTGCGCCGGGTGGTGGAGGCCGCCCAGGAGGTCGGGGCCGACGCCGTCCACGTCGCCGCCGACTACGGCCCCTACGGCCACCGCCGCGACGAGGCCGTCGAGGAGGCGCTGCAGGCCGCCGGCATCGCGCTGGTCCGCACCGGCTCGCCGTACGCCGTCGCACCGGACCGGGTGACCAACGGCAGCGGCCAGCCCTACAAGGTCTTCACCCCGTTCTCGAAGGCGTGGGCCGCTCACGGCTGGCGCGAGCCCGCCGGCCCGCTGCCCGAAAACGTCACGTGGCGGCGCCTCGAGGGCAGCGAGGACCTGCCCGACGTCCCCCTGCCCGAGGGGCTCGAGCTGCCCGCCGCCGGCGAGGCCGCGGCGCTCGAGGCGTGGCACGACTTCACCGCCAAGCTCGCTGACTACGCCGACCGCCGCAACGAGCCGGGCGTCGAGGGCACCTCGCGGATGAGCCACCACCTCAAGTACGGCGAGATCCACCCGCGCACGATCCTGGCCGACCTCGCCGGGCTGCGCGGCAAGGGCCCCGACACCTACCGCAACGAGATCGCCTGGCGCGAGTTCTACGCCGATGTGCTGTTCCAGCGCCCCGACTCCGCGCGCCAGTACCTGCGCACCGAGTTCGCCCAGATGCAGTACGACGAGCCGGGGGCCGCGTTCGAGGCCTGGTGCGAGGGTCGCACCGGGTTCCCCATCGTCGACGCGGGGATGCGCCAGATGCGCTCGGTGGGCTGGATGCACAACCGGGTACGGATGATCACCGGGAGCTTCCTGGTCAAGGACCTGCACGTGGAGTGGCAGCACGGCGCGCGCTACTTCCTGCACTGGCTGGTCGACGGCGACCTCGCCTCCAACAACCACGGCTGGCAGTGGGTCGCGGGCACCGGCACCGACGCTGCGCCCTACTTCCGCGTGTTCAACCCGACCAGCCAGGGCCGCAAGTTCGACCCCGACGCCCGCTACGTCCGCCGCTGGGTGCCCGAGCTGGCCGACGTCGAGGACCCCCACGAGCCGAGCAGCGCGGACCGCAAGGCGGCCGGCTACCCCGAGCCGATCGTCGACCACAAGGTCGAGCGCCAGGAGTCGCTCGACCGCTACGCCGCCCTCAAGGGCTGACCGGCTCCTCACCTGGTGCCGACAGGTGCCGATAGCGTGATCGGCGTGGCCGACACGCTCTCCCCGCTGACCATCCCGCCGCGCTTCCGCGGCCCGACGTCCTCCGGCAACGGCGGCTGGACGGCGGGCGCGCTGGCCGCCTACCTGGCCCCGGGTCCCGTGCGCGTCATGCTGCGCACGCCTCCCCCGCTCGACGTGCCGCTCGACGTCGAGGTGGCCGACGACGAGCGCGGCGTCGAGACCGCCCGGGCCCTGCACGACGACCTGCTGGTCGCCGAGGCGGCTCCCGCGGACGCCGACGTGGCGCCCGTCGCCGCGGTCGACGCGGCCATCGCGCGCGCCGCGGAGGCGGCGTACGCCGGCAAGCGGTTCCACCCCTTCCCTTCCTGCTTCGCGTGCGGCACCGACCGCGGCGAGGGCGACGGGCTGCGGATCTTCCCCGGGCGCGTGGCCGACGACGACGAGGGCCGGGCCCGGGTGGCCGCGACCTGGACGCCGCACCCCAGCCTCGGCGGCGACGCCGCGTCGCTGCCGGTGACCTGGGCCGCGCTCGACTGCGCCGGCGGCTGGGCCGGTGACCTCGAGCAGCGGCTGATGGTGCTCGGCTCGATGACCGCCCACGTCCGCGACCTGCCGCGCACCGGCGAGGAGCACGTCGTGGTGGGCGGGGCGCGGGGCACGCGCGGCCGTCGTACGTTCACCGCGGCCACGCTCTACTCCGCGAGCGGACGGGTACTGGGCACCGCCGAGCACATCTGGATCGCCGTCTCCGCGGAGGACTTCACGTGACGCAGCACCCGCAGGACCGGCCGTGGTGGCGTGACGCGGCGGTCTACCAGGTCTACGTGCGCAGCTTCGCCTCCTCGGGCAGCCGCGGCGGCGGGCCCGGCGTCGGCGACCTGCCGGGCATCACGAGCCGGCTCCCCCACCTGCGCGACCTGGGCGTCGACGCCGTGTGGATCACGCCGTTCTACACCTCCCCGCAGCACGACCACGGCTACGACGTCGCCGACTACCTCGACGTCGACCGGCTCTTCGGCAGCCTCGAGGACGCCGACACCCTCCTCGCCACGGCGCACGACCTCGGGCTCAAGGTCATCGTCGACCTGGTCCCCAACCACACCTCCGAGGAGCACGCCTGGTTCCGGGCGGCGCTGGCCTCGCCGCCCGGGAGCCCCGAGCGCGCCCGCTACCTGTTCCGCGAGGGCCGCGGGCCCGACGGCAGCGAGCCGCCCAACAACTGGCAGTCGGTCTTCGGCGGCGCCGCGTGGACCCGGGTGCCGGACGGCCAGTGGTACCTCCACCTCTTCGACTCCACCCAGCCCGACCTCGACTGGCGCCACCCCGAGGTCGGCGACATGTTCGAGTCGGTCCTGCGATTCTGGCTCGACCGCGGCGCCGACGGATTCCGCGTCGACGTGGCCCACGGGCTGCTCAAGGAGGAGTCGCTACCCGACCAGGAGCGGGTGCTCCCGCCGCCCGGCCCGGACTCCCCGCCGACGAGCATGGTCGAGCGCACGCAGGTCGACGAGCCGATGTGGGACCAGCCCGAGGTCCACGACGTCTACCGCCGCTGGCACCGCGTCCTGGCCGACCACGACGGCGACCGGATGACGGTCGCGGAGGCGTGGACCCGCACCCCGGAGTCGATGGCCCGCTACGTGCGCCCCGACGAGATGCAGCAGGCGTTCAACTTCGCCTGGCTTCTGGCGCCCTGGTCGGCCGACGCCTTCGCCGAGGTCATCACCGGCACGTTTGAGGCGCTCGAGCCCGTCGGCGCCGGCCCCACCTGGGTGCTGAGCAACCACGACGTCGTGCGCCACGTGACCCGCTACGGCGGCGGCACCCAGGGCCTGGCCCGGGCCCGCGCCGCGACCCTGACCATGCTCGGTCTGCCCGGGTCGTCGTACCTCTACCAGGGCGAGGAGCTCGGCCTGGAGCAGGTCGACGTCGCCCCCGAGGACCGCCAGGACCCGTCCTGGTTCCGCACCGGCGAGGTCGGTCGGGACGGCTGCCGGGTGCCGGTGCCGTGGTCGGGCGACGCACCGCCGTACGGCTTCGGGCCGGGCAACGCGCAGCCGTGGATCCCGCAGCCGGCCGACTGGGTGAGCCTGACCGTGGAGGCGCAGACCGGCGTCGAGGGCTCCACGCTGGAGTTCTACCGAGCCGCGCTCGCCGCACGGCGAGAGCTCGCCCCGGTCGACAGCGTGGCGGTGCGCGTCGAGGGCGACGTGCTGCTCGTCGACCGCGGCGACGTGACGATCGCGCTCAACTGCGGGTCGGACGACGTCCCGCTGCCGGCAGGACGGGTGCTGGTGACCAGCGGTCCGGTCGACGGGGTGCTGCCGGGCGACACCGCGGTGTGGCTAGGGCGCTGACTCGACCGGCTCGGGCGGGTCCGACGCGACGGCGTCGCTGTCGGTGCCGAGCGCGGCGTTGTAGCGGCCGAGCTCGCTGACGAAACCGGCCAGGTCGGCGTCGGACCAGCCCGAGAGCCGCTCGTCGACGTACTTGCGGCGGTGCTCGACGACGTCAGCCATCCGGGTGCGCGCCTCGGCGGTGACCGAGAGCAGCACCGCGCGGGCGTCGGCGGGGTCGGGCTCCTTGGCCAGCAGGCCGAGCTCGATGAGGTGCTTGACCTGGCGGCTGACCGCGCCCTTGTCGACGTCGAACAGCTCGGCGATGACCGAGGCGCGCACCGGGTCGCCCTGGGCGACCGTCGACAGGATCAGGTACGACGCCGGCTGCAGGTCGGGGTGGACCGCGCGGGCGCGCTCACCGATGACCCGGCGCACGCGGCGGATGAGCACACCGACCTCGTGCTCGAGGTCGCGCAGCGTGTCGTTGCGGGTCACCGGCGGGTCACCGGGCCTTCGCCGCGGGGACGGGCGCGGTGGCGCCCGGCTCGGCGTCGCCGACGGTCGTCCGCAGCGGGACCTCCTGGATGAACAGCACGCACACGAGCGCAAGGATCGCAAAGGGGACGGCGATCAGGAAGATGTGTCCGATGGCTGTGCCGAACGCGTGCTCGTAGAGGTCGCGCACGGGACCCGGCAGGGCGCCCAGGTCGGGGATCGAGTGGCTCTCGTGGCTGGTCTCGGTGACGCCCATCGCGGCCAGGCCCGAGCGGACCTTGTCGGCCACCTGCGTCGACAGCACCGCACCGAGCGCAGACACACCGACCGAGCCGCCGAGGGAGCGGAAGAACGCCACGACCGAGCTGGCCGCACCCATGTCCTCGAGCCGGGTGTTGTTCTGCACCGCGAGCACGAGGTTCTGCATGGTGGCGCCCAGGCCGACGCCGACGACGGCCATGAACAGACCGACGAGGACCAGGCTGGTGTCGCCGTCGATGGTGCCGAGCATCGAGAATCCGGCGACGACGAGCACGAGCCCGCCGACCAGCCAGCGCTTCCACAGGCCGGTGTCGCTGATGATCCGGCCGCTGACGATGCTCGAGACGAGCAGGCCGCCGACCATGGCGATCGACATCAGACCGGCCTCGGTGGGGCTCATGCCGCGCGAGAGCTGGAAGTACTGGCTCAGGTAGACCGTCGCCCCGAACATCGCGACGCCGATCATCACCGAGGCGGTCGTGGCCAGTGCAGTGGTGCGGTCCTTGAAGAGGCGCAGCGGGATCACGGGCTCCACGGCGACCTTCGCCTCGACGTACACGGCGGCGGCGATGGTCAGCAGGCCGGCGGTGACGAGCACGGCGGTCGTGGTGGACACCCAGTCGAACGACGAGCCGGCGAGCGAGACCCAGACGAGCAGCAGGCTGACGCCGCCGACGATGAGGGTGGCGCCGAGGTAGTCGATGTGGACCTCGCGCTTGACGACCGGCAGGTGCAGGGTGCGCTGGAGGACGACGAAGGCCAGGAGCGCGAACGGCATGCCGACGAAGAAGCAGCCGCGCCAGCCGAGCGGGCTGTCGACGACGAGGCCGCCGATGAGCGGGCCGGAGACGGTGGCGGTGGCGAAGACGGCGCCGATGTAGCCGGAGTAGCGGCCGCGCTCGCGCGGGGAGACCATCGAGGCGATCACGACCTGCACCAGCGCGGTGAGGCCGCCGACGCCGAGGCCCTGCACGACGCGCCCGCCGATGAGCACGCCCATGCTGGGCGCGAACGCCGCGATGAGCGAGCCGACGGTGTAGATGACCAGTGCGGTCTGGACGAGCAGCTTCTTGCTGAACAGGTCGGCGAGCTTGCCCCAGATCGGCGTCGAGGCCGTCATGGCCAGCAGCGTCGAGACGACGACCCACGTGTAGCCGGACTGCGAGCCGTCGAGGTCGGTCACGATCCGCGGCAGCGCGTTGGTGACCACGGTGCTCGACAGCATGGCGACGAACATGGCCAGCAGCAGCCCGCTCAGCGCCTCGAGCACCTCGCGGTGGCTCATGGGGGCGGGTGTCTGCACTGCGGTGGTCATCGTCGCTGGCTCCATGACGAGTAGAAGGTTGACGAGGTCAACTGTATTCCGGATTCGTTGACCTTGGCAACCAACCCCGTCAGGGGTGCGACAGCGCGGGCGCGCAGGAGCGGCGCAGCGGCGCAGCGGCGCGAACCGCCACAATGCAGACAACCCGCAGGCGTGGCCTCGGATCCTGTGGATCCTCGGCCGCCCCCGGGGACGTACGTCCGGGTTCGCCTGCGGGTCGGGTGACTGCGGTGGATTGACCAGCAGCCTCGTCGGGTCGTTGGGCCCGACGACTTGCTGGGCTGCTAGTGCGCAGCCACCTCACTCGTCCTAGAAGAATGCATTGTTCAGGACCACCTCCTTTCCGTGTACTTCGAGCGTAGGTCGGGGTCGGTCGTCCGACAAGGCATTACTTTTCCGCCATGAGCGAACCCGTGCGTCCGAGCGTCACCACGTCCCTCGACGGGCCGGTCGCGGTGGTGACGATCGACCGTCCCGAGCGGCGCAACGCCGTGGACAGCGCGACCGCGGCAGCCCTGCTGCGGGCGATCGTGGACGCGGACGAGGACCCGGCGGTCGCGGTGATCGTGCTGACCGGGGCGGGCGGTGCGTTCTGCGCGGGGGCAGACCTCAAGGCGCTCGCCGGCGGCGACCGCGCAGACCTGCAGACGGGCGCCGAGGGTCCAGGACCGATGGGCCCGACGCGGCTGCGGACGACCAAACCGGTGATCGCGGCGGTGGAAGGACCGGCGGTGGCGGGCGGGCTCGAGCTGGCGCTGTGGGCCGACCTGCGGGTGGCGGCGTCGGACGCGACGTTCGGGGTCTACTGCCGCCGGTTCGGCGTACCGCTCATCGACCTGGGGACGGTGCGGCTGCCGCGGCTGATCGGGCACAGCCGGGCGATGGACCTCATCCTCACCGGCCGCGGCATCGACGGCGTCGAGGCCGAGCGGATCGGCCTGGTCAACCGGGTCACCGAGCCCGGCGACGCGCTGCGCACCGCGGTCGCGCTGGGCCACGACCTCGCCGCGCTTCCCCAGCGGTGCCTGCGCAACGACCGGCGCTCGGCGATCGAGCAGTGGGGCCTGTCCGAGGACGACGCCACGGCGCGCGAGTGGGCGCTCGGCCTCGACACCCTGGCCTCGGGCGAGACGCTCGAGGGCGCCGGCCGGTTCGCCGGTGGCGCGGGACGGGGTGGCGCGGGGCTCGGGGACTGAGAGGATCCGCGGCATGGACCGTGACCTCGACCTCGCCCTCGTCGGCGCCACCGGCTTCACCGGCCGACTCACCGCCCGCCACCTGGCCGGTCGGGTCCCGGCCGGGACCCGCTGGGCGCTGGCCGGACGCCGCGAGGACGCGCTGACGCAGCTGCGCGACGAGCTCGTAGCGGCGCACCCGGGCGCCCCGGTGCCCGAGGTGCTCGTCGTGGACAGCCACGACGAGCCGGCCCTGGCCGCCCTGGTCAGGCGCACCCAGGTCGTGATCGCCGCGGTCGGTCCCTACCTCGAGCACGGCGAGCCCCTGCTGGCCGCGTGCGCCCGGGCCGGCACCGACTACGTCGACCTGGTCGGCGAGCCGGAGTTCGTCGACCGGATGTTCCTCGCCCACCACGCCACCGCGGTGGCCAGCGGCGCGCGGATCGTGCACGCCTGCGGCTTCGACTCCGTGCCCCACGACCTCGGCGCCCTGCACGCCGTCCAGCAGCTGCCGGGCGACCGGCCGATCACGCTGCGCGGCGTCGTCCGCGCTACCGGCGGCGTCTCGGGCGGCACCCTCGCCTCGCTGCTCAACGCCTTCTCGCGCCTCGGCCCCATGCGGACGGCGGCCCGCGAGCGCAAGGCGGCCGACCCCGTGGCCGACGGCCGCGCGGCGACCGGCGTCACCGGCCGTCCGCGGCGCGACCCCGACCTCGGGTTGTGGCTGCTGCCGCTGCCGGCCATCGACCAGGACGTCGTCAGCCGCAGCGGGGCCGCGCTGGCGTCGTACGGCCCGGACTTCCGCTACTCCCACTACGCCGGGCTGGGCAACCCGCTGGTGCTCGGCGGGGCGCTGGCGGGGGTGACGGTCGGGTTGCTGGCGGCCCAGGTCGGTCCGGTGCGGCGGTTCGCGTCGAGCCGGCTGCCCCAGGGCACGGGGCCGTCGGACGAGGTGCGCGCGGCGGCGTCGTTCACCGTCGACTTCCGCGGGACGGCCGGCACGCAGTGGGTCCACACGCGAGTGACCGGGCCCGACCCCTACGACCTGTCCGGCATCGCGCTCGCGGAGGCCGCGCTGTGCCTGCGCCACGACGACAACCCGCCCACCGCCGGCCAGGTCACGACCGCCCAGGCGATGGGCACGGCCCTGACCCGCCGGCTCGAGGAGTACGGCGTCACCTTCGAGGTGGTCGCCCGGGGCTAGCCGGTCGCCGCGAACTGCGCGCGGTAGAGCCGTGCGTAGGCGCCGTCGGTGGTGAGCAGCGCGTCGTGGGTGCCCTGCTCGACGATCGCGCCGTCCTCCATCACCAGGATCAGGTCGGCGTCGCGGATCGTCGAGAGCCGGTGGGCGATGACGAACGACGTACGGTCGCTGCGCAGCGCGGCCATCGCCTGCTGCAGGAGCAGCTCGGTGCGGGTGTCGACCGACGAGGTCGCCTCGTCGAGGATCAGCAGCGCCGGGTCGGTGAGGAACGCGCGGGCGATCGTCACCAGCTGCCGCTCCCCCGCGGACAGGTTGGAGCCCTCCTCGTCGACGACGGTGTCGTAGCCGTCGGGCAGCGAGTGGACGAAGCGGTCGACGTAGGTCGCGCGGGCGGCGGCGAGCACCTCGTCGTCGGTCGCGCCGGGGCGGCCGTAGGCGATGTTGTCGCGGATCGTGCCCTCGAAGAGCCACGTGTCCTGCAGCACCATGCCGATGCGCCCGCGCAGCACCGCGCGCGGCAGCGCGGTGATGTCGGTGCCGTCGATGGTGATCCGGCCGCCGTCGAGCTCGTAGAAGCGCATCACGAGGTTGACCAACGTCGTCTTGCCGGCGCCGGTCGGGCCGACGATGGCGACGGTCTGGCCCGGTCGGGCGACCAGGGACAGGTCGGTGATGAGCGGGCGGTCGGTGTAGGAGAACGTGACCTGCTCGAAGGCCACCTCGCCGCGCTCGAGCGGTGCCTTCGCGGCGTCGTACGACGGGGTGTCGGCGACCTCCTCG
>JAOPXU010000095.1 GCA_025964985.1 Nocardioides sp.
CCGAGCTCGAGCCGGCCGCGGCCGTGATGGCCGTCGTACCGGCCGCGGCGACGGTGCTCGAGGTGACCGACTTCGACCAGGTGCGCTTCTCGCTCGGCTACGGCGACCTGACGAGCGAGTCCGAGCCCCAGGTGCTCCGGGAGTTCTGGGCGCAGGCCGAGCGGGAGGCGCCGCTGCTCAGCGACGGGCTGCTGCGCGACGAGGGCTACCAGAGCCGCTTCGACTTCGACCAGGACGACGTGTCCTGGGAGGCCCGGTTCTCCGGCCCGGCCGGCGACGGCTACGTCGTCAAGTTCCGCGACGACCTCGACATGAGCCGCGTGCAGGCCGCCGCCGCTGCCCCGACCGGCCCGCTGGCGGGCGCCACGGTCGTGCCGGACGCGCAGATCGCCGCGCTGGGGGCCACCCGCGAGCCGACCGAGAGCTGGGCCGCCGAGCCGGAGCTCCTCGCGCTGGTCGGCGACAAGGCCGGGGCGACGTACGTCTCGCGCGACTGCCTGAGCCCCGAGGAGGCGTTCGGCGCTGCCGCTGCGGGCGACCTCGCGCCCACCCCGGCCGCCGACCTCGACGGGCTCGACGAGCTCGGGGCGTTCTCGGTGGGGTTCGGGGGCCGGCTCGTGACCGCCCACCTGGGCGCGGACCGCCCCGACGTCTTCGACCGTGCCCGGCTGGCCGGGACGATGCCGGCGACCGACCCGGAGTTCGGGCTCGGCTACGTCGACCCGGTGGCCGACCCGGCGAGCGGCCGGATCGGCTTCACGCTCGGCGACGGACCGGTGGCCGCCCGGCTCGCGCAGGAGCGGCAGCTGCCGTTCGCGGTCTGCGCCGGCGGCTGAGCCCGGCTCGCGGGCTCAGTCGGTCCAGGCCGCGAGCTCGACCGGGTCGTGGGCGCTGAAGATGCGCAGGCCCGGGTGCTCGGCCGTGGCCAGCTCGCGCAGCCGCTGCTGGTTGGCGCGGCGCAGCTCGTCGTCCTGGGCGAGCACCTTCTGCACGACCTTGAGCACGCGCGGCGTCGTCGGGGGGTCGGCGAGGTCGCCGCGGTGGAAGTAGGCGTCGCCGGCGTGCACCTGCCAGCCCTCGACCCCGGCGGCGTCGGCGCCCGGGTCGCGCACGGCGACCAGCGTGTGGCCGCGGCTGTGGCCGGCGAGCGGCACCATCAGCACGTCGTCGCCGAGCACGGTCACCGACTCGAACCCGAACCAGTCGTCGCCGGTCGCGTGGTGGGTGGCGAAGCGGGCGTCCTTCCACTGCACCTCGAGGTAGCGCCCGTGCTCCATGCCGCGGGGGTGGCGCGCGGCGTCGAGCTCGGCGTCGTAGACGTGGACGGTGGCGCGGGGGAAGTCGCCGACCCCGCCGGCGTGGTCGAGGTCCATGTGGGTCAGCACGATGTCGGTGACGTCGTCGGCGCGGAAGCCGAGCGCCTCGACCTGCGCCAGTGCGGTCTCCTGCGGCAGCAGGACCGGGCGCATCATCGCCTTGAACGCCCGGCCCAGGCGCACCGAGTCGGCCAGGTCGGCGGTGCCGAACCCGCTGTCGACGAGCATCAGCCCGTCGGCGCGCTCGACCAGCAGCACGTGGGCGACCATCGGGCCGACCAGCCGCGGGGCGAACGAGGCGCAGTTGAGGTGGTGGATCACGCACGCATCGTGGCAGACGGCGGCCGCGGGCGCTGGCGGCGCACGCGGGGCCGGTCCGTACCCTGACAGGGTGCGCCTGCTGCTGACTCCGAGGATGCTCGGCGCCCACCTGCTCGGCCTGGTCGCGGTGGCCGTGGCCGTCGCCCTGGGGCTCTGGCAGTACGACGCCTGGCAGGAGCGGCGTGCGGCCGAGGCGGTCGACCTCACGCAGCGCGCGCCCGTCCCGCTCGCCGACGTGATCGGCCCCGACGACTCCTTCCCCGGCACCCGCGTCGGGCAGCCCGTCGAGGTCGCGGGCACCTGGCAGCCGAGCGCGACGGTGCTCGTGTCGGGTCGGGTCCAGGGCGGGGTCGACGGCTACTGGGTCGTGACCCCGGTCGCGGTCGCCGACTCCTCGCTCCCGGTCGTGCGCGGCTGGGTCGCCTCGCCGGACGACGTACCGGCGGCTCCTGAGGGCAGCGTCGACCTCGTGGGCTGGCTGCAGCCGCCCGAGGGCACCGGCGCCGTCGACGACGACCCGACTGACGACGTCTTCCCGCAGCTGCGCGCCGCCGACCTGGTGCAGCGCCTCGACGGCGACGTCTACAGCGCCTACGCCGTCGCGCAGGACGGTGTCGGTGGGCTCTCCCCGGCAGCGCTCGAGGAGCTGCCCGACGCGGGACGCTTCACCGCGCTCAAGAACCTGCTCTACGCGCTCGAGTGGTGGGTCTTCGGCGCCTTCGCCGGCTTCATCTGGTGGCGCTTCGTGCGCGACGCCCAGGCCGAGCAGGCGACCCGGTAGCGTCTGCGGCGTGAGCCCCGACGTCGCGACCCCGCTCAAGGCCTACCGCGTGATGGCGTCGATCGTCGGCGTGCTGCTGGTCGTGCTGATCCTGGTGGGCGTGCCCCTGAAGTACCTGCTCGACGAGGGCAGCACGCTGCAGGAGGTGGGCGACTGGATCACGTCGTACCTCGGCGTCGCCCACGGCTGGCTCTACATGATCTTCCTGTTCGCCGCGTTCTGGCTCTCGCGGCGGGCCGACTGGGACATCCCGTTCACCGCGGTCACGCTCGTGTGCGGCACCGTGCCGGTGCTGTCGTTCTGGGCCGAGCACAGGGCGACGCGGCGGGTCCGCGAGGAGTTCGCGGACCACACCGCGCCGACGGGCTGAGCCCGGTCTGCTGCTCGTGCAGGTGACGCCTACCTGGCGGCGTCGGGGTCGATCTCGACGACCTCGGCGGGCTCGTCGGGCGTGGTGACCGGGTGGGGTGCCTCGGTCGCGTCGGCGATGGCCTCGTCGGGGCCGGAGCCGCCCGGGTCCTGGACCGGGGTGGCGGGGGTGCTCGCCGCGGTGGCGGTGGGAGCCGGCGTCGGGGTGTAGGAGGACTGCCAGTTGTCGCTGGAGCCGCCGCCCTGGAGCTTCTTGGCGACGACCGCGACCCCACCGGCGACGGCGGTGACGAGGAGCAGGGTCTTGACCTTGCTCCGCTTCTGCGGCTCCTCGCCCTTGACCTGGGCGACCTTGGCCTCGGCCAGGGTGCGTGCGGCGGTGGCCTTCTCGCCGGCCAGCGCGGCACCGCTGGCGATCAGGGGGGCCGCCTTGGCGCGGGCGTCGGCGAGCACCGGCGCCGCCTTGTCCCGGGCGTCGACGAGGACCGGGACGGCCCGGTCACGGGCGTCGGTCAGCACCGGGACCGCCTTGTCGCGGGCGTCGACGAGAGCCGGACCCGCCTTGTCGCGGGCGTCGGCCAGCGCGGGGATGGCGGTGTCCTGGACGAAGTCCCTGGCCTGTCCGTAGGCCTGCTCGACGTGCGGACGCAGGGAGTCGACGACCTCGTTGGCCTGGTCGATCGCCTGGTCGACCAGCGACTTCTTGTTGCGGAGTCCCATGGTGGACCTCCCTTTCTGGGCCGTGACGGCCTGCAGCGGGCGTGGACCTCCACCCAACCACGCTGCCGTGACGAGCGGCCACCCCAGGTCGGGTGAGGGCCGCGTGGCAGGATCGGTGCGTCACCACAGACCCATCCGTAAGCCACCGAAAGGCAGTCATGGCGGACCTGCAGGCCATCCTCAAGACCAACCGGGGCGACATCACGATCACCCTGTTCCCGAACCACGCCCCCGAGACGGTGGAGAACTTCACCGGGCTCGCGACGGGCGAGAAGGCCTACACGACCCCCAACGGGCGCTCGGGCAAGTTCTACGACGGGCTGGTCTTCCACCGCGTCATCTCCGGCTTCATGATCCAGGGCGGCGACCCGCTCGGCACCGGCACCGGCGGCCCCGGTTACCAGTTCAAGGACGAGATCCACCCCGAGCTCGTCTTCGACAAGCCCTACTTGCTCGCCATGGCCAACGCCGGCCCGGGCACCAACGGCTCGCAGTTCTTCATCACCCTCGCCCCGACCTCGTGGCTCAACCGCAAGCACACGATCTTCGGCGAGGTCGCCGACCAGGCCTCGCGCGACGTCGTCGACGCCATCGGCTCCACGCCGACCGCTGCCGGCGACCGCCCGGTCGACCCGGTCGTCGTCGAGTCCGTCGAGATCGTCGGCGGCGAGAAGTAGGTCCTGCACGATGTCTGAGCCCGCACCCGGCGTGACCGTCTGCTACCGGCACGCCGGGCGCGAGGCCAACATCCGCTGCCAGCGCTGCGAACGCCCCATCTGCCCCGAGTGCATGCGCGACGCGGCGGTCGGCTTCCAGTGCCCCTCCTGCATCAAGGAGGGCGTCAGGTCCACCCGCCAGGCCGTCGGCCCCTACGGCGGCACCCGGTCGGCCAACCCGGCCCTGACGTCGTACGTGCTCATCGGGATCAACGTCGCCCTGTGGCTCGCCGTCGTCGCCACCGGCTGGCACGCCAGCCGGCTGACCACGCGCCTGGCCCTGCTGCCGCGCGGGATCTGCGAGTCGGCCGCCGACCCCGACCTCTACTACGGCCGCGTCGCCAGTGCCGCCCAGTGCGCCACCGTCGGCGGGGACGGCCGGTGGGTCAGCGGCGTCGCCGACGGTGCTGTCTGGCAGCTGCTCACCAGCGCCTTCATGCACGTCGAGCTGTGGCACATCGCCGGCAACATGCTCGCCCTCTACTTCCTCGGCCCCCAGGTCGAGGCCGCGCTCGGCCGCGTCCGCTTCCTCGCCGTCTACCTGCTCGCCGCGCTGGCCGGCTCCGCCACGGCGTACTGGCTCTCCTCGGTCGAGGGCTACTCCCTCGGCGCCTCCGGCGCGGTCTACGGCCTCTTCGGCGCCCTCGGGGTGCTGATCCAGAAGGTCGGCGGCGACCTGCGCAGCATCCTCGGCCTGCTGGCCATCAACCTGGTCATCACTTTCGCCGTCCCCAACATCTCCTGGCAGGCCCACCTCGGCGGCCTCGCCGGAGGCGCCCTGGTCACCGCGATCCTGGTCTACGCGCCGCGAGGCTCACGGCGCTCTGTCGTGCAGTGGTCGGCGGTCTCGGGGGTCCTCGTGCTGATCGCGCTTGCGGTCGTCCTGCGCTCGGCTGCCCTCGCCTGACTCCTCCACAGGTGTGGAGAACCCGGTGGATAACTACACGGGTGTCATTCGTTCCACAGGTGTGGACAACCCTGTGGACAACGCTTCCTGTTGCGTCGGGTGCGGGGTCGTGTGCCTGACGCCGGCGTGACCGCAGTCCCCAAGCACACGAGACTTCCGGGCCCCTGTGGCCGTTCGGGAAGACTCCCGGGGTCCCGCAGCAAGGCCTGTGGAGGAGCGCTGCAGCGGACCGCGCAGCGGCGCAGCATGTGCGGCATGGCGACGGACGACACCGAGCGAGCACCGACCCACCTGCCGCGGGCCAGGCGCGACCGGGTGCTGGCCGGACTGGTGGCTGACCAGGCGGGCATGGTCGCGCGCCGTCAGCTGACCGCAGCGGGCATCGACTGGGACGCCGTCGAGGCCAACATCGTGGCCCGGCGCTGGGTCGCCCGCACCCCGCGGGTCATCAGCACGGTGACGGGCGAGCTCACCGTCGAGCAGCGCCGCTGGCTCGGTGTCCTGCACGCCGGGCCCCGCAGCATCCTGGGCGGGCTCACCGCGGCAGCGCGGCACGGGCTCGTCGGATGGGAGCGCGAGACCGTCACCGTCCTGGTCGACGACGAGCTGAGCTTCGGGCCCGTCGACGGCATCCGGTTCTTCCGGTCCCGTCGCCCGTTCGGCGTCCTGGCCGGCACCCGACCCGGCATCCCCGCGGCCGCTCTCGAGCCGGCGATCCTCCTGTGGGCGGCGTACGACGCGGCGCCACGAGCGGCTCTCGGCGTCCTGGCCGCCGCGGTGCAGCAGCGCCTGACGACTGCGGCCCGGCTCGCAGAGACCGTCGAGCTGCTACGACCGCTCCGGCGGGCGAAGCTCTTCCGCTCGGCCCTCGACGACATCGCGTCGGGCGCCCACTCGAAGGCTGAGCTCGACGTCGCCCGGATGTGCGTCCTCTGCCAGATGCCGAAGCCGTCGCGTCAGACCGAGCGACGCGACCGGACCGGCGCCCGGCGGTGGACCGACTGCGAGTGGGACCTGCCCCGCGGTGGTGTCGTCGTGCTGGAGGTGGAGGGACCGGCGCACGCCGAGGTGCGGCAGTGGGACGCCGACCTGCGCCGGCAGCGGCGGATCACGGCGCACGACCGGGTGGTCGTACGGTGCTCGGCCCGAGAGCTGCGCCAGGAGCCGGCCGAGGTCGCGCTCGACCTGATCGCACTCGGCGTACCCGGGCGGCTACCGGACTCGGCTGCCTGAGGGCCGGGGCAGGGTCGTGTGCCCCAGAGTGGGTCAGGGGCCGGTCTCAGGCACACGACCGCGCCACCCGGAGCGGCCTGCGACGGGACGTCGAGTCGTGTGCCTCACGGTCGGCCAGCGGCCGGTCTCAGGCACACGACCGCACCGCCGGGCCCGCTCACTCCCAGCGCGTGGCGAAGGTGAAGCCGACGGCCATGAAGACGATGCCGACGACGAGGTTCTTCTGCTCCAGGTCGTTGAAGACCGGGACGGAGGAGGTGTCCTGGGAGATCGCGTAGAAGACGCAGATCCAGATCAGGCCGAGCAGGAAGCAGGCGAGCATGCCGACCACGACGCCGCGGCCGCGGCCGAGGGGGGTGGAGGGGTGCGCGGAGATCATCAGGCCGAGGAAGAACAGGCCGAAGCCGATGAGGTAGTTGTAGCCCTCGAGGTCCCGCATGAAGGCGGGGCCGGTGGCGCCGAACGGCTCGCCGCTGTCGGTGAAGCCCTCAGGGGCGCGGACGCCGACGTAGTAGAACGCGATCCACGCGATGCCCAGCACCATGAGCGCGATGGCGATGCCGAAGCGGACGCTGAGGACCGGCCCCCGGTCGGGGTCGAAGGTCTGCTGCTTCACCTTGAGCTGCTTGGCCACGGGTTCATGTTCCTTAGCGTCGATGGACGCGGGTTACCTTAGTCGCGTGCCCGCCGCCCACCGAAACGAGCCCGACCCGGGGCCCGAGACTGTCGACGACCACGCCGCGGCGGCGACCCCCGTACGCCGGGGCGGACGCCGGTGGCGGGTCGGCACGCCGGTGATGCTGCTGATGGCGGGCTCGCTGTTCGCGGTGAGCGCGACCAACAGCGAGGGCACCGACTTGCGGCCCGGCCGCTACACCGACCTGGCGAGCCTCACCGAGTCGGAGTCGCGCAGCTACCAGGCCCTGCAGCGGGAGGCGGCGGAGCTCGAGCGCGAGGTCGACCGGCTGACGCGCGGGGTCGACGACGAGCAGGTGCGCAAGGTCCAGCGCCGCGCCGAGCGGCTGCGGGCCCGGGCCGGTCTCGAGCCGGTCACCGGTGAGGGCCTCAGCATCGTCATGTCCGACGCCTCCGACGAGGCGCTCGAGGCGGCCATCAAGGACGCCGGCGACAACCCCGAGTCCGCCGACCTCCGTCCGCTGGTGGTCCACCAGCAGGACATCCAGGCCGTGGTCAACGCGCTGTGGGCCGGCGGGGCCCGCGCGGTGACGATCCAGGGCCAGCGCATCGTGACCACCACCGGCATCAAGTGCACCGGCTCCGCGGTCCAGCTGCAGGGCGTGCCCTACCCGCAGCCTTACACGATCGAGGCGGTCGGCGACCCGACGTCGCTGCAGGCCGCGCTCGACGCCGACGCGTGGGTGGGCGGCTTCCGGGCCGACGCCGAGCGGCCCGAGGTCGGCGTCGGGTGGGAGCTCGACGAGTCCGACGACATCGAGGCGCCGGCGTACGCCGGGCTGCTCGACGTCGCGCTCGCGCGGCCCCAGCGCTCCTAGCCCTCGGACCGGCTCCGCCCCGGCGGCAGCCCGCCCGGCGGACCACGCCGGGGCGCGGCCGGCGGCGCGGTCGAGGCCGGGTCGGTGGGCAGCGTCGGGAGGTCCGTCGCCGGCGGGGTGGTCGTGGTCGGCTCCGTGGTCGGCGGGGTCGTCGGCTCGACGAAGACGCTGACGAAGATCGTCACGATGCTGCCCTCGGGCAGGACCTCGTCGGGCGGCTGCACCTGGTCGACGACCAGACCGGCCTCGGACGGCACCTCGGTCTCCTCGCCAGGACGGACGTCGACGGTGAAGCCGCGGTCGGTGATCTTGGCCGTCGCCTCCTCCTCGGTGTCGCCGACGACGTCGGGCACCTTCTCCATGCCGTCGGAGTAGAAGATCGTGATCGGGGTGCCCTTCTGCACCTGGGTGCCGGCCGGCGGGTCCTGGCGCAGCACCTCGCGGGCCGGCCGGTCGCTCTGCTCCTCGCGCTTGGTCACGCGCAGGAAGCCCTGGGACCGGAGCTGCTCGACGGCGTCCTTGACCGACCTGTTGGTGACGTCGGGCACCGAGACCTCCTCACGGCCGATCGAGATCGTGAGGGTGACGGTGCTGCCGGGGTCGACGAAGTCGTCGCCACCGGGCTCCTGGTCGAGGACCTCGCCGCTGGGCACGGTGTCGTCGTTGACGCGCACCGGTGGCTCGCGGACGACGAGGCCGGCCTGGCCGATCGCCGTACGGGCCTCCTGCTCGGTCATCCCCACGACCTCGGGGACCGCGGTCCGCTCGGGGGAGTCGGGGAACAGCGAGTCCTTGACCAGGAACCACCCGGCGACCAGCAGCGCGACGAGGAGCAGGCCGAGCACGACCCACAGGCCGGTGCGCGGCGGGTTGTCGGACATCGGCAGGGCGGCCGGCTCGGGACGGCGGGGGGCCGTGGCCACGGGCATCGCAGCGGGTACGACGCGGGTCGGCTCGACCGGCACCGGCGGGGGCACGGCGGCCTCGACGGGCCGCCCGGCCAGGTAGCGCTCGATGTCGGTGCGCATCGCGGCGGCCGACTGGTAGCGGTCCTCGAGCCGCTTGGCCAGCGACTTCATCACGATGGCGTCGACGGCGGGTGGCAGGTCGGGGTCGTGGTGCGACGGCGGGTCGGCCTGCTCGCGCACGTGCTGGTAGGCGACAGCGACCGGGCTGTCGCCGACGAACGGCGGCCGGCCGGTGAGCAGCTCGTAGAGCAGGCAGCCGGCGGAGTAGACGTCGGAGCGGGAGTCGACGGCCTCGCCGCGCGCCTGCTCGGGGGAGAGGTACTGCGCGGTGCCGACGACCGCGGCGGTCTGGGTCATCGAGTTGGCGGCGTCGCTCATCGCGCGGGCGATGCCGAAGTCCATGACCTTGACGTCGCCGCTGGGCGTGAGCATGACGTTGCCGGGCTTGATGTCGCGGTGGATGATGCCCGCGCGGTGGCTGTAGTCGAGCGCCGACAGCACGCCGCTGGTGATCTCGAGCGCCCGCTCGGGCAGGATCTTGCGGCCCTCGCGGATGATGTCGCGCAGCGTCCGCCCGGCGACGTACTCCATGACGATGTAGGGCTGCGCGACGTCGGAGCCGTCGGTCGACATCTCCTCGCCGGTGTCGTAGACCGCGACGATCGCCGGGTGGTTCAGCGACGCCGACGACTGCGCCTCGCGGCGGAAGCGGGCCTGGAAGGTCGCATCGCTGGCCAGGTCGGTG
>JAOPXU010000100.1 GCA_025964985.1 Nocardioides sp.
CTCGCCGCTGACCGGGAACGAGCCGAGGACGGAGCCGTCGGTGCGGTCGACGACGTCAAAGGTCGGGGAGGCCACTCCCCCACGGTGGCACACGCGCGGCCGCCCCAGAAGACGACGCGCTCAGGCCTCAGAGCAACGGGCGCAGCGGCGCGAGGAACGACTCGGTGAACTTGCGGTGCAGGTCGCGGGTCTCCCACTCGGCGCTGGTCAGCGGCGCGCAGTAGGACTCGTCGGTGCGGAAGATCTCCTCGAGCTGCTCGGCCAGGCCGGCGTCGATGACCTCGACGTTGATCTCGTAGTTGCCCTGCAGGCTGAGCCGGTAGATGTTGGCGGTGCCGACGGTCGACCAGGTGCCGTCGACGGTCGCGGTCTTGGCGTGCACCATCGCGCCCTTGAACCGCAGCACCTTGACGCCGGCGTCGAGCAGCTGCGAGAAGTACCCGCGCGAGATCCAGTCGGCCACGATGTGGTTGGACTTCAGCGGCACCAGCAGCCGTACGTCGACCCCGCGCTGCGCTGCGTGCTTCATGGCGTCCACGAAGTCCTGGTCGGGGATGAAGTAGGCGGTCGTCAGCCAGACGTTCTTGCTGGCGCGGTTGATGGCCTCGAGGTACATCGAGCGGATCGGGAACATCCACAGCCGCGGCACGTTGCGCTGCACGCGGATCCGCGGCTCCCACTGCGAGGCGGTCTCGAGCAGCAGGGGGCGCTCGCTGTGGCGGATGCGCCGACGGCGGTGCAGGTTCCAGAAGTCGGCGAAGGCGCGCTTCAGGTCCCACACCCCGGGGCCGGTGATCCGCACGTGGGTGTCGCGCCACTCGGTCTCGTAGGCGTCGCCGATGTTGAAGCCGCCGACGAACCCGACCGCGTCGTCGACCACCAGGATCTTGCGGTGGTCGCGGCCGTAGCGGCGCAGGTCGAAGAAACGCCAGCCCGCGGCGTAGACCGGGAACTTGAGGACCTTCATCGACGCCGGGAACCGCTTGAACACCGGTGACACGACGAGGTTGGCGAAGCCGTCGTAGATGCAGTAGACCTCGACGCCACGGGCGGCCGCCGCGGCGAGCGCCGCCTTGAACCGCTCGCCGGTCGCGTCGCCCTTCCAGATGTAGGTCTCGAAGAGGATCTGCTTCTGCGCGCCGGCGATGGCGGCCAGCATGTCGTCGTAGAGGTCGCGACCGTAGGTGTAGGTCGTCACCGTGCTCTCGCCGATCTCGACCTCGCGCGGCGCCGTCGTCGGGAACGCCTTCGGCTTCTTGCCGCGCCGACGGTAGGAGTCGACGACCGACATCGTGATCGCGATGACGAGCTGCAGGCCGAGGATCGTCATCAGCGTGCGGCGCACGATGGCCAGCAACCTGTCGACGTCCAGCCTGCTGTGCACGCGCACAACCTAGCGGGGCGGTGGTGCGGTGGGATTCTTCACACCTCCTACCGATGAGATCCCCGCGCCGTACGCCGTCCGCCGCGGTCTACTCGGTGGGTGACGGTCCTCGACGAGCCCACGACGATCGGCGCCGCGCGCCGATGGTCGATGCTCGGCGCGAGCACGCTGGCCCAGGCAGCGTCGGCCGTCGCCGCCCACGGTCCGGCGTTCCTCATTCCGGCCCTGCGCGAGGACGGCCTCAGCCTGGCCCGCGCCGGTGTCGTGGCCGCCGCCCCCACGCTCGGCGTCATGCTGACGCTGGTCCTGTGGGGCGTCGTCACCGACCGGCGCGGCGAGCGCGTCGTGCTGATCACCGGGCTGGGCCTGACCGCGTTCTTCAGCCTGGCGGCCTCGCTCGTCGGTGGCGTCGTCCTGCTCGGGGTCGCGCTCTTCCTGGCCGGTGCGGCCGCGGCCAGCGCCAACGCCGCGTCGGGCCGTGTCGTGGTCGGCTGGTTCCCGCCGCGTCGGCGCGGGCTCGCGATGGGCGTGCGGCAGATGGCGCAGCCGGTCGGGGTCGGCGTCGCCGCGATCTCGATGGCGGTGCTCGCCGACGCCCACGGCATCGGCGCCGCGCTCCTGGTGCCGACCGTCGCGGCCGCCGTCGCCGCGGTCGTGGTCGCCGTGGTCGTCATCGACCCGCCGCGCCCGCCCGCCGTCGAGGGCGGCGCCCCCAACCCGTACCGCGCCGACGGGTTCCTCGCGCGCATCCACGGCGTCTCCGTGCTGCTGGTCGTGCCCCAGTTCGTGGTGTGGACCTTCAGTCTGGTCTGGCTCGTCGAGGAGCGCGGCTGGTCCCCCGCCGCGGCCGGCACCCTGGTCGCCGTCGCGCAGCTGATCGCCGCGTTCGGCCGCATCGCCGCCGGTCAGCTCTCCGACCTGGTCGGCTCCCGGATGCTCCCGCTACGCTGGGTCGCGGTGGCCGCCTCGGCGACGATGGCGCTGCTCGGCCTCGCCGCCGGGCTGGACCTGTCGGTCGCCGTACCGCTGCTCGTGGTGGCCACCGTGCTCACCGTCGCCGACAACGGCCTGGCCTTCACCGCCGTCGCCGAGCGCGCCGGCCCGTTCTGGTCGGGGCGGGCGCTGGGCCTGCAGAACACCGCGCAGTTCCTCACCAGCGCACTCGTGCCGCCGCTGGGCGGGCTGCTCGTCACCCACGCGGGGTACGCCGCCACCTTCGCCCTGGCCGCCGCGCTGCCGGCCGTCGCCGTCGCGCTGGTGCCGGTGCGCGCCGAGCACGAGCTCAGCTGAGCCGCGAGCCGGTCAGCGCGGTCGGGTGACCGACGCAGGCAGGTGGGTGCGGGGGGCCATCCGGGCGCCGTGGCGCGGACGACGCAGCCCGGCCATCCCGATCAGCGCCGGCACCCGGCCGCGCTGGGGCCGCCACGGCTCGAGGAACTCCTCCATCTCGTCGTCGGTGAACGGCGTGCCGGTCAGGGCCCAGCCGACGTCCTTGGCGACGTGGTAGTCGCCGAACGAGACCGCGTCGGGGTCGCCGAAGGTGCGCTGGCGGACCTCGGCGCAGGTCCAGCGGCCGATGCCGGGCAGCGTGCGCAGCCGGCGCTCGGTCTCCTCGGGGCCCTCGGCGATCGCGCGCTCGAGCGAGTCGGCCACCCGGGCCACGGTCACCACCGCGCGGGAGCGCGCGGGGTCGACGTGCATCTTGAGCCACTCCCACGAGGGCACCGTGCGCAGCGTCGCGGCGTCGGGCTGCACCCACAGCCGCATCTCGACGCCGGGGCCGGGGGCGCGCTCGCCGAAGCGGTGCACGAGCATCCGGAACCCGGCGAACGCCTCCTGGCCGGTCACCTTCTGCTCGAGGATCGCCGGCAGCAGCGCCTCCATCAGCAGGCCGGTGCGGCCGAGGCGGGCGTGCGGGTGGCGCTTGCGGGCCTCGACGAGGACCGGGTGGCGCGGCTCGAAGCCGTCCCAGCTGTCGAGGGCACCGAGCATCGCGGGCAGCGCCTCGAGCACCCACGCGGCGCCCGGGCCCCAGGCCTGGGCGTGCACCTCGCCGTGGGCGGGACGGCTGTCGAGGACGAGCGTCGCCGGACCCTCGGGGGTGCGGATGCCACGCCAGATGCGGCCGGCGTCGTCGGTGCGGAACGTCGGGTCGCCACCGCCGCGGCGGTGCAGGCGCAGCACGGACAGGACGCCGCACGGCCAGTCGGGCCGCCACACCCGCTGCTGCGCCGCCGTCCCTCCGTCCACGCGGACAGCGTAGGCGGCGGCACCGACATCTCCCTACGCTGCGCGCATGACCCTGCTCATCGCCGACGACGCGCGCGTGCGGACCCTCACCCTCGACCGGCCCGAGGCCCTCAACGCCTTCAACGAGGCGCTCTACGACGCCCTCGCCGACGCCCTGCACGACGCGCGCGAGGACCCTGACGTCGCCGTCGTCCTGCTCACCGGCTCGGGCCGGGCGTTCTCGGCCGGCACCGACCTGCTGGAGATGCACCGGATCGCCACCGACCCGACGTTCGAGCGCGGTCGCCACGGGTTCCCCGGCCTCATCGACGCCCTCGTCGCCTTCGACAAGCCGCTCGTGTGCGCCGTCAACGGCCTCGGGCTCGGCATCGGTACGACGGTGCTGGGCTTCGCCGACCTGGCGTTCATGTCGTCGACCGCGCGGCTCAAGTGCCCCTTCACCAGCCTCGGCGTGGCGCCCGAGGCGGCGTCGTCGTACCTGGTCCCGCGGCTGACCGGCCACCAGAACGCCGCCTGGCTGCTGCTCTCGGCCGAGTGGGTCCCCGCCGAGGAGGCCCTGGCGATGGGCCTGGTCTGGCGCGTCTGCGAGCCCGACGACCTGCTCGCCGAGGCCCACCGCCACGCCGCCGTGCTCGCCGCCCGGCCGATCTCCTCGCTCGTCGCGGTCAAGCGCACGATGATCGCCCCGCTGCGCGCCGGCATCGACGCCGCGCGCGAGCTCGAGAACGCGGCGTTCGCCGAGCTCATGGGCGGCCCGGCCAACCTGGAGGCCCTCGCCGCCTTCGCCGAGGGGCGCGAACCCGACTTCACGGGTTTATAGTCCGCCTAGAGGCCTTCGTGTGCGCACGAGACTCTTTCGTGCCGCGAGGCATCCATGGGGAGAGAAGGACGGCAGCGCGATGGCGACGAGCCCAGGCACCGAGCGGCGCGCCCGGCTCGACCGCGAGACCGTCGTGGTGACCGCGGAGTCCGTCGTCGACCGCGAGGGCTACGACGCCCTGTCGATGACCATCCTCGCCGGCGAGCTCGACACCCGCGTCTCCTCGCTCTACAACCACGTCACCAACCTCGAGGACCTGCGCGCCGAGATCCAGGTGCGCGCCATGGCGTTGCTCGGCCGCCAGGTCCAGCGCGCCGCCATGGGCCACGCCGGCGCCGACGGCCTGCGCGTGCTGTGCCACGAGCTTCGCGCCTTCGCCCGCACCTACCCCCAGCGCTACGCCGCCCTCACCCGTACGCCGATCGACCGCGACGGCTTCTACGCCGCGGCCGGCGAGGTGATCGAGGCGATGGGCGTCATGGTGCGCTCGACCGGCCTGCCCGAGGAGCGGATCCTGCCCACCGGCATGGCGATCTTCTCCGCCCTGCACGGCTTCGTGGCCCTGGAGTCCAGCGGCTACTTCGACGGCGTACCGCAGCTCGAGGAGGTCTTCGAGCAGGTCGTGCGCGGGGCCGTCACCGCCGCCGTCCTCGAGGTCACCACCCCGCGTCCCTGACGGCTGGCCGAGAATCTCCGCTTCAGCGGTGGATCTCCGACTTCTCGTACGAAGTTTCCTGACAGAAGCCGGAGAATCACCACATAAGCGGTGATCTCGTCGCCCCCACACGCGCCACGGCCTCCCCGATCCGAGGGTCGAGGAGGCCGTCGAGGCGCAACGGTCAGCGGGGCTCGGTGACCTCGATCGTGTACGACGCGGCCGTGCCGTAGATCAGCAGGAAGCCGCTGTAGACGGCGCCCGGCGGGATCCCGGTGCTCTCCCCGTCGAGGATGAACCCGCCGCCGGCGATGGGGGCGCAGCTCTCGTCGTAGAAGTAGAGCATGAACTCGCCGAGCGGCACGTCGGCGTTGACCTCGGCCACGTGCAGGCCGTCACCGGCGCCGGCGGGCAGCTTGGCGAAGTGGGCGTCGCCGCCGTTGGCGCTGGGCAGGCCCGGGCAGGTCCAGGTCAGCTCGGTGGCACCGGGCTTGTAGGGGTCGAGGCCGAGCAGCGAGCCCTGGGCGGGGTTGCCGACGGCGACCGAGCCCGAGTAGGTGACGGGCTTGTCGGCCGCGGGGAGCCGCGGCTTGATGCCGGCGGCCCTGCCGAAGGCCTGGACCTCGGAGACCACCGCGGTGGAGCCGTTGGTGGCGGCGGACCCGAAGACCTCGGCGGCCACGGCGCGGACGAAGCGGGCACGCACGCCCTTGCCGAGGCTGTAGGTCTGGAGGTTGAGGTCGGGCACGGCCGGGCGGGGCTGGGCGAAGGTGAAGCGGGCGACCTTGACCGTGCGCCACTTCCTGCCGTCCATCGAGGTCTGCACGAGCACCCGCTTGGCCGCCGCGAAGCGGGGGACGCCGATCGGCTTCAGGACGCTGACCGCGACGTCCTGGATGGTCGAGACCTTGGCCAGGCGGACGGCGACCGAGCGGTCGGGGCCCTGGTTGTAGGCCTTGGCGGAGGTGCCGGTGCGCCAGGCGGTGGCCTCGGTGTCGTCGAGGAGGTTCCCGGCCGGGAAGGCGCTGGCCTGGTTCGGCTTGCCGACGACGGTGGCGCCGGAGGCGCGCGACATCAGGTTGGGGCGCAGGCGCAGGGTCGTGGCGGTGGTACGGCCCTTGGCGACCGCGACCTTGATGCGCTGGATGCCGAAGCCGGGGGCCTGCAGGGTCAGCGTGTAGGTGCCGGCCGCGAAGCGCGCGGAGCCGCTGCCCGTCCGGCCGGTGGTGAACACCGGGGTGCCGCGACCCTCGAACTGGCCGCCGAGGACGCGCACGCCCTTGACCGGCCCACCGGCAGAGGCGTTGACGACGCGCAGCTTGAGCGTCCCGTTGAGCGACTTCTTCCTGACGTCGAAGCCGGGCTTCGGGTCGGTGTCGGTCTCGCCCTTGGTCGAGGCCGACGCACCGAAGCCACGCTCGGCGAAGGCGTCCCACAGCAGGTTGGTCCAGCGCCCGCCGTAACGCAGCTCGCTCGCCTTGATGATGGCGTCGCGCATGTCGAGCATCGACGGCGCCGGCGGCGAGATCGGCATCGCGTCCATCACCATGTGCTGGCTGATGTCGGAGGCCTTCTCGTGGTTGCCCCCGACGGCCTTGAGGATCTTGGACCGGAGCGTCCACAGCGCGGCGGTCCAGATCTCGCCGTCGGAGTGCACCTCGGGACCGCTCATGTCGTAGCCGTAGTCGCCGAACGTCGCGGGACTCTTGGCGTAGTTCCAGTTGCGGATGCCGCGCTGCGGGTCGCCGACGTACGGCGCGGTGACGGCGGTGCGCGACAGGCCGCGGCGGAACATGTCGTTCATCGCGAACCAGTCGCCCCAGCCCTCGCCCATGGCGCCGGACTGGGTGGTGCCGAGCGAGCCGAGGCCGCCGCCACCGACGTAGCGGTTGGACAGGCCGTGGGCGTACTCGTGCTCGATGATCGTGGTGTCGTAGTCGCCGTCGCGGTTGGGGCCCTCGAAGACGTCGTCGACGAACTCCCACAGGTACATGTTGGTGAAGCCCGGGATGCCGTCGGGCAGCGTCAGCATGTTGGCGTTGTTGCGGCCCAGGGCCAAGACCGACTCGGTCGCGTTGAGCGCGCCGGACTGGGCGCCGCCCATGATCGGGTCGCCGCCGAGGCCGCCGGAGCCGGGCTTGTTGACGAGCTGGAAGTTGCCGCCGGACTCGGTGAAGCCGAACTCGTAGAACTCGTCGTGGATCCGGTTGTGGTGGTAGAAGAGGTTGGTCGCAGCGGAGTTGGCGTCGGCCTGGTAGCCGGTCACCGAGGCCCCCGACTTCTCCCAGCTGTTGGTGAACGGGTAGCGGAACTGGCCCGTCGGGCTGACCGGCCGGTTGTACTGGTCGGCGGCGACCAGCGGCACGGTCCAGGCGATCGCGGTGTTGGCGTTGTTGCCGAGCGTGGTGATGCCGGGCAGGCCGGCCAGACCGGTCGGGTCGAGGTAGCCGCCGGGCGAGGTCGCGGTGGGGCCGAAGCTCTTGACGACGGGCTTGCCGCCCTTCGGCGCACCCGGGTAGTTCTCGTAGACGGTGCCGTCGCCCTCGTGCTGCACCAGCGACTTGCGCAGCAGCGGTCGGCCGGTGCGGGCGTCGACGATCGTCGCCCAGGCCTGGTCGAGGCTGAAGATCGAGAGCACGGCGTACGCCGCGACGGCGCCCTGGGCCGTCGGGAACGCGATCTTGCGGACCAGCTGGTCGGGACCGACCGCGCCGCCGGAGAACACCTCGTAGCCGCCCTTGACCGCGCCGGTCGTGCGGGCCACGAAGTCGACGCCGGGGAGCAGCGTGCTGATGACGCCGGTGAGGGCGTCGGCGGCGTCGAGGACGAACGAGCCGAGCAGGCGGGTGTCGCGCACCGAGTCGCCGGCGTAGGACACGACGCGGCCCTGGCGGTCGACGACGACGGTCATGATGCCGCCGATGCCGGAGGCCACGCCGCCAAAGGTCTGCGCGAAGCTCACGACGCGGGTGCCGATGCCGGGCAGCTCGTGCTCGCGCACGACCTGCAGCGCGCTGACGTCGCCCGAGGCCAGGCCGAACGCCGCCCGGTGGGTATCGAGCCAGCCGCGGGCGATCGCCACCGGGTCACCGGAGCGGGCGCCGCTGAGGAACCCGCCGTCGACGCCGATGGCGCGGGGGGTGCCGGCCTTGTTCCACGTCGCGACCGCGCCCGGGATGCGGGTCAGGGCTGCGCGCTGCGCGGTGGTCGGGGCGATCGCCGCGAGGGCGGCGCGGGAGTCGAAGGAGAGGTCGGCGAGGTTGTCGCCGGCGAACGGCACCGCGTTGGCGTCGCCGCCGACCAGCACCGGGCGCGAGGCCGGGGCGAGGTCGGGGGTGGAGACCGCCGCCTCGGCGAGGTTGGGCAGGGTGAGGGCGACGGCCGACACTGCGGCCAGGGCCGCGGTGCGGGTGAGTCTCGAGCGGGTCACAGGTGTCCTGTTCGGTCCGTGGGAGGGCGATCTGAGAGGGCTGACTAACTATCCGCGGGCTCAACGACCGGCGCGGACCGGGGGTACGCCCGTGTTTGATGCAGTCATGTTGCTTTCCCGTGTCGTCGAGACGTCGGCGGCCGTCGCTGCCACCCGCTCGCGCAAGGAGAAGGTCGCGCTGCTCGCCGACCTCCTGCGAGGCGCCGGAGCCGGCCCCGAGGTCGAGGTGGTCGTCTCCTACCTGGGCGGGTCGCTGCGCCAGCGCCGTACGGGCGTGGGCTGGCGGGCGCTGACCTCGCTGCCCGAGCCGGCCGCCGACCCGACGCTGACCGTGGCCGGCGTCGACGAGGCCTTCGACCGCATTGCCGCCATCGCCGGAGCCGGATCGCAGGCGCTGCGGGCCGCCGCGGTCGCCGAAGTCTTCGGCGCCGCCACCGCCGACGAGCAGCGCTGGCTGCGGTCCTTGGTGACCGGCGAGGTGCGCCAGGGCGCGCTCGACGCGCTGGTCCAGGAGGCCGTCGCCGTCGTCGCCGACCTGCCGCTGCCCGCCGTACGCCGCGCGGCGATGCTGTCCGGCTCGACCGTCGCGGTGGTGCGGGCGGCGTTCGAGGGCGGCGAGGAGGCGCTGGCCGCCATCGGGCTGGAGGTCGGGCGCCCGGTGCTGCCGATGCTCGCGTCGTCGGCGCCGACGGTCGCCGAGGCGCTGGTCAAGGTGGGCGGCGAGGGCGCGGTCGACACCAAGCTCGACGGCATCCGGGTCCAGGTCCACCGCCGCGGCGACGACGTCCTCGTCGTCACCCGCTCGCTCGACGACATCACCGCCCGACTGCCCGAGGTCGTCGAGGTGGCGCTCGCCCTGCTGGCCGAGACCGTCGTGCTCGACGGCGAGGTGCTCGCCCTCGACGAGACCGGGCGGCCGCGGCCGTTCCAGGAGACCGCGTCGCGCACGGCGATGGGCGAGGGCGTGCGGGTGACGCCGTTCTTCTTCGACGTCCTCCACGTCGACGGCCGCGACCTGCTCGACTCCCCCGGCCACGAGCGCGCCGCCGCGCTCGAGGCGCTGGTGCCGGCCGAGTTCCGGGTCCCGCGGCTCGTCACCTCCGACCCGGCCGCGGCCGAGGCGTTCGTGGCCGACGTCCTGGCCGCAGGCCACGAGGGCGTCGTCGTCAAAGACCTCGACGCGCCCTATGCCGCCGGCCGCCGCGGCGCGGCCTGGGTCAAGGTCAAGCCGGTGCACACCCTCGACCTCGTCGTCCTCGCCGTCGAGTGGGGGTCGGGTCGGCGCAGCGGCTGGCTGTCCAACATCCACCTCGGCGCGCGCGACCCCGAGCGGCCGGGCGGGTTCGTGATGCTGGGCAAGACGTTCAAGGGCATGACCGACGAGATGCTCGCCTGGCAGACCGAGCGCTTCCTGGCGCTGGAGACGTCCCGCACGGGCCACGTCGTGCACGTGCGGCCCGAGCAGGTGGTCGAGATCGCGATCGACGGGCTGCAGCGCT
>JAOPXU010000108.1 GCA_025964985.1 Nocardioides sp.
ATCGAGAAGGTCGTGCCGACCTGGGACGAGCTCGACCCGCTGCTGCGCCTGCTGCCGCGGTCCTCGACCGGCGAGCGGATGAACCCTTACACCTCGACCTGGTCCGGGGTGACGCCCGGCGACGGGCCGCAGGAGGTGCACGTCGTCCTGCTCGACGCCGGCCGCACCCGCGCGCTCGCCGACGACGTCGGGCGCCAGGCCCTGCGCTGCATCCGCTGCTCGGCCTGCCTCAACGTCTGCCCGGTCTACGAGCGCACCGGGGGCCACGCCTACGGCTCGGTCTACCCCGGCCCCATCGGCGCGATCCTCAACCCGCTGCTCAAGGGCACCGGCGACCCGCAGACCGACTCGCTGCCCTACGCCTCGTCGTTGTGCGGGGCCTGCTTCGAGGTCTGCCCCGTGCGCATCGACATCCCCGAGGTGCTGGTCCACCTGCGCTCCAAGGTCGTCGACTCGCACCGCGGCTCGGTGCCCAAGCCCGAGGCCGTCGCGATGAAGGCCGCCGCCGCGACCTTCGGCTCCGGACGCCGCCTCGGCCTCGCCGAACGGCTCTCCGGCGTCGGCCTCGGCGTCGCCCGCCGCGTCGGCGCCTCCCGCTGGACGTCGGCCCGCGACCTCCCGCCCGCACCCCGCGAGTCCTTCCGCGCCTGGTGGAAGCGCACCGACGGAGGACGCCGGTGAACGCCCGCGACGACGTGCTCGCTGCAGTCCGGACTGCGCTGTCGGGCGCTGTTCCCGAGACTGAGCCGGTGGTCGCGCCCCGTCGCCAGCCGGTCGCGGACCTGCTCGGGCACTTCGTCGAGCGGGTCGAGGACTACCGGGCGGTCGTCGTACGGACGGACGCTGCGGGTCTGGCCGCCGCCGTCGCGGCTGCGCTGCCGGCCGGCGCTCGGGTCGTCGTACCGGACGGGTTGGAGCTCGACGTGCCCAGCCGCCTCGCCGACACCCGCCTGAGCGCCCACGAGCTGGACGACGTCGACGCCGTCGTCACCGCCTGCCGGGTGGCGATCGCCGAGACAGGCACGATCGTGCTCGACCACGACGCCGACCAGGGACGCCGCGCGATCACCCTCGTGCCCGACCTGCACGTGTGCATCGTGCGCGCCGACCAGGTCGTGCTCGACGTGCCCGACGCCATGGGCCGCCTCGACCCCCGCCGTCCGCTCACCTGGATCAGCGGTCCGAGCGCCACCAGCGACATCGAGCTCGAACGCGTCGAGGGCGTGCACGGGCCGCGGACGTTGCACGTGGTGCTGGTCGAGGGCTGAGGTCGGGCGGTCGGGGTTTCCCCGGTCAGCCGGGAAACCCCGCGCCCGGCCGCGCCGACCTCCGGTTTCACCGGCCGGCCGGTGAACCCCTCACTGGGCCGACGAAACTTCATCGGCCAAGCAGCAGCTTCATCGGCCCACTGGTGCGCACGGGACGCAGGAGACTGCTCAGACGTCGACGACGTGCGGCGCGACCTCGGCGCCGAGCAGCTCGATGCCGCGCAGCAGGTCGTCGTGGGCCAGGCGCGGGTTGGTCATCTGCAGCGCGATCCGGTGTACGCCGCCCAGCTGGTCGGCGACGCGGCCCAGCTTGGTGACGATCTCGTCGGGGCTGCCGAGGAAGAAGGCGCCGTCGGGGCCGCTGGTGGCGTCGAACTGGGCGCGGTTGGGCGGCGGGAAGCCGCGCTCGCGGGAGACCGACGTGAACATCTCGTGCCAGCCGGGGTAGATCGTGTCGGCGGCCTGCTGGCGGCTCTCGCCGACGTAGCCGAAGACGTGCAGGCCGACCTTGAGGGTCTCGGGGGAGTGGCCGGCCTCGGCGCCGGCGCGGCGGTAGAGGTCGACGAGCGGGGCGAAGCGGCGCGGCTCGCCGCCGATGATCGCGACCATGAGCGGCAGGCCGAGGAGGCCGGCGCGCACGAACGACTCGGGGGTGCCGCCGACGCCGACCCAGATCGGCAGCGGGTCCTGGAGCGGACGGGGGTAGATGCCCTGGCCGGTGAGCGCGGGGCGGTGCTGGCCGGACCAGGTGACGTGCGGGGTCTCGCGGATCTTGAGGAGCAGGTCGAGCTTCTCGGCGAACAGCGAGTCGTAGTCGTGCAGGTCGAGACCGAAGAGCGGGAACGACTCGGTGAACGAGCCGCGCCCGACGACCAGGTCGATGCGGCCGCCGGAGATCAGGTCGAGGGTCGCGAACTGCTGGAAGACCCGCACCGGGTCGTTGGCGCTGAGGACCGCGACGGCGCTGCCGAGCCGGATCCGCGACGTACGTGCGGCCGCGGCGGCGAGGATGACGGGCGGCGCGGAGTCGTAGTACTCCTCGCGGTGGTGCTCGCCGATGCCGAACGAGTAGAGGCCGGAGCGGTCGGCCAGCTCGATCTCCTCGAGCAGGTGGGCCATCCGCTCGGCGGGTCCGACCACGTGGCCGGTGCCGGGGTCGGTGACCCGTGAGACGAAGCTGTCGACGCCGACGTGCACAGGACCTCCAGAGGTGGGGGCGCCCCGGTCAGGGCGCCTCCGTCGAGTCTTCCAGGTCGACCCCGAGCCGCTCGCGGAGCTCGGCCACCGTGACGCCGTACGTCGCCAGCACCCGTACGCCGGCCGGCCCGGTCGCAAAGGTGGCCACGTCGGTGTAGACGCGGTCGACGCAGCCCAGGCCGGTGAGCGGGTAGGTGCAGCGCGGCACCAGCTTGGGCGTCCCGTCCTTTGCGAACAGCGTCATCATCACGAACACGCTGCGCGCGCCGGTCGCGAGGTCCATCGCCCCACCGACGGCGGGGATCGCACCGGGCGCGTCGGTGTGCCAGTTGGCGAGGTCACCGCCCGCGGAGACCTGGAACGCACCCAGCACGCACACGTCGAGGTGACCGCCGCGCATCATCGCGAACGAGTCGGCCTGGTGGAAGTACGACGCCCCGGCCAGCGCGGTGACCGGCTGCTTGCCGGCGTTGGTCAGGTCGGGGTCGACCGCGTCGCCGACCGCGGCGGGGCCCATGCCGAGCATGCCGTTCTCGGTGTGCAGGACGATGCCGGAGCCGGCCGGGAGGTGGTCGGCGACCAGCGTGGGCTGGCCGATCCCGAGGTTGACGTAGGAACCGGGCGGGATGTCCTGGGCGATCGCGGCGGCGATCTCGTCCTTGCTGCGCGCGCTCACCCGGTCACGACCAGGCGGTCGACGTAGATGCCGGGGGTGACGACGACCTCGGGGTCGATGCCGCCGACGTCGACGACCTCCGCGACCTGGACGAGGGTGGTCGCCGCGGCGGTCGCCATCACCGGGCCGAAGTTGCGGGCGGTCTTGTTGTAGACGAGGTTGCCCGCACGGTCGGCCCGGTGGGCGGCGACCAGCGCGACGTCGCCGCTCAGCGGCAGCTCCAGGACGTAGGTGCGCCCGTCGATCTCACGGGTCTCCTTGCCGTCGGCGAGCGGGGTGCCGACTCCGGTGGGGCAGTAGAACGCCCCGATGCCGGCGCCCGCCGCGCGCATCCGCTCCGCCAGGGTGCCCTGGGGGACGAGGTCGAGCTCGATGCGGCCGTCGCGGTAGAGCCCGTCGAAGACCCACGAGTCGACCTGGCGCGGGAAGGAGCAGACGACCTTGCGCACCCGGCCCGCGGCCAGCAGCGTGGCCAGCCCGGTGTCGGCGTTGCCGGCGTTGTTGGACACGATCGTCAGGTCGGTGGCGCCCTGGCGCAGCAGCGCGTCGATGAGCACGAACGGCATCCCGGCCGGCCCGAACCCGCCGACCAGCACCGTCGAGCCGTCGCTCACGTCGGCCACCGCGGCGTCGGCGTCCACCACGACGGTGGCGCTCACCGGTAGCCCCCGCCGACCCGGCGCACAAACGCGCCGGGTGAGCGCGCACTCACTCGTCGACCCGGCGCACGAACGCGCCGGGTCGGCGGGGATGCGCTCGGTGATCCCGTCACGAGGCGTTCTCGAGCACGACGGCCAGGCCCTGACCGACGCCGATGCAGATCGCGGCCACGCCCCACCGCTCGCCACTGGCGCGCAGCCGGTGGGCGAGCGTGCCGAGCACCCGGCCGCCGGAGGCGCCGAGCGGGTGCCCGAGCGCGATCGCGCCGCCCCAGGCGTTGACCAGCGCGGGGTCGACGTCCCACGCGTCGAGGCAGGCCAGCGACTGCACGGCGAAGGCCTCGTTGAGCTCGACGGCGTCGACGTCGGACCACGAGATCCCGGCCCGCGCGAGCGCCTTGTCCGCGGCCTCGACCGGCGCGATCCCGAAGTCCTGCGGGTCCAGCGCGTGGGCGCCGCGCCCGGCGATGCGGGCCAGCGGCGCGACGCCGAGGTCGGCGTCCTCGGCCGCGATGACCAGCGCAGAGGCGCCGTCGTTCAGCGGTGACGCGTTGCCCGGCGTGATCGTGCCGCCCTGCTCGACGCTGCGGAACGACGGCTTCAGCCGCGCCAGCGACTCCACCGACGAGTCCGGGCGGATGCCCTCGTCGCGCGCCAGCTCGACGCCCGGTACGCCGACCACGAGGCCGTCGTAGTGCCCGGCCTCCCACGCGGCGTGGGCCTGCACGTGCGACTGCGCGGCGAACTCGTCCTGCCGCTCGCGCGAGATCGAGAACCGCTCGGCCAGCGCCTCGTTGCACTCACCGAGCGACGTGGTCCACTCCGCCGGCATCCGCTCGTTGACCAGCCGCCAGCCCAGCGTCGTCGACACCGCGGTGACGTTGCCTGCGGGGAAGGCCCGCGACGGCTTGGGCAGCACCCAGGGCGC
>JAOPXU010000146.1 GCA_025964985.1 Nocardioides sp.
GGGGTGAACCCCGGGTGACCTCGCGCACACTCGCCGTGCCCACCGGTTACTGCCCGGTATCTTGCGGGCTGGTCGCGCCCCGACGACCTCGTCGACCCGTACAGGAGACTCCAGACCGTGCAGAACATCCTCGACGCCATCACCGCCAGCCAGGCCGGTGACGCCACGCCGGACGACTTCGCCGCCCTGACGCTGCCCGAGTCCTACCGGGCCGTGACCGTGCACAAGGACGAGGTCGACATGTTCGACGGCCTCGCCTCGCGCGACAAGGACCCCCGCCAGTCGCTGCACGTCGAGGACGTCGCGCTGCCCGAGCTCGGCCCCGGCGAGGCCTACGTCGCCGTGATGGCCTCCGCGATCAACTACAACACCGTGTGGACCTCGATCTTCGAGCCCGTCTCCACCTTCGGCTTCCTCGAGCGCTACGGCCGCCTCTCCGAGCTCACCAAGCGCCACGACCTGCCCTACCACGTCGTCGGCTCCGACCTCGCCGGCGTCGTCCTGGCCACCGGCCCCGGCGTCACCAAGTGGAAGCCCGGCACCGAGGTCGTCGCCCACTGCCTGTCGGTCGAGCTCGAGGACCCCGCCGGCCACGACGACACGATGATGGACCCCCAACAACGCATCTGGGGCTTCGAGACCAACTTCGGCGGCCTCGCCCACATCGCGCTGGTCAAGTCCAACCAGCTGCTGCCCAAGCCGGCCCACCTCACCTGGGAGGAAGCCGCCTCGCCGGGCCTGGTCAACGCCACCGCCTACCGCCAGCTGGTGTCGAAGAATGCCGGTCAGATGAAGCAGGGCGACAACGTCCTCATCTGGGGCGCCTCCGGCGGCCTCGGCGGTTTTGCGACCCAGTACGCCCTCAACGGCGGCGCCAACCCGATCTGCGTGGTCTCCAACGAGGAGAAGGCCAAGATCGTGCGCTCCATGGGCGCCGAGCACGTGATCAACCGTTCCGAGGAGAACTGGAAGTTCTGGAACGACGAGGGCACCGAGCAGAACCCCAAGGAGTGGCAGCGCCTGGGCAAGCGCATCCGCGAGCTCACCGGCGGCGAGGACATCGACATCGTCTTCGAGCACCCCGGCCGCGAGACCTTCGGCGCCTCGGTCTACGTCACCCGCAAGGGCGGCACCATCACCACCTGCGCCTCGACCACCGGGTTCATGCACGAGTACGACAACCGCTACCTGTGGATGAACCTCAAGCGCATCGTGTCCTCCCACTTCGCCAACTACCGCGAGGCCTACGAGGCCAACCGCCTCATCGCCCAAGCCAAGATCCACCCCACCCTGTCGCGCACCTACACCCTTGACGAGGTCGGTCAGGCCGCCCTCGACGTGCACCACAACAAGCACCAGGGCAAGGTCGGCGTCCTGTGCCTGGCCCCCGAAGAAGGCCTCGGCGTGCGCGACCACGAGCTGCGCGCCAAGCACCTCGACGCGATCAACCGCTTCCGCGGGGTCTGACCAGACCACCTCGGAGGGGGCGATTCGCGCCCCTGCGGGCTGAGAGCCCTCTCACCCGGATCCGGCCGGACACCCGGCCGGGTCGGGGTGGGATCGGGGGGTCCGATCAGGGAGACTGGGCACCTGCCTTTCCCTGGGCACCTTCCCACCCCCCGACCCTGAGCGAGGTTCACCGGATGAACGACCGAGGCCTGTCCATCTTCGACGAGGAGCCGGACGACACCGACGCCCCCGAGGCGTCGCCGACCCTTCAGAAGGGCGGCTCCTCGGCCGCCTCCGACACCGCCTCCGACGCCGACTCCGAGCGCACGCAGGTCATCCCGGCCGTCGCGTCCAACGGCGGCGCCACGCGCACCCGTCCCACCCCGGCCCCAGCGCCCGCACCGGCACCGCAGCCCCAGGCCGGACGCCCCGTGCTGCCCCCGGCCCCCACCGGTGCCCCGGCGACGACCGCGGCCCAGAGCACCTTCCCGGTCGTGCGCCGCAACGGCTACGACCGCGCCTCAGTCGACTCGCGTGTGCGCCAGCTCAGCAGTGAGAAGGCCGGTCTGAGTGCCAGCCTGACCGAGTCCGAGCGCCGCGTGATCGACCTCGAGAAGCAGATGAACGACGTGCGCGCGCAGCTCGCCGAGCAGCAGACCCCGTCGTACGCCGGTCTCGGCGGTCGCGCCAGCACCATGCTGCGCCTGGCCGAGGAGGAGGCCGACGAGATCCGCGGTGCCGCCCAGCGCGACGCCGGCGAGATCCGGGCGCAGGCCGAGCGTGACGCCAAGGCGATCCGCGCCAACGCGACCCGCGAGGTCGAGGACATGAAGGTCGTCCAGCTGCGCGAGCTCGACGAGGCACGGTCCCGGGTCACCGCCGACGCCGAGCAGGAGCGCACCCTCGCGCGTTCCGAGGCCACCGACATCGTGGCCGCCGCCCAGCGCGAGGCCGACCAGCTGCGCCTGGCCGCGCAGCAGGAGACCAGCGAGATGCGCACCGGCGCGACCCGCGAGGTCGAGCAGGCCCGCGCCGCGGCCGACCGTGAGGTCCAGGAGGCCCGCCGCACCCTGGCCGTGGAGAAGGAGCGCCTCGCCCGCGAGGCCACCGACCACCACAACACCGCCGTCGCCGAGACCAAGCGCCTGGTCGAGGAGGCCGAGCGCCGTGCCGCCGCGGCCGAGGAACGCGCCGCTGCCGCCACCAAGCAGGCCAACGAGAGCCGCAAGTCCGCGGTGACCGAGGCCGAGAGCGCCGTGCAGCGCGCCAAGCGCGAGGCCGCGCAGATCGTGGCGGCCGCGCAGCAGAAGGCCGAGGCCGTCCTGGCCAACAGCGACGACACCGCCGCCCGCGAGGTCGCCGCCACCCGCGCCGAGCTCGACCGGCTCATCAAGCGTCGCGACTCGATCACCGCCCAGCTCGCCTCGCTGCGCGACGTGGTGGCCGGCTTCGCCGGCGACGACGACTCCGAGCAGCCGCAGGGCTGATGGTGAGTCCCCTTCCCGAGGAGCCGTTGCACGAGGTCGCCGCCCGCGTGGCCGCCGCCCACGACGACTCCGACGGGAAGGGGGACGGCGCCCGCGGCAGCACGCGGGTGGGCCCCGACTACGGCGAGCAGGGCGCGCCGTTCGACAAGCGCAGCCCGTTCTACTTCGGGTTCGTCGGCGGCCTCGGCGCGCTGCTCGCGTGGTTCCTGTTCCAGGCGATCACCGGCATCGGCTCCGTGCTGCTGCTGGTCGTCGTCTCGCTGTTCCTCGCCTGCGGCCTCAACCCGTCGGTGATGTTCCTCGAGCGGCGCGGCCTGCGCCGCTCGCTGGCCTGCGCGGCGGTCATCACCGCGGCGCTCGGCGCGGTGGCGCTGTTCGTCGTGGCCATCGTCCCGGTCATCACCGACCAGGTCTCGACGCTGACCGAGCGCGCGCCCGGCTGGCTCGACGACCTGCAGGGCAACGAGCGCATCCAGGAGCTCGACGCCGAGTACGACGTCATCGCCAAGATCCAGGACTACGTCGCCAACGGCGACTTCGTCTCCGGCATCTTCGGCGGGGCGCTCGGCTTCGGGCTCCGGGTGCTGTCGGCGCTGTTCAACGCCTTCATCATCATCGTCTTGACGCTCTACTTCCTCGCCTCGCTCGAGACGACCAAGAACGCGCTCTACCGCCTCGCCCCCGCCACGCGCCGCAACCGGGTGGCCCGCCTCGGCGACAAGGTCATCATCAACATCGGCGGCTACGTCTCCGGCGCCTTCGTCGTCGCCCTGTGCGCCGGGTTGACCTCGCTGGTGTTCCTCTTCGTCGTCGGCCTCGGCGAGTACGCCGTCGCCCTTGCCTTCGTCGTGGCGCTGCTCGACGTCATCCCGATGATCGGCGCCACCATCGGCGCCGTCGTCGTCACCGCGATCGCCTTCGCCACCGACGTCAACGCCGGCATCGCCTGCGTCGTCTTCTACGTGATCTACCAGCAGGTCGAGAACTACGTCATCTACCCGCGCGTGATGAAGAAGTCCGTCGACGTCCCCGGCGCGGTCACGGTCATCGCCGCCCTCATCGGCACCGCCCTGCTCGGCATCGTCGGTGCCCTCCTCGCGATCCCCACCGCCGCCGCGGTCCTGCTGATCCTGCGCGAGGTCGTCGTCAAGCGCCAGGACGAGCGCTAGTCCGCAACCACCACCGCACCACACGCTGGTCGAGGAGGTTCCGACAGGAACCTCCGCACCACACGTTGGTCGAGGAGGTTCCGCTAGGAACCGTCACGAGACCGATCGACCGCAGGTGCACGTGAAGTCGCGCACGGACCTTGCAGGATGTGGTCTCGTGACGCTCGGCAGCGCGAGCTCCTCGACCAGCGTGTGCTCACCACACGTTGGTCGAGGAGGTTCCGCTAGGAACCGTCACGAGACCGATCGACCGCAGGTGCAGGTCAAGTCGCGCACGGACCTTGCGGGATGTGGTCTCGTGACGCTCGCCAGCGCGAGCTCCTCGACCCACGTGTGCTGACCACACGTCGGTCGAGGAGGTTCCGCCAGGAACCGTCACGAGACCGATCGACCGCAGGTGCACGTCAAGTCGCGCACGGACCTTGCAGGATGTGGTCTCGTGACGCTCGCCAGCGCGAGCTCCTCGACCCACGTGTGCTCACCGACGTCGGTCGAGGAGGTTCCGCCAGGAACCGTCACGAGACCATCGACCGCAGGTGCGGATCGAGTCGCGCGCGGACCTTGCAGGATGTGGTCTCGTGACGCTCGCCAGCGCGAGCTCCTCGACCCACGTGTGCCCACCACACGTCGGTCGAGGAGGTTCCGCTAGGAACCGTCACGAGACCATCCGCTGCGGTTCACACAGGTACGTCGGCCTCGGACGAGACGACGCGCCGCTCGCCGAGCCTGACCCCGACCACCCCGAGCAGGATGAGCGCGCCGCCGAGCAGCTGCACGGGCGCCGGCAGCTGGTCGAGCAGCAGCCACGCCCAGAGCACCCCGGCGACGACCTCGCTGAGCGCGACGAACGACGCGAGCCGGGAGCCGAGGCGGCGAGCGGCGGCGATGCCGGTGACGTAGGCGACGGCGGCGGTGACCAGGCCGAGCGCGAGCATCGGCACCCACCACTCGATGCCGAGGCCGGCGTACTCGACCGTCGCGGCGGTGGCCCGCATGGGCATCAGGCCGACGAGGCCGAGGACGCCCAGCGCGACGGTGCCGACGAGGAGGCCGGCGGCGGCCAGCGAAAGCGGCGGCAGGCCGGTGGAGTCGTCGCCGTTGATGATGAAGTAGGTGGCGCAGCCGACCATGGCGGCCAGGGCCCAGAGCACGCCGGTGGTGCTGAGGTCGGCGCCGGAGAGCAGGTCGAGCACCAGGACCAGCCCGAGCGCGCAGACGGCGGCGCCGCCGAGCGTCACCGCGCCGGGGCGCTCGCCGTGGCGCAGCCAGAACCACAGGACCACGGCGGCGGGGGCGGTGTACTCGATGAGCAACGCCGGCCCGACCTGCATGTGGGCGACGGCGGAGAAGTAGCCGAACTGGGCGCCGGCGACGGCGAGCAGCCCGTAGATCGCGATGAGGCGGGCGTTGGTGCGCAGCAGGTGCCACTGGCCGTCCAGCGCCCGGACGCCGAACGGTACGACGACCAGCGCGCCGAGCGCGATGCGGCACAGCACCACCGAGCCGGCGCTCCAGCCGGCGTCGAGGAGCGGGCGGGCGAGGGCGCCGGAGAGCCCGAAGGTGATGGCCGAGGTGAGCGCGAGCGCCAGTCCGGTGGTCGTCGACGAGCTGCGGGCCCGCGTGGTGTCATCAGCCAACGTCGTCATGGCTCATGACCGTATGCGGGGTGCGGTAATCTGTCAACGTGGTATTCGCCCATGACGTCGAGATCGCCCTGCAGGCCGCGGTCGTCCTCGCCAACAGTGCCCTCGAGCCCGAGACGATCCGGACCGTCGACGAGCTGTCGGCCTTCTTCGCCGACTTCGCCTACACCGGCCGCCACGACGGCGACGCGGCCGAGCGCGACGCCGTCCTCGCCCTGCGCGAGGAGCTGCGCGCTCTGCTCGTCGCCGAGCGCGACGAGGCCGTGGTGCAGGTCAACCGGATGCTCGCCGAGGAGCAGGCGGTCCCCCGGCTGGTGCGTCACGACGAGTTCGACTGGCACCTGCACGCGGTGGCCCAGGACGCCCCCTGGGCGACGCGGATCCGGGTCGAGACCGCCATGTCGATGGTCGACGTCATCCGCGCCGACGAGCTCTCGCGGCTCGGGGTGTGCGCCGACGACGACTGCGAGGGCATCGTCCTCGACCTCTCGCGCAACCGCTCGCGCCGCTTCTGCTCGACCGCCTGCGGCAACCGCAACGCCGTCGCGGCCTACCGCGCGCGCCGCGCGACGGGCTGAGACCCGCCTCACAGGGGTGAGTCCGCGCGGGTGAGCCGCGGGCCAGGACACCTCCTTACCGTCGAACGATGACCACCGTCGAGCGCACGTTCACCGTCAACCCCGACCCTGCCACCGTCGTCGGCTACCTCAAAGACTTCGCCCACGCCGAGGCCTGGGACCCGGGCACCGAGAGCTGCACGCAGGAGTCCCCGGGCGAGGTGCGCGTCGGGACCCGGTGGCACGACGTGTCCAAGATCGCCGGCGTGACCACCGAGCTGACCTACACGCTCGAGACGCTCACGCCCGGCCGGCTGGTATTCAGCGGCGACAACGACTCGGCCCACACGACCGACACCATCACCGTGCAGGCCAAGAACGGCGGCAGCGAGATCACCTACGAGGCCGTCATCGAGCCCAAGGGCGCCGGCAAGCTCGGTGAGCCGCTCCTCAAGCTGCTGTTCGAGCGCCTCGGCACCAAGACCGAGCAGCAGATGACCGACGTGCTCAACGGGTTGTCCTCGTGAACACCCCACGCCCGACGTCCTCCGCACGGCAGGGTGGGGCCATGGGCACCCCGATCGGCACGTCCTGGCCGCACGTCGTCGACGACCGGATCGAGGTCGGTGGCCACTCGGTCCGCATCCTGAGGGCTCCCGGCCGCCACGGCAGCGGTGAGGGCGAGCCGCAGCTGCTGGTCCACGGCCTGGGCGGCTCGGCGGTCACCTGGGTCCAGGTCATGGACGGGCTCGCCGCCCGCGGACCGGTCGTCGCCCTCGACCTCCCCGGCTTCGGCCGTACGCCGGTCGCGGACGACGACGAGCTCACCGTCGACGCCTACGCCGACCTGGTCGTCGCCGTGGCCGACGCCCTGGGCTGGTCGGAGTTCGCCCTGCACGGCAACTCCATGGGCGGGCTGATCTCCGTCCTGGTCGCCGCGGCCCACCCCGAGCGCGTGACGCGCCTGGTGCTGGTCTCCCCCGCGCTGCCGCCGACCTCGCCGCTGCAGATCCTCGTGCCGAGCCGTGCGACCATCGCCGGCCTCGGCCCCATCGCCGTCTCGACCGGCTCCGCGGCCGCGCTGGGCCTGCTCGGTGCGGTGCCCGAGGTCCTCGACCGGCGCCGCAAGCGTGCCCTGCTCGGCCTCATCTTCGGCGCGCCCGACGACGTCGACCCCGCCCTGCTCGACCTGATGGCCCGCGAGTTCGGCGAGACCCGCGAGGGCGCCGACGCCGACGACCAGCGCCGCGCCCTGCTGACGGCACTGCTGTCGATCGCCCGCACCTGGGTCGACCCGCGCCGCGTGTGGCGCGCGATCGAGGCGATCCAGGCCCCCACGATGATCCTGGGTGGCACCGCCGACGCGCTGGTGCCGGCCCGCGTGCTGCGCGGGGTCCTGGCCCGGCGTACCGACTGGCAGGGTCACGTCCTCGACGACCGCCGCCACGCGCTGATGATGGAGAGCCCGGAGGACTACCTCGACCTCGTCGAGCGCTGGTACGCCGACCGGGTCGCCGCCTGATCTCACCCCGGTAGGTGTCGGGACCCGGCGTCCGACTCGACTACACAGGACACATGGCTTCCAGCATCGACCCCGACAAGATCACCGCCGTCCAGGCTGTCCTCGACCGCGTCTCCTCGTGGCAGGAGACCGCGACCGACGGGACGGTCAAGGAGGAGGTCCGCAAGGGCCTCGACGAGGTCGGCGTCACGCTGGCTGACCACCAGATCGACGCCCTCGCGGCCGCCATCGAGGAGGACGCCGGCGAGGCCGACGCCGGTGAGGTCCTCGACTGAGGCTCAGCACCACCGCGGTGCGTAGGACGGGCTGAGGTCGAGGTCGCGCAGCACGACCGCGTGCGTCTGACCGTGGGTGCGGCAGGCGCGGTCGAAGTCGGGCCGGCGGTACTCGACCATCAGCACCCGTGACCCGTAGTGGCGCACGTAGCGCCCGCACTCGGCGTACTGCGCGCAGGACTCGGAGACGGCGAAGTCGAAGCCGATCCGGGTGCCGTCGTAGCCGGCGAGGTTCTTCTGCCCGACGGCCAGACCGGCGGCGTGCGCACGGCGCACCAGCAGGCGGGCGTAGGCGATCGCGTCACCCCGGTCGAGCAGCCCGCCGGAGCGCGTGAACGAGTCGAGGTTGTCGAGCTCGACGGCCTGGAACCCGTCGCGCACACAGCCGGCCACCCACCCGCCGACGATGCGGGCGAGCGCCCGGCGCTGCGCAGGCGTGCGCAGGTCGAGCAGCCACTCCCCCCAGGCCTCGTCGACGACGGGCCGGCCGTCGCGCTTCAGCACCAGCTGCCAGTGCCCGCGCCAGAAGCGCCGGGCGTCGGGCTGGGTCTGGAACCCGTTGACGTAGCAGACGTTGTAGCGACCGGGCGCGACGCGAGCGGTCCGGTCGCGCACCACGATCCCGACGTGGGCCGGGACGTCGTCCGGGCCGCCGAGCTGGTAGTCGACGTCGGTGCCCACGGGCAGCGGCTCGACCCGCGCGGACACCGGGGCGCTCACGACGAGCACGAGCAGCACGGCCCACACGGAGGCGAGGACGACGAGACGGCGCACGCCGCCCACCGTACGGCGCTCAGCCGACGGTCGCCGCCAGCCGCACGCCGTGGTCCTCGGCGAGCATCTCCGCGGCCTTCTCGCCGATCATGATGGCGGCGGCGTTGGTGTTGCCGCTGACCACCGTCGGCATCACGCTCGCGTCGGCCACCCGCAGCGCCGCGACGCCGTGCACGCGCAGCTCGGCGTCGACCACGCTGCCCATCCGGCACGTCGACGTCTCGTGGTAGACGGTGAGCGCGTAGTGGCGCGCCATGTCCTCGAGCAGCGCGTCGCTCGGCACGTCACCGGTCGTGTGGCCGTGGGCCTCGGCCAGGGCCGGCGGCACCATCAGCGGCCCGATGCCCGCGCCCGGCCAGCAGTCGACGATCTCCAGCGCGCGCCGGATGACGGCCAGGAAGACGGCGACGTCGTGCGGGTCGTCGAGGTAGTTGAGGTCGATGCGGGGAGCGTCGGCCGCGTCGGCGCTGACCAGCCGCACCTCGCCCTCCGAGTGCGGCTGCACCGGGTTGGGCAGCACCACGACCGTCTCGGCGTCCGGCGCCAGCGCCGCCACGGGGTCGGCGAAGTACGCCGCCGGGTCGACGCGGAAGAGGTGCTGCCAGATGTCGGGGGTGTAGCCGCAGGCCAGCAGGCCGATCTGGGCGTCGTGGGTGTGCAGGTCGCCGAGCCCGGTCGAGAAGAACGCGACGGCGTCGTACAGCGACGACGACGCGAGGCCCTGGCCCGTGGTCGCCCACTCCATCAGCCGGCGCCCGGCCTCGGCCTTGAGCGCCGCGAGCTCGGGCGGCAGGTCGGCGTCGTCGGCCGGGTCGGCGGGCAGTGGGCCGGCGGGCGCCCGCAGCGCGTCGGGGCCCAGGGAGATCGCGATCTCGGTCATCGACAGCGCCACGCCGGGGGCCGGGAAGGCCAGCGGCAGGTGCAGGTGGTCCTTGAGGTGCTTGCCGACGTGAGGGTTGTCGACGACGCACTCGACGCCGACCTCCGCGAGCTCGGCCGACGGGCCGATGCCGGAGAGCAGGAGCAGCTGGGGCGAGCCGATCGCCCCGGCGCTGACCACGACCTCGCGGTCGGCGTGCACGTCGTGGGTGGCGCCGTCGCGGTCGCGGTAGCGCACCCCGGTCGCCCGCGGCCCGGCGCCGTCGGTCTCGAGCAGCACCCGCTCAACCAGGGCGTGAGTGATCACCGTCAGGTTGGGACGCTCCATCGCCGGCTCGAGGAAGGCGTGGAACGTGGAGGAGCGCTTGCCGTCGCGGGTCGAGGTCTGTAACAGCGAGCTCAGCCCGGTCGGGCCGCCCCGGTCGCGGCCGTTGTAGTCGCCCATGGGGATGCCGGCGGCGACCGCCGCCTCGACGAACTGCTCGGCGGCCACCGTGCGCGGCGAGCGCACCGAGACGCCGAGCGGGCCGCCGGTGCCGTGCGCCTCCTCGTCGATCACGACGCCCTCGGGCGGGTCGGGCGGTGCGAGGTCCTCGCTCTTCTCGAAGTAGGGCAGCACGTCGTCGTAGGACCAGCCCTTGCCGCCGTCGGCGGCCCAGCCGTCGAAGTCACCGGGGTGGCCACGCACGTAGGCCATGTAGTTGAGGCCCGAGGAGCCGCCCAGCATCTTGCCGCGCGGCACCATCATCCGGCCGTCGGTGAGGCCCTTGCCCGCACCGCCCGGGTCACCGGTGAACATCCAGTCGACCTCGGGGTCGAGCTGCAGCGAGGCGACCGCCGCCGGCATGGCCTCGTGCGGCGGCGGAGTGCCGCCGGCCTCGATCAGCGCGACCCGGACGGCGGGGTCCTCGCTGAGCCGGGTGGCGACCACCGCACCGGCCGACCCACCTCCGACCACGATGACGTCGTAGCGCTCGGACGTCGTTGCTGCGTCGCTGGCTGGGTCGGGCATGGGTCAACCTCGTGTCTGGTCGGTGTGACGGGCGCCACAGAGCATGGCGCAGCAGAGGTTGGTTGTTGGCTGTCGCAGCGCCCGCCTCGAGGCGTCAGGCGCGCGCGATGGTGAAGGCGGCGAGGAAGCCGAGGGCGGCGATCAGTCCGGCGTACAGGTGGGTGCGCTCGAACGCCTCGGGGATCATCGTGTCGGAGATCATCGTGAGGATCGCTCCGGCCGCGAGCGCGGTGATCG
>JAOPXU010000162.1 GCA_025964985.1 Nocardioides sp.
GCCCCGGCGCGGCCCGCGGCGTAGGCGCCGGCGACCCCGGCGGCGGCGACGCTGCCGCCGAGGAGTCCTCGGCGCGAGACGCGGGCCGTTCCCACGACGACCTCAGACGACCGCGGCGGTCAGGCCGCCGAGCGGCTCGGACAGCGCGTTGACGGCGTCGGAGAGCGCCTTGATCTCCTCGGGCGGGAGGTCGGTGTAGAGCGTGAACCCGTCGCCCTGCCGCTGCGCGTCGAGCAGCACCTGCAGCTCCTCGAAGCGGGTGGTGAGCTCGGTGGCCAGGTCGGGGTCGTTGGCCTCGACGATCGGCTGCACGCCCTCGTAGGCGACGCGGGCGCCGTCGACGTTGGCCTGGAAGTCCCACAGGTCGGTGTGCGACCAGAACTCCTCCTCGCCGGTGACCTTGCCGGTCGCGACCTCCTCGAGCAGGCCGCGCGAGCCGTTGGCGACCTGGTCGATCGTGTAGTCGAGGCCCTGGATCTCGGTGTCGAGGGTCTGGGTGTTGGTCAGCAGGTCGGCGGCGTACGTCGCGCGCTGCTCGGGCGTGAGCGCGCGGTAGTCCACGGCCTCGGCGGGCCACAGGTCCTTCTCGAGCAGGTGCCAGCCGGTCCACTCCTGGCCGGGCTCGAGGTCGGCCTCGCGCAGGTCCATCTTGGGGTCGAGGTCGCCGAAGGACTCGGCGACCGTCTCGATGCGCTCCCAGTGGGTGCGCGCCTCGGGGTAGAGCGCGCGGGCCGCGTCGTCGTCGCCGGCGGTGTAGAGGTCGACGAAGCGCTGGGTCTTCTCGAGCAGCTGCGCCGACTGGTCGCGCACGTAGAGCTTGTAGCCGGCGAGCGCCTCGTCGACGAGCTGCTGGTCGGAGGCGCTGAGCTCCTCCTCGCCGTCCTCGGAGGCGGTGACCGTGAACGCCGACCGGATGCCGTCGCCCTTCATGCCCGGCTTGCAGGCGGTGAAGTAGTCGCCCTCGGGCGCCTTGACGGTGAGCGAGCGCGAGACGCCGGGGCCGATGTTCTCGACCTCGCCGACGATGCGCAGGCCGTCGTCGGCCAGGACGTAGAACTCGGTGACCTGCGAGCCGGTGTTGGTGACCTCGAACTCGAGCGCCCCGGACGGCGCCTCGGCCCCCGAGACCTCGCAGGCGTCGTCGGACGACGTCACGGCGAAGGAGCGGTCGTCGCCCGCGGCTCCGTCGGAGGCGGTGTTGTCGGTGCAGGCGGCGAGGGCCGGTGCGGCCAGGAGCAGGCCGGCGAGGGTCAGGGTGGTGCGCACGGGGAGGTCCTTCGGTGGTCGGGAGGGGTGGGTCAGGAGACGGGGGCCGGCGCGGGGGCCGGGGTGCTGCCGCTGCGGCGGCGTACGCCGATGACGAAGACCGTCATCACGGGGACGACGTAGAGCAGCCAGGCGGCGGCCTCGAGCCAGGTGGTGGCGGGTGAGAAGTTGAGGACGCCCTTGAGCAGGGTGCCGAGGGTGCTGCCGGGCGCGATGGTGTCGGAGACGTCGAAGGCCAGGTTGTCGAGCCCGGGCAGGACACCGGCCTCCTGCAGGTCGTGGACGCCGTAGGCCAGGACGCCGGCGGCCACGACGATGAGGAACGCGCCGGTCCAGGTGAAGAAGGTCGACAGGTTGATGCTGACGACACCGCGGTAGAGCGCGACGCCGACGGCGACCGCTGTGAGCAGGCCGAGCCCGGCACCGAGCAGCGGCTCCCAGGTGGCGGTGACCGCGCCGGCGGTCTCGCGGGTGCCGGCCTGGGTGGCGGCCCACAGGAACAACGCGGTCTCGAGGCCCTCGCGGCCGACCGCGAGCACGGCCACGACGACGAGGGACCAGCGGCCGCCCTCGGCCGCGCGGTCGACCTGGCCGCGCAGCTCGCCGCTCATCGAGCGGGCGGCGCGCGCCATCCAGAAGATCATCCAGGTCACGAAGCCGACCGCGACGATGGACAGCCCGCCGCCGATCAGCTCCTGGGCCTCGAACGTCAGCCCCCGGGGGCCGAAGGTGAGCGCCGCCCCGAACGCGAGGCTCACCGCGACCGCGATGCCGACGCCGGCCCAGATGCGCGGCAGCAGCTCGCGCCGTCCGGTGCGCACCAGGTAGGCGACGAGGATGGTGACCACCAGTGCGGCCTCGAGGCCCTCCCGGAGCCCGATGAGGTAGTTGGCGAACACGGCGAGAGCGTACGCCTGCTTGTCAGGGTCGCCTAACCAAAGTGAGGTCACCCTCACTCGGAGAGCTCAGACGGTCCAGATCCCGAGCCGTCGGCCGAGCGACTCCCCGAGCAGCCCGGCGTAGACGGCGGTGAGGTGGCTGCGGTCGATGTACGGGATGACGTCGCCGACGACGGCGGCGCAGCGCTGCTGCCAGCACAGCCACGGCCGCGGGTCGACGTAGGGCACACCGGCCACCGCCGCCGCCCGCACCGACACGTCGGCCTCGGCCTCGTGGACAGCGTCGGGGGTGAACAGGCAGTCGCCGAGGTCGGGCTCGCCCGTGGTCAGGCAGGTGCCCGGGGCGACGTCGGCCAGCGGTACGTCGCGGATGAGGCGCACGTCGTCGGAGGAGGCAGCGACGCGGTCGTAGGTGGAGGTCCAGGCCTGCTGCATGACGGCCGCGCGGCGCGGGTCGTCGGCGGCGACGGCCGTGCCGGCGGCGGTGTGGACGTCGCCCTCGGGCGCGGTGCTGGCCACGACGGTCAGCGCCGGCTGCAGGGCGTCGACCTGGTCGAAGGCCCAGTCGCGGAAGGCGTCGCAGTCGCCCCACGGCGCTGCACCGGCCGGGTCGGTGACGGTGATGTCGGCGGCGGTGCACAGCGGCTTGACGAAGTAGTAGGTGCGGTAGCCCTCGCGCGCAGCGATCCGCTCGAACGCCGAGATCCACATGCGGGCGTGGGAGTCGCCGATGACGACGATCGACCGGTCGGCGGAGGTGTCGCCGCGCGGGCAGACCACGCGGGTCCCGGCCGGGCTGTAGTCGCACTCCCCCACGCCGGCGATGCTCTCGGACAGCTCGAGGCGGGCCGGGCGCAGCTCGCGCGGCACCGGCCGGCCGCGCTCACCGGCGTAGACCGAGGCCTGCACCAGCGCGACGACCGGGTCGGGGCTGACGTCGACGCGCGAGTCGGTGACCAGGCCCGAGCCCTCGAGCGTGACCGGCGGGCCCTCGCCGTAGGTCGCGGCCTGGTGCTGCGCGAAGGACCAGCCGAGCGCGCAGGTCAGGGCGAGCACGCACACCGAGGCGGGGTAGAGCGCGATGGCGCGCCACCGCGGCAGCCGCACCGGGCTGCGCAGCGGCTGCTCGACCCAGCGGTAGGTCAGCGCCGCCAGGGCGAGGGAGAGCAGCAGAAGGTCGAGGCGGGCGATCGCCGAGACCGTGCCGTAGCGGGCCTCGAGCACGACCAGCAGCGGCCAGTGCCACAGGTAGAGCGAGTAGGACCAGTCGCCGATCGCGCGCAGCGGGCGGATGCCGAGGAGCCGCTGCGGCCAGGCGAGGGGTACGTCGTCGGCGCCCGTCGGCCCGGGCCGGCGCAGGCCGGCCAGCAGCACCATCGCCGTGGCCACGACCGGTACGGCGACGAACTCGGCGCGCGACTGGGTGGTCCGGTCGAAGGTGGTGACGGCCAGGGCGATGCCCACCAGCCCGGTGGCGGCCAGCAGCCCGCGGGCCCGGGGCCCCAGGGGCGCGACGACCCGGGCACCGGCGATGGCGACCAGCGCGCCGACCCCGAGCTCCCAGGCGCGGCCGGGGGTCGAGAAGTAGGCGGCGACGGGCTCGACGTGGGACAGCTCGACGGCGTACCAGAAGGAGCCGACGACCCCCCCGGCGACGACGACCAGCAGGGGCCAGGTGGCGCGACGGCCGCCGCGGCGCCGCCCGAGGACGACCAGGCAGAGCACGACCAGCAGCGGCCAGAAGACGTAGAACTGCTCCTCGACCGACAGCGACCAGTAGTGCTGCAGCGGGGAGGTGACCTGGTCGCGCGCGAAGTAGTCGGTGCCGACCGAGGAGAACCGGACGTTGGCGGCGAACACGGTCGCCCAGGCCGCGTCGCGCACGGTCTCCAGGGCGGCCGCGGCGCCGAGCACGGCCGAGGAGATGGCGACGGTCGCGACGAGCACGACGGTCGCGGCCGGCAGGATCCGGCGCGCCCGCCGGGCGTAGAAGTCGCGCAGGGACAACCGGCCCTCGCGGGCCACCTCGGCGAGCAGCAGCTGGGTGATCAGGAAGCCGGAGACGACGAGGAAGACGTCGACGCCGAGGAAGCCGCCCTGGGCGCCCGGCAGCCCGTAGTGCGCCGCGATGACCGCCAGCACCGACACGGCACGCAGACCCTGGATGTCGGGCCGGTAGGAGGCAGCACGACCGGCCTCACGCCGCTCGCTCATGCCACTCCCCTGCGTTCCTCCGGTACCGGACTCCCACGCTAACGAGGCCGACACGGCCTCTCGCGGAGCCCGCCCGGCGTGGCGTGCGGCCACGACGACGCCCTGGTCACACCAGCCCCAGCAGACCCAGAAGAGCCCCGCGGAGCCGTCGGTCCGGGCGCTCGACCCCGACCCGACCCCGAGACCGCCCTCGGGAGGTGACCAGGGTCCGGCTCAGCACTTCCCCCGATGCGGCACAGGCCCCCGGACGGCGAGGCTCCACCCATGATCGAAGTGAACAGCCTCACCAGGACCTACGGGTCCTTCACCGCCGTGGACGACGTCTCGTTCACCGCCCGGTCCGGACGGGTCACCGGGTTCCTCGGCCCCAACGGCGCCGGCAAGTCCACCACCATGCGGGTCCTCGTCGGGCTCACCCCGCCGACCTCCGGCTCCGCGACCGTCAGCGGGCGGCGCTTCGCCGACCTGCCCAACCCGGGCCGCGAGGTCGGCGTCCTGCTCGACGCCTCGGCCCAGCACGCCGGGCGCACCGGCCGCGAGATCCTCACCATCGCCCAGCGCACCCTCGGCCTGCCGGCCGACCGCGTCGACGCCATGCTCGAGCGGGTCAGCCTGACGCCCGAGGAGTCGCAGCGCCGGGTGCGGCACTACTCGCTCGGCATGCGCCAGCGCCTCGGCATCGCGGTCGCCCTCATCGGCGACCCGGCCTCCCTCATCCTCGACGAGCCGGCCAACGGCCTCGACCCCGCCGGCATCCGCTGGATGCGCGACCTGCTGCGCGACTACGCCAACGCCGGCGGCACCGTGCTGCTGTCGTCGCACCTGCTGCACGAGATCGAGGTCATCGCCGACGACCTCGTCGTGATCGGCAACGGCCGCATCGTCGCCGACGGCACCAAGGCCGAGCTGCTCGCCGGCTCCGGCACGCTCGTCCGGGCCCGCGACCTCGACGCGCTGAGCCGCGCACTCACCGACTCGGCCATCACCGCCAGCCCGCTCGACGGCGGCTTCCGCGTCGACGCGGACGCCGAGATGGTCGGCAAGGTCGCCCACGCGGCCGGCGTACCCCTGCTCGAGCTGCGGGCGGCCGAGGGGGCCGGCCTGGAGGAGATGTTCCTCGAGCTCACCGCCACCACCCAGCGCGAAGGAGTCGCCGCATGAGCACCATGACCAGCACCCCCGGCCCGACCGGGACGACGACCCGACCCGACTTCGACCCGATCCCGTTCTCGCGGGTCGTCTCGGTCGAGCTGCGCAAGATGTTCGACACCCGCTCCGGCTCCTGGCTGATGGCGAGCATCGGCATCCTCGCGGTCCTCGCGACCGCCGCCGTCGTGGCGTTCGCACCCGACGACGAGATGACCTACGAGACGTTCGCCTCGGCCATCGGCATCCCGATGACGGTGCTCCTGCCCGTCATCGCCGTCTTGTCGGTCACCAGCGAGTGGAGCCAGCGCACCGGCCTGACGACCTTCACCTTCGTCCCCGGCCGGGGCCGCGTCATCGCGGCCAAGGCCCTGTGCTCCGTCGGCGTCGGCGTGGTCTCGATCGCCCTCGCCGCCGCGATCGGCGCCCTCGGCAACGTCGCCGGTACGGCGATCGCCGGGGTCGACACGGTCTGGAACGTCTCGGCGACCGAGCTCGCGCTCATCGCCCTGGCCCAGGTGATCGGTCTGCTCGTCGGCTTCACGCTCGGCGTGCTGCTGCGCAGCTCCGCGGCCGCCATCGTCGGCTACTTCATCTACGCCTTCGTGCTCGCCGGACTCACCGAGCTGCTGGCCGCCAGCCAGGAGTGGTTCGCGGACGCCCGCGGCTGGATCGACTTCAACTACGCCCAGGTCCCGCTGTTCGACGGGGCTCCCGACGCGACCGAGTGGGCCCAGCTCGGGGTGACGTCGTTCGTGTGGCTGGTCGTGCCGCTGGCGATCGGACTGCGGCTGGTCATGCGCTCCGAGGTGAAGTAGCCCGTCCCTGGCCCGGAAATGACGCCGACCCGTCGCACCTGTGCGACGGGTCGGCGTGATCTCGTGCTCGGGGGTCAGCGCGCTGCGGAGCCCTCGGTGTAGTCGGAGTCGGCCTGCTGCCACGAGAAGTGGGCGCGCAGGGCCTTGCCGGTGGCCTCGATCGAGTGACCGGCCTCCTCCGCGCGCAGGCGGTTGAACTCCTCGGCGCCGTTGTCCTGGTCGGCGATGAAGCGCTTGGCGAAGGTGCCGTCCTGGATCTCCGACAGCACCTCCTGCATGCGGGTCTTCACCGAGGAGTCGATGATGCGCGGGCCGGAGACGTAGTCGCCGTACTCGGCGGTGTCGGAGATGCTCCAGCGCTGCTTGGCGATGCCGCCCTCCCACATGAGGTCGACGATGAGCTTGAGCTCGTGGAGGACCTCGAAGTAGGCGATCTCGGGCTGGTAGCCGGCCTCGGTGAGCGTCTCGAACCCGGCCTGCACCAGGTGGGAGACGCCGCCGCACAGCACGGCCTGCTCGCCGAAGAGGTCGGTCTCGGTCTCCTCGGTGAAGGTGGTCTTGATGACGCCGGCGCGGGTGCCGCCGATGGCCTTGGCGTAGGACTTGGCGAGGTCCCAGGCGGTGCCGCTGGCGTCCTGCTCGACGGCGATGATGTCGGGGATGCCGCGCCCGGCCTCGTACTCGCGGCGCACGGTGTGGCCGGGGGCCTTGGGCGCGACGAGGATGACGTCGACGCCGGCGGGGGCCTTGATGTAGCCGAAGCGGATGTTGAAGCCGTGGCCGAAGACCAGGGTGTCGCCCTCGGCGAGGTGGGGCTCGATCGACTCGGCGTAGACGTGGCGCTGCACCTGGTCGGGGGT
>JAOPXU010000189.1 GCA_025964985.1 Nocardioides sp.
AGCGAGGTGATGGCCAGCTGGGCGGGCTCCTGGGCGTCCTGCAGGTCGGCGGTGAAGACCGGCGTCAGGATCGCCAGGCCCACGACGACGCCGACGTGGCGCGCGCCGATGGTCCAGCCGGCGTGCAGCGCGCGCGGCAGCCGCAGCTCCATCGCCTGCGACGTGAGCCGGTCGACGGTCAGGCCGAGCCCGAGGCCGACGAGGGCCTGCGGGGCGACGGTCCAGGCGAGGTCGGCCGCCGGCAGGAGCGCGAGGCCGACGAGCCCGCCGGCGACCAGGAAGCACCCGACCGCCACCTCGACCTCGGGCGGCGGCCTGAGCAGCCGGGCGAGCGGGGCCGCGGCGAGTGCGGCGACGGGCACGACGGAGACCGTCACGGCCGCCGTGCCGGGGGAGCGGCCCCAGCCCTCGACCAGCAGCAGCACCAGGAGGAACAGCGCCGCCGTCAGCGCGGCCGAGAGCAGGGCGAGCGTCAGGTTGGCGCGTACGGCGGGGCGGTGGCGGTCGGGCGCCCGTGCGTGCTCGACCCGCACGGCCAGGGCGGCCGGGACCGCGAGCACGGCGAACGGCACCTGCACCACGAAGATCGCCTGCCAGGAGACGACCTCGGTCAGCAGGCCGCCGGCGAACGGACCGGCCGCCGTCCCGACCACGCCGGCGGTCACCCAGGTAGCGACGCCGCGGCGCTCGCCCTGGGTGGCGACGAGCAGCTCGAGGCAGCCGACCAGCGCCAGCGCGCCGCCGAGCGCCTGCACGCACCGGGCGGCTATGAGCACGTCGATCGAGTCGGCCACCGCGCACCAGGCCGAGGCCCCGGCGAACGCCGCGACGCCCAGCGCGCTGAACACCCGCGGCTGCACCCGGCTCAGCGCCATCGCCGCGGGCACCGACGCCAGGCCGAGCACGAGGTTGAACGAGATCAGCACCCACGCGACCTCCTCGACGGAGGTGTCGAGGGTGCGCAGGATGTCCGGCAGCGCCAGCGTCACGACCGCCGAGTCCGCGAGCACCAGCGCCACGGTCACGGCGAGCAGGGGAGCCACGGCACGACGCACCCGGCCATCCTGGCAGCGGCGGCCAGGACGCCGGGCACCCCTGGGGTCAGCCGATCGTGGCGGCGTCGATCACGAAGCGGTAGCGGACGTCGGAGGCCAGCACCCGCTCGTAGGCCTCGTTGACCTGGTCGGCGGCGATGACCTCGACCTCGGAGCCGATGTGGTGCTCGGCGCAGAAGTCGAGCATCTCCTGGGTCAGCGCGATGCCGCCGATCATCGACCCGGCGAACGAGCGCCGGCCGTTGAGCAGCGAGAAGACGTTGACCGCGAGCGGCTCGGGCGGAGCACCGACGTTGACCAGCGTGCCGTCGACGGCGAGCAGGCCCAGGTAGGCGTCGACGTCGATCGGGGCGCTGACCGTGTTGACGACCAGGTCGAAGCTGCTGGCCAGCGCCGCGAAGGTCTCCGGGTCGGAGGTCGCGAAGTAGTGGTCCGCGCCCAGGCGCAGGCCGTCCTCCTGCTTCTTCAGCGACTGCGAGAGCACGGTGACCTCGGCGCCCATCGCGTGGGCGAGCTTGACGGCCATGTGGCCGAGCCCGCCGAGCCCGACGACCGCGACGCGGGTGCCGGGGCCCACGCCCCACTTGCGCAGCGGCGCGTACGTCGTGATGCCGGCGCACAGCAGCGGCGCGGCGGCGGCCGGGTCGATGCCGGCGGGCACCGTCAGCACGTAGTCGGCGTCGACGACGACGTGGGTCGAGTAGCCGCCCTGGGTGGTGGTGCCGTCGCGGTCGGTGCCGGCGTAGGTCGGGACCATGCCGCCGCCGCTGCAGTACTGCTCGTCGCCGTTGCGGCAGTTGTCGCAGCGCCCGCACGAGCCGACCATGCAGCCGACGCCGACCCGGTCGCCGACCTGCTGGCCGGTGACGTCGGCGCCGACCTGGGCGACGACGCCGACGATCTCGTGGCCCGGCACGACGGGGAACGGCTGCGGGCCCCAGTCGCCGTTGACGGTGTGGATGTCGGAGTGGCAGATGCCGGCGTACTCGATGGTGATGAGGACGTCGTTGGCGCCGACCTCGCGGCGCTCGATGGTGGTGGGGGCCAGGGGCTGGCCGGCCGCGGGTGCGGCGTACGCGGGGACGCGCATGGTGGTGCTCCTTCGGTTGCTTCCAGGGATGGGCGGGGCGGTCGTGGGCGCGACGGACCTGCGGACCTGGTGGTCCGCCGGTCGTGGCCGCCGCGGTCAGTCCGGCGTGGGCCGCTTGAGCGCGTCGGCGAGCGAGCGTGCCTCCTGCGAGAGCAGCTCGGCCCGCGCGTCGTCGCCGGCCTCGACGGCGCGCCAGTAGGCGACCTTGAGCCGCACGTAGCGCCGTCGTACGGCGAGGTGCTCGGCCTCGAGCGCCAGCCGTCGCTCCTGCGCCTCGAGCAGCTCTGCTTGTTCGGCTGCCGCCGTCGGGCCGACCCGCCCGTTGGCGACGTACTGCCGCATGTCGCTGACCGACAGCCCGGTCGCCGCCAGGCACGCGATCCAGGTCAGCTGGTCGAGGTCGTCCTCGTCGTAGACGCGGTGCCCGCTGCTCGCGCCGCGGCTGATGGGCGAGATCACGCCGGTCTGCTCGTAGTAGCGCAGGGTGCTGGCCGGCAGGCCGGTCAGCCGTGCGGCGTCCTTGATCGTGTAGCTGTGGTCGTGCCGGGTCCGTGCGCTCACGTCATCGACGGTAGGAACTTCGAGCACTCGAAGTCAAAGGACGGCATCAGCCGATCAGCCCGAGCGTCCCCAGGTCGCGGATCGCCGCGCAGGAGCGCTCGACCATCGCGGCGAACATCCGGTCGCCGCGCTCGGTGCGACCGGTGTAGACGCAGCCGAGGACCGCGATCAGCGGGCCCTGGACCATGGCGAGGCGGTAGTCGAGCCAGCACTCGTCGAGGTCGTAGTCGGTGACCCCGTGGCCCACCAGCGCCTCGTGGTAGGCCGCCACGACGGCCTCCTCGTGGGTGCGGCGGTCGGCGGGCGCGAGGCCGGTGCCGAGCAGGAAGCCGAGGTCGCGCAGCGGCGGGGCGATCGACGTGGTCTGCCAGTCGACGGCGACCGAGCCGGGCCCGCCGTCGCGGCGGAACATCACGTTGTCGAGGCGGTAGTCGCCGTGCACCAGGGCGAAGCGCGTTGCCCGGGTCAGCAGCCAGGCGCCGGCGACGTCGGCGGTCGCGCGCAGCGTCGCCTGGTCCTCGGCGGACAGCCCGGCGCCGGGGTCGGCGAGGTAGTGGTCGACCGACGGGGCGTAGATCTCGGCGAGCAGGTCGGCGTCGGCCTGCTCGCTGTGCTTCATGTTGTCGAGGTCGAGCAGCGACTCGTCGCACCACCGTGGTCCGTGCAGGCCGGCCAGGTTGCGGGCGGCGTCGAGGGCCTGGTCCGGCGTGCAGCCGGCGAGCTGGTCGCCCTGCTCGTGCTCGGTGAGGTCCTCGAGCAGCAGGACGACCTGGGCGGTGGCCTCGTCGTAGGCGGCGTAGGAGCAGGTCGGCACGCGGATGGCGACGGTCGGCGCGACGACGCCGTAGAACGTCACCTCGCCGCGGTAGGCCCCGCCGACGATGGCGCGGGCGGCGGGGTCGGCGGCCCCGAGCTTGGCCAGCACCGAGGCCGGCACGTCGTCGCCGGTCAGGGCCAGCCGGTAGCACTCGCCCATCTGGCCGGTCCCGACCCGCGTCGCGGTCACGGTCTCGACCCGCCCGCCGAGGGCCTCGGAGAGCCAGGCCGCGTCGAGGTCGTCGACGCCGGTGATCACCGTCGGCCCCAGCCGGGGTTGGCGGTCAGGGCGTCGAGCCCGTCCGGCCGGATCGCGCGGTACGCCGCCACCACCGGCGCCAGCTCGGTCGGGGTCGCGCCGTGCAGGATGACCGAGTCGGCGCCCGCGTCGAGCTGGTCGACCACGCGCCGGGCGCACTGCTCGGCCGAGCCGGTCGCGGCGGCGGCCAGCCACTCGTCGGGCAGCACCTCGGCGAGGTGCTGGAGCTCCTCGGTGGTGCCGATCGCGTCGAAGGCGCCGGGGTAGCCCTGCACCAGCGGGTCAGCGCGAAAGCGCTCGTAGTCGGCGAGGTCCCAGCGGTTGGCGGCGACCAGCACCTTGCCGTAGCCGGTGAGGTAGGTCGCGAGGCGGCCGACGAGCTTGCGCAGCCGCTGCTCCTCGGGGATCGAGTCCTCGACCGTCGCCAGCACCGCCCAGACCCGCACCGTGGCGGGGTCGCGCCCGGCCTCCTCGGCCGCGCGGCGCACGACGGAGACGGAGCGGGCGAGGGTCTCGTCGGTGAGGAACGTGTGCAGGACGACGGCGTCGGCCACGCGGCCGGCCAGGCGCAGCGAGTTGTCGCCGATCGCCATCAGCATCACGGGGATGTCCTCGTCGAAGCTGCTGTCCTGGCTGAGGTAGGGGTAGGTGCCGGCCGGCCCTTCGTGACCGAAGCCCTCGCCGTGCCAGAGCCGCCGGTAGATGCCGATGGCGTCCTCGAGCTGGGCCGAGGTGATGCGCGGCAGGCCCATCACGTCCCACAGCAGGTCGAAGCCGCGGCCGAGGCCGAGCGCGTAGCGCCCGCCCGACATGCGGTGCAGCGTCGTGCCCATGGTCGCGGTGACCAGCGGGTGGCGCGTCGAGTGGTTGGTGGCGGCGGTGCCGACCCCGAGCGTGGTCGTGGCGGCGACCGCGGCGCCGGCCATCACGCCGGCGTCCTTGACGTTGAACCGCTCCGACAGGAACACGCTGCCCAGGCCGATCTGCTCGCCGAGGCGCACCTCGTCGAGCAGGTCGCGTGGGGACGCCGAGTGGCCGGCGAGGCCGTAGAACCCCAGCTCCGGCAGGGGTGGGGCCGACTGGTCAGTGGACAACGACGTGCTCCCAGCCTCGGACGGTGGACGTGTGGGCGCGCACCGAGCGCTCGTGGTCGACCACCCAGGCCGGGTGGTGGGCCAGCATCTTGGTGAGCGCGACCCGGCTCTCGAGCCGGGCCAGCGCCGCCCCGAGGCAGAAGTGGACGCCGTAGCCGAACGACACGTGGTGGTCGATCGTGCGGCGTACGTCGAACCGGTCGGCGTCGGCGTACTTGCGCTCGTCGCGACCGGCCGACGACGTGAGCAGCAGGACCTTGGAGCCGGCCGGGATCGTCACGCCGTGCAGGGTGACGTCGGCCTTGGTCCAGCGGCCCTGCACCGGCGAGGGCCCCTCGAAGCGCAGCAGCTCCTCGACGGCGGCCGGCACCAGCGACGGGTCGGCGGCGAGCGCCGCGCGCTGGTCGGGGTGCTGGTCGAGCAGCACCGTGGCCCAGCCGAGCAGCCGGCCGACGGTCTCGGTGCCGGCGGTGGCCAGCAGCATCGCGAACTCGACGCACTCGCGCCGGCTCAGCTCCGACTGCACCAGGCCGGACAGCAGGTCGTCGCCGGGATCGGCGGCGCGGCGGGCCAGCAGCGTGCCGAGGTAGCGGTCGAGCTCGGCCATCGCGCCGCCGGCGATGTCGTTGAACATCCCGACGTCGGGCAGCACGTGGAACATCGTGTCGATGATCTTGCGGACGGCCTCGCGGTCCTCCTCGGGCACGCCGAGCAGCCGGGTCATCACCATCGACGGCACGATCGCGCCGAAGTCCTGGACCAGGTCGAAGTCCTCACCCGGCGTCCAGCGCGCCAGCAGGTCGTCGCAGATGGTGGCGATGTCGTCCTCGAGCGCCGACATGCGCCGCACCGTGAACACCCGTGCGACCTGCGAGCGCAGCCGCGTGTGGGCCGGCGGGTCGGTGAGGATCATCATCCCCGACTGCATCTCCTGCTCGGAGAGGAACTCCAGCACGTTGCCGTGCGCGGAGCTGTACGTCGCGGTGTCGCGCAGCGCGGTCGCCACGTCGTCGTAGCGCGAGAGCGCGTAGAAGCCGAGCCGCTCGTTGTGGTAGACGGGCGCCTCGTCGCGCATCCGACGCCAGGTCTCGTAGGGCGCCACGTCGAGCGCGACGTCCATCGGGTCGTAGTCGATCGGCGCCGTCGACGACGGTGGGGCGGACGCGGGGCTGGACACGTGCGCAGGCTATTGGACACCTGTCCAGTTGACCAGGACCTGAGCGGTAGTCCCTGACGGAACGGCCCCTGGAGGGGGTCAAAGGGGGCCATATCGTCAGGGACTACCCCGGCGGGGCCGTCCGGTCCCCGGGCCCGCTGGCAGACTCGACGACGTGCGAGCCGTGGTCGTCGATGCCCTCCGTGCGACACCGCAGGTCCGCGAGGTGCCCGATCCCGTCGCCCCGCCACGCGGCGTCGTGGTCGAGGTCCGCGCGACCGGGCTGTGCCGCAGCGACTGGCACGCCTGGGCCGGCCACGAGGACATCGCGTGGCCCCACGTGCCGGGCCACGAGATGGCCGGCGTCGTCGTCGAGACCGGCGCGGGGGTCGAGCGCTGGGCGGTCGGCGACCGCGTCACCGTCCCGTTCGTCTGCGGCTGCGGACGCTGCGAGTGGTGCCGCGCCGGCGACGCGCAGGTCTGCCCCGACCAGCAGCAGCCCGGATTCACGCACTGGGGCTCCTACGCCGAGCGCGTCGCCCTGCACGCCGCCGACGCCAACCTCGTCGCCCTGCCCGACGGCGTCGGGTTCACCGCCGCGGCCAGCCTGGGCTGCCGGTTCGCGACGGCCTACCGCGCTCTCGTCGGCCGGGCCCGGGTCCTCGAGGGGGAGTGGGTCACCGTCGTCGGCGCCGGGGGCGTCGGGCTGAGCGCGGTCATGGTGGCCCGGGCGCTCGGGGCCCGGGTGGTCGCGGTCGACCGCACGCCCGAGGCGCTCGCGGCCGCCAGCGCGCTGGGTGCCGAGCACGTCGTGCTGGCCGACGGCGTCGACGTACCCGCGGCCGTCACCGACCTCACCGGCGGCAGCCACGTCGCCCTCGACGCCGTGGGCAGCGAGCAGACCGCCGCCGACGCCGTACGCAGCCTGCGCCGGCGCGGACGCCACGTGCAGGTCGGCCTGCTGCCCCCGGTCGACGGCCACCCGCGGGTGCCGATGGACCGCGTCATCGCCTGGGAGCTCGACGTGCTGGGCAGCCACGGCATGGCCGCCGTCGACTACCCCGCGATGCTCGCTCTCATCGAGGCCGGCCGGCTGCGGCCCGAGCTGCTCGTCGAGCGCACCGTCGGCCTGGAGGAGGCCGCGGCGCTGCTGCCCGGGCTCGACCGCGCCACCGTGGCGGGTATGACCGTCGCCGACCCGACTCTGGTTGTCTGACCCCCATGACGCGACTCCTCCTCCTCGGCTCCGGCGAGCTCGGTCGCGAGGTGGCCCTCGAGGCCGCCCGCCTCGGCGTCGAGGTGGTCGCCGCCGACCGCTACGACGGCGCCCCCGCCATGCTCGTCACCCCGCACCGCCGGGTGCTCGACATGACCGACCCGGCCGCGCTCACCGCCCTCGTCGAGGAGGTGCGGCCCGACCTGGTCGTGCCCGAGGTCGAGGCCCTGGCCACCGAGGCGCTGCTGGCGCTCGAGGAGGCCGGCACCCACGTCGTCCCCACCGCCCGCGCCACCCGGCTGACCATGGACCGCGAGGGCATCCGGCGCCTGGCCGCCGAGGAGCTCGGCCTGCCCACGTCGCCGTACCGCTTCGCCTCGACCGAGCAGGACTACGTCGCCGCGGTCGCCGAGATCGGCACCCCGTGCGTGGTCAAGCCGGTGATGAGCTCCAGTGGCAAGGGCCAGTCGACCGTGCAGCCCGGCGACGACCCGCTCGTCGCCTGGGCCCACGCCCGCGACAACGCCCGGGTCAAGGGTCGCCCGGTGATCGTCGAGGGCTTCGTCGACTTCGCCTACGAGATCACCCTGCTCACCGTCAGCCACGTCGAAGGCGTCACCGTCTGCCCGCCGGTCGGCCACGTGCAGGAGGCCGGCGACTACCGCGAGTCGTGGCAGCCGCACCCGATGAGCGACCTCGCGCTGCAGCGCGGCGAGGAGGTCGCGCGCACGGTCGTCGAGGCCCTCGGCGGTCGCGGCCTGTTCGGCGTCGAGCTGTTCGTGACCAGCGACGACGAGGTCCTGTTCAGCGAGGTCTCACCGCGCCCGCACGACACCGGCATGGTCACCATGATCAGCCAGCCGACCAGCCAGTTCGCCCTCCACGTCCGCGCCGTCCTCGGCCTCCCGGTGCGCGACGACGACGTCACGGTCGCGGTGCCGTCGGCCTCCGCCGTGGTGCTGGGCACCGAGTCGGGCGTCCCGTCGTACGCCGGCCTCGACGTCGCCCTCGCCGTCCCCACCGCCCAGGTGCGGGTCTTCGGCAAGCCGACGTCCCACCCCGGCCGCCGGCTCGCCGTGACCCTCGCCC
>JAOPXU010000243.1 GCA_025964985.1 Nocardioides sp.
GGCGAGAACGTCGACCACCTCCTCACCTTCGTCGTCGTCGGCGCCGGCCCCACCGGTGTCGAGATGGCCGGCCAGATCGCCGAGCTCGCCCACCGCACGCTCAAGCGCGACTTCAAGGCCATCAACACCCGGTCCGCGCGCGTCGTCCTCATCGACGCCGCCCCGCAGGTGCTGCCGCCGTTCGGCCGCAAGCTCGGCCTGTGGACCAAGGACCGCCTCGAGAAGCTCGGCGTCGAGGTCATGCTCGGCGCGATGGTCACCGACGTCGACGAGCGCGGGCTCCAGGTCAAGTTCAAGAACGGCAACGAGAAGCGCGTCGAGGCCGTCACCAAGGTGTGGGCCGCCGGCGTCCAGGCCTCCCCGCTCGGCAAGATGCTGGGCGACCAGACCGGCGCCCCGATCGACCGCGCCGGCCGCATCGGCGTCAACCCCGACCTCACGCTCCCCGGCCACCCCGAGGTCTTCGTCGTCGGCGACATGATCGCCCTCGACAACCTCCCCGGCGTCGCGCAGGTCGCCATCCAGGGCGCCAAGTACGCCGCCAAGGAGATCGACGGCCGCCTCAAGGGCAAGCCTGCCCAGGCGCCGTTCAAGTACTTCGACAAGGGCTCGATGGCCACCATCAGCCGCTTCAACGCCGTCGCGACGGTCGGCAAGCTCCGGCTCACCGGGTTCATCGCCTGGCTCATGTGGCTGGCCGTCCACCTCGTCTACATCACCGGCTTCAAGAACCGCGTCACCGCGGTCCTGCACTGGTTCGTCTCGTTCCTGGGTCGCGGCCGCTCCGAGCGCACCGCCACCGAGCAGCAGATCTTCGGCCGCATCGCCCTGGCCCGCCTCAGCCGCGGCGCCACCGACCTGGTCTCGGCTCCCGGCCCCCTCCACACGGAGGCCGACGGTGAGCTGGACCGTCAGCGCCGTGACGAGCTCGAGGCCCAGGCCGCCGAGGAGGTCCGGCTCACCGACGAGTCGAAGCGCGGCATGAAGGCCTCCTCCGGCAAGATCTGAGCGCCGGCTCACCCCACGTTGGTCGAGGAGGTTCCGCTGGGAACCGTCACGAGACCATCCGACCGCAGGTGCGGATCAGGTGGCGTGCTGACCTTGCGGTGTGTGGTCTCGTGACGCTCGCCAGCGCGAGCTCCTCGACCGACGTGTGGCTGCGTTCTCGGGACGGTCGTGGTCGACGTGTGCTCACTCCACGTTGGTCGAGGAGGTTCCGCTAGGAACCGTCACGAGACCATCCGGCCGCAGGTGCGGGTCAGGTGGTGTGCGGACCTGCGGTCGTGTGGTCTCGTGACGCTCGCTAGCGCGAGCTCCTCGACCGACGTCCGGTTGCGTTGTCGAGAATCGTCGGGACCGACGTGTGCTCGCCTACTCGAAGAACTTCGGCGTCTCCTCGGCCTGCCCGGCGGCGATCTTCTCGCGGGCCCACTTGGGCAGGATGAAGACGCCCTCGGCCTCGACGGTGACGCCGTCGGGGCCGATGATGTGGCCCTTGGCCCAGGTCTTGATGCCCTCGGTGCGGTCGATCCAGGCCTCGGCGCGCAGGTCGCCGAGCGGCGTGCCCTGGCGGTAGCGCAGCGTCAGGGTGCCGGTCATGCCCGGGCGGCCGCCGGCGCCGGCGGACTCGCCGAGCATCTGGTCGAGCACGAGCGCGAGGACGCCGCCGTGGACGAGCGTCGGCGGGCCCTCGTACGGCGCCCCGAGGTGGAAGTCGCACCACACGCGGCCGTCGGCGCTGGGGTGGTGCTCGGTGACGAGCGGCGGCGCGATCGGGTTGCGGATGCCGACCACGGAGTTGCCCCACGGGCGGCCACGGCCGTCGGCGCCGTAGCTGACGCCGAAGGCGCCGGGCAGCTGCTGGGCCTGCAGGCGGGCGGTGATGGCCTCGATCTCGGCCTGGGCGCGGCGGATCTCGTCGTCGCCGACGGTGGTGCGGATGGTCGCGTCGACGAGTCCGCGGACGGCCTCGGTGAAGGGCCGGTAGAGCGCCACCTGGCGCTCGACCTCGTCCGTGGGCAGGTCGTCGCGTCGGAAGCCACCGGTCATGCGGTCACCCTAGAACACGTTCTAGTCCAGCCGCTTAACCCGTTGTCCTGCACCGTGCGCGGTTGGTGTGATGCCTCATGGTCTCCACCGCGCTCGCGCTGCCCGACGTCCGGCTGCGCGCGTCGTGGGCCCGCACCCTGCGTAACTTCGGCGACACCTTCCCGCACGGCTCCGGAGTCGACCCGGCCGCCCCGCCGAGCCTCGACGCGGAGGGCTGCGCGGCGTTCGTCGCCGACAAGCTCGCGTACGCCGACCCGCGGGTCGGCCCGCCGCCGGGCCGGGTCGCGTGCACCTACTTCTGGGTCCTCGAGGACGGTCCGGCCGACGAGGTGGTGGGGTTCCTCGCGGTGCGCCACGCGCTCGACGAGTTCCTGATCGAGCAGGGCGGCCACATCGGCTACTCGGTGCGGCCCTCGGCCCGGGGTCGTGGGCACGCGTCGCGGGCGCTGCGGCTGGGTCTGGCGCACGCCGCCGGGCTCGGGCTCGAGCGGGTGCTGCTGACCTGCGACCCCGACAACCTGGCCTCGCAGCGCACGATCGAGCGGGCCGGCGGTGTCTACGAGGACACGCGGCCGACACCCGGCGCTTCTGGGTCGACACCCTCACCTCGTGCCGGGACGGTGGCGCTCGAGCGCTGCGGTGAACGCCACCGGGTCGACCATCGTCGAGTCGATGACCAGCGGGTCGCGCCCGAAGCGCGCCATCAGCACCTTCCAGCCGCGCCGACCGGGGCGGCCCACGACCTCGAGGCGCGTGAAGCGGCTGGTCAGGTCGAACACCTCGCGGGAGCTGCCCCGCACCACCTCGAGCTGACCGCTGCGGATGGCGAGGCGGACCGGGGTCGAGCCGACGCGCACGGCGTACAGGACGAGCGTGAGGACGACGAGGACGCCGGCCATGCCGACGGTGAGGGTGCGCGGCTGGTCGTAGGCGAGGTAGCCGGCGGCGGCGGTCGCAGGCACCAGCGCGAGCAGCAGCAGGCCGACCACGCGGCGCACGATCACCCGTGGGGCGAACACGACGTCGGTGCTGCGGGCGTCGGGCTCGTCGGGCTCGTCGGCGGTGCGTCGGCGACGGGGCGTCTCGACCACCGGCTCGGGCTCGGGTTCGGGGTCGGACGACGGGGGAGCGGGGATGCCGAGCGCCTCGACGACCTCACGGCCGGCCTCGACCTGGTCGGAGCCGTGGGCCGACGGGGTCCGTCGATGGCCGGGGGTGACCCGCGGGTCGGCGGAGTGCCGGGGGCGCAGTGGCGCCGAGTCGGCCGGCCCGCTCGTTGCCTCAGCGCCCTCGTCGCCCGTGTGTGCGCCGGGCTCGGCGGGGGCGGCGTCGGCGGTCGGCTCCTCGCTGCCGGCGTCCGCCGAGGGCTCCGGTGTGCCTGCGTGATGGGCCTGCCAGCGGCCCAGGAGCTCCGCGGCGGGGTCCGGCTCGGCACCGGGTGTGCGCGAAGGCATGGGCCAACGCTAGTCCTGCTGACCGGTTGCGTCCGACGGTTGCCGGATCGTGACCTGGTCCACGGGTGCCTCGCGGGCCCCCTGCGAGACTGGCGATCGACCTGCTGACCCAGCACGACGACGTACAGGAGCCGCCATGTCCTTCGGGCCGTCCGGGATGTACCCCGCCTATCCAGAGCCCAGCGAGCAGGCCCGCCGCCACTACGACGCGATGCTCGCGTTCATGCGCGAGGAGGTCCTCCCGGCGGAGGCGGCGTACGACACGCATCGCCACGAGGCCGGCGAGGGTGACCACTCCGTGCCGCCGGTCATCGAGGAGCTCAAGGTCAAGGCCCGCGAGCGCGGGCTGTGGAACCTGTTCCTGCCGTCCGAGAGCGGCCTGACGCAGCTCGAGTACGCCCCGATCGCCGAGCTGTCGGGCTGGAGCAACGAGCTGGCCCCCGAGGCGATCAACTGCCAGGCGCCCGACA
>JAOPXU010000263.1 GCA_025964985.1 Nocardioides sp.
CGCTGAGCACCGATCACGGTGAGCATCTGCAGCTTCTCGTGGCTCTCGGTGCCGGGGTCGGCGGTGTAGACGAGGAGGCGGTGGGACTGGTGGGGGTCCAGGAGGACCTGGCAGTTGAGGTCGAGCCGGCCCACCTCCGGGTGCTGGAACCGTTTGACCTCGTCGGGCTCGACCCCGATCTCGAGGTCGGCCCAGAGCGTGCGGAACTCCTCGCTCTGCCCGAGCAGCAGCTCGGCCAGCTCGGCTGCTCGCGACCCGGGTCCACGGACGGCGGCGATGCCGCGCAGCCCCGCGGCGTACATGCGGGAGAGGAACTCGTGGTCCTCGCGGGCGTAGATCTCGCGCGAGGCGACGTCGGTGAACCAGCGGTAGCCGTTGCTGCGCTCGGGGCCGGTGAACCGTGTCCAGTCACCGACCAGGGCGACCCGGGGTGGGGTCTGGCACAGGGTCTCGCCGAGCTCGGTGACGATCTCGGCCGGGGTGTCGGCCAGCCGGTCGAAGATGCGCAGCATGCCGGGGCTGACGTGCTCGCTGCTGGGGCCGCGCACCGGTGGCTGGTGCCCGGCGAGGCGGAAGAGGTGGTCGCGCTCGGCGACGGTCAGGTGCAGTCCCTGCGCGATCGAGGCGATCATCTGCTCCGACGGGTGCGGGCCGCGCTCTCGCGGCGCGAGTAGTAGTCGGTGGACATGTGGCACAGGACGGCGACCTCCTCGCGGCGGAGGCCCTGGGTGCGGCGCCGCTGTCCCCGAGGCATCCCGACGTCCTCGGGTTGCAGCGCCTCACGGCGCTGGCGCAGGAACTCGGCCAGCTGGGTCCGGTCGATCATCGAAGTCATTCCTCTCCGGCGTACGCCGGTCGCTCGAGCACCCAGCGTGCACCGGGTGGCGGGTGCTTGTCAGACGGCGGGGTCCGCGAGTGGCGGACGGACCTCGGAACGGCCGTCTGCGGACGCAGGGATCGAGTCGTCGGGCCCGGCGGGGAACGTGACGCCGGCCAGCCGGGCCGAGGCGATCCAGGCTCGCGCGGCCTCCTCCTCCGAGCGCATCGGCTTGTAGACCTGCTGCTCGGCCGGCGCTCCGCTCAGGTGCTGGAACCCGCGGGGGCCGTAGAGGGTCCCGCCCCGGGCATCGGGCGACGTGGCGGCGAGCAGCGCCGGGAGGGCGGCCGTGCGCGCGGTCCCGGCGAGGATCCCGCGCCTGGACAGCGCCCGGATCAGCCGGACGGCGCCGGTGTCGCGCTCCCGGCCCAGCTCGGGTCGTGCGGACAGCAGGTTGGTCGGCGCGACGCCGGGGTGGGAGAGGTTGCTGCTGATGCCCCAACCGAGAGCACTGCTCTTGCGGTCGAGCTCGAGGCCGAACAGACCCAACGCGATCTTCGACTGCCGGTAGGCCTTCGTGCCGTCGTAGGAGCGCTCCCAGTTGAGGTCGTCCCAGTTGATCGAGCCGCTGGCGGCGGCGATGCTGAGCTGGGAGGTCACCCGGGCCCGCCCTGCTCGCAGCAGCGGCAGCAGGTGCGCGACCAGGGCGACGTGACCGACGTGGTTGGTCCCCAGCTGCAGCTCGAGCCCGTCGGCGGTGGTCTGACGGGTCGGCGGCGTCATCACGCCGGCGTTGTTGACGAGGAGGTGGATCGGCGCGCCCTCGGTGCGCAGTGCCTCGCCGAGCGTCGCGACGGAGTCCAGCGACGAGAGGTCCAGGGGGTGCAGGATGACGGTGGCCCCGGGGGCGGCGGCCCGGATCTCGGCGGCGGCCGCCTGGCCCTTGCCCTGGTTGCGCGCGGGCAGGACGAGCTCTGCGCCGGCGACGGCGAGGCGCTTCGCGATCTCGAGGCCGATGCCGTCGCTCCCGCCGGTGAGCACGGCGCGCCTCCCGGACAGATCGGGTACGTCGATGTCGATGGTGCTCCGAGGCATGCTGGCTCCTGGTGGTCTGCGGTGGTGGCGGCAGGCGGGGCGCCTGCGTCGGTCCACCGTCGCGCAGATCCGCGGCGGTATTCAGGGCCTGTCGATCCCCTCTTCGCTCCGGGCGGATCGGTCCGGGGGAGCTACGACGGCATCGCCCACACGAAGCCGGTCGCGCCGGTCGCGCTCGCACAGGTCCTCACCGCGTCCATCGGGACGATGGGGAGGTCGCTCTGCGCGAGGGTGAGGTCGTCGAACTGACCTCCCGCCATGCGGACGTCGGAGGGCACGCTCACCTGCTCGCCGTCAGGGAACGCGATGCCCGAGGAGTCCCGGGTGGTCCCGAACGGGAAGACCGCCACGTCGTCGTCGATGAGCAAGCAGCCCTCGCGCTCGGTGAGCGACCCGATGATGAGGGCCGCAGGCCAGGCGTCGCTCTGCCTGTTGAGGGTGATGATCGGCTCGGCGTCGTCGGACGGCGTGGCTCCGGACGACGGGGCGTCGTCGTCGCCGCACGCGGTCAGCGCAGCACAGCAGAGGAGCATGCCGCCGGCGAGGCGGGCAGTGCGCGTGACGAGTGCCATGACTGATGGTCGCAGCGGAGTCAACGGTCCCGCCTCGTGGCGAGGTCGTTCAGCCGGCGGTCACTGCCTCCGGTGTGAACACGAGCGGGAACTCGAGCGCGCCGGTGTTGCCCGAGACGGGCAGCCACTGCCCGGGTCCGTCGGGGCGCAGGTCGGGCAGGCGGGCGGCGAGCAGCGGCAGGGCCACCGCCATGTCGGTGCGGGCGACGAAGTGCCCGAGGCAGTGGTGGATGCCGGCGCCGAAGCCGAGGTGCGGCGGCCGCTGCTGGGTGATGTCGAACGCCGGGTCGGGTGCGGACCGCGGGTCGGTGCCGGCCGCGTGCGAGAGCACCTGGACGATCCCGCCGCGCGGCACGTGGAGGCCGTCGAGGTCGACGTCCTCGAGGGCCTCGCGGGTGACCCAGGTGACGGTCGGGTTGACTCGCATGACCTCCTCGACGGCGTTGGCGCCGAGCTCGGGCCGCTCGCCCAGCAGCCGCCACTGGTCGGGGTGCCGCAGCAGTGTCTGCAGCGCGAGCCCGATCTGGTTGCGGGTCGTCTCCATGCCGGCGAAGGCCAGGAAGACGAGCGCGACGCTCAGCTCGCGGTCGCTCAGCTCGTCGGCGGCCACCAGGGTGGAGACGAGGTCGTCGCGCGGCGAGCGTCGCCGGTCGGCGACCACCTCGTCGAGGTAGCCGGACAGGCCGGCGATCGCCGCCTCGATGCGGGGCACCTGGTTGCCGACGTCGATCGAGAACGACGCCCCGAGGTCGTCGGCCCAGTGCGCGACCTGCTGCCAGTCGGCCTCGTCGAGTCCGAGGAGGACGCAGATGATGCGGGCGCTGTAGGGCTCGGCGAACTCGCTGATCAGCTCGACCGACCCGCGCGGGGCGAAGACGTCGACCAGCTCGTGGGCCAGGGCCGTGAACCGTGGTCGCAGAGCGCCGATCGTCCGGTTGCGGAACGCCGGGACCATGAGCTTGCGGATCCGGTCGTGGTCGTCGCCCTCGAGGCTGAGCAGGGTCTCGCCCCACCAGTCGGAGAACAGCCCGGAGTGGATGCCGTTCTGCGCCGGCCACCGCGCGTTGCCCTGGCGGAAGCGTCGGTCCCGCAGGACCGCCGACGCCTCGGCGTGACGCAGGACCGCCCAGCCGTAGGTGGTCTGGACGTACCACTGCTCCTCGCGGGCCGCGTGCACCGCCGGCGACGTCACGTCGAACGTGGGGTCGGAGAGGTCGAAGCGGGTCACCGCGACGGCTCCATGACGACATCCTGCCGGGGTCGCGTCCGGTGTGCACCCGGCACCCGGGGAAGACGCGCCGGGCGCGCCGGGTTGGCACAGCATGAGGCTCTCGCTGCTCGACCGTTCCCGGACCCGGGCGGGCGAGGATGACGCGGCGGGTCTCACGCACACCGTCGAGCGCGCGGTGCGCGCCCAGCGGCTGGGCTACGACCGGTTCTGGGTCGCGGAGCACCATGCCGTCCCGGGCATCGCGTCCGGCGCCCCCGCGGTGCTGCTCGCCGCGATCGGCGCTCGCACGAGCGTGATCCGTCTCGGGTCAGGGGGCGTGATGCTGCCGAACCACCAGCCGCTGGTCGTCGCCGAGCAGTTCCTGGTGCTCGCCGGTCTCCATCCCGGGCGCGTCGACCTCGGCGTGGGCCGGTCCGTGGGGTTCACGCCTCCGGTACGCCGTGCCCTGCGCCGGGAGGCCGACCGGCCGGACACGTTCGCGGACGACGTCGCTGAGCTCCGCGGCTACCTCGAGGGCACCGGCACGGTGACGGCCCGGCCGGCCCTCGACGAGCAGGTCCCGCTCCACCTGCTCGCGACCGGCCACGGCATCGAGGTCGCAGCGCACCTCGGCCTGCCGGTCGTCGTCGGCGGACCCGTGCTCGGTGGACCCGACATCGCCGAACGCCTGCGCCGCTACCGCCGCGAGTTCCGCCCGCACCGCGCGAGCGTGCCGACGGTGACGGTGGCGCTCGACGTCCTCGTGGCCGACACCGACCAGGAGGCGCGTGACCTGGCCCTTCCCGAGGTGTGGGCCCTGGCGCGCTCGCGGCGTACCGGGGTCTTCGAGGCCCTCGAACCGGTCGAGCAGGTCCGCGACGCGCGGTGGGACGAGCAGGACCGTCGGCGCGTCGATGCCGGACTCGACGCCGTGCTGGCCGGCAGCGCGGCGACGGTCCGGAGACGCCTGGAGGAGCTCGTCGAGCGGGTGGGTGCCGACGAGGTGCTCGCCTCCGGCTCGACCTTCGACCGGGACGCCCTGGCCGCCTCGGACGCCGGGCTGGCGTCGCTGCTCAGGTGACGTCGGCTCAGGGACCGCCCCGGTCGTGGAGCCGGGCGGCCTGCCGGGTCAGGTGGTCGCGCTCGGCCAGGGTCGGCGCGAGGTGCGCGGCCTCGGCGTAGAGCCGTGCGGCCGTGTCCGGGTCGCCGTCGCGCTCGGTGAGGTACGCCGCCACGGCCCGGTGCCGGGGCAGGCCCGGGTCCACCGCCGCGAGGGCGGCCAGGCCCGCGCGCGGGCCGTCGGCCTCCCCGACCGCCACCGCCCGGTTGAGCCGGACGACCGGGTTGTCGGTGAGCCGCACCAGCTCGTCGTACCACTCGACGACCTGGACCCAGTCGGTCTCCGCGGCCGAGGGGGCGTCGGCGTGCAGGGCCGCGACCGCCGCCTGGGCCTGGTACTCACCGAGCCGGTCGCGGGCCAGCGCGTCCTGCAGGAGGGCGACGCCCTCGGTGATCGCGGCGACGTCCCAGCGGCTGCGGTCCTGCTCGGCCAGCGGGACCAGGCTGCCGTCGGGCGCGGTGCGGGCCGCGCGCCGTGCGTGGTGCAGCAGCATCAGCGCCAGCAGACCGGCGACCTCGGGGTGGTCGAGGACGGCGGTGAGCTGTCGGGTGAGCCGGATGGCCTCGGCGGCCAGGTCGACGTCGCCGGTGTAGCCCTCGTTGAAGACCAGGTAGAGCACCCGCAGCACGGTGGCCACGTCGCCGGGCCGGTCGAGGCGCACGTCGGCGACGGTGCGCTTGGCCCGGCTGATCCGCTGGGCCATCGTCGACTCGGGCACGAGGTAGGCCTGCGCGACCTGGCGCGTCGTCAGGCCGCCGACCGCGCGCAGCGTGAGGGCCACGGCCGACGACGGCGTCAGAGCGGGGTGGGCACACAAGAAGTACAGGTGGAGCGTGTCGTCGTGGCCGGCGACCGGCCCGGGCACGGGCTCGTCCTCGACCCGCTCCTCCCGCCGGTGCCGGGCGACGTCGGAGCGGGTCGCGTCGAGGAACCGGCGCCAGGCCGCCGTCACCAGCCACGCCTTGGGGTCGCGCGGCGGGTCGTCGGGCCACGCGCCCCAGGCGTCGACCAGCGCCTCCTGCACGGCGTCCTCGGCCGCCGAGAAGTCGGCGCCACGGCGCACGAGCACCCCGAGCACCTGGGGCGTCAGCCGTCGCAGCAGGACCTCGTCCACCGGCAGGCACGTCCTCCCGGTCCTCTCGGTCCTCAGTCCTCGATGGTCGGCGGAGCGGCCATGAACGGACGCACCTCGAGCCACTCGAAGACGGGCCGGCCGCCGGCGCCGGGCGCGGCCGACAGCTCACCGGCCAGCTGGACCGCCCGCTCCTGGCTGTCGACGTCGATCGCCATCCAGCCGGCGATGAGGTCCTTGGTCTCGGCGAACGGCCCGTCGGTCCTGGGCGGCTCGCCCTCCCCGCCGTACTGGACCCACAGGCCCTCGGGTGCCAGCGCCTGCGCGTCCACGAGCTCGCCGTCGGCCTCGAGCCGGTCGGCGAACTCCTGCATGAACCGGACGTGGTCGGAGACCTCCTGCGGGGTCCACTGGTCCATCGGGACGTCGTTGCCCATCCGGGGGGCGCCGCGGTAGTGCTTGAGCAGCAGGTACTTCGCCATCGTGGTTCTCCTCGTGTCGTGCGACCTGGACTGGTCGCGCTCACACCCGGGACGGAACCGGACGCAGCTTCTCGACATCATGACGGCGGCGCTGCCCGTGCGGCGCCGGCAGGCAGCATGGGGCGCATGACGGCAGACGACTGGCCACCCGGCTTCTTCGACCGACGAGACGGCGGTGACGACGCCGACTTCTACCTGCCCCCGCGGTTCGTCACCCACATCGACGAGGGCGCGGTCGCGGCGGTCGCCGAGCTGTACGACGAGCTGGGGGTGCCGGACGGCAGCGTCCTGGACCTGATGTCGTCGTGGGTCTCGCACCTGTCGAGCAGGCCGGGCGACGGGCTCACGGTCCTCGGCATGAACCGCGCCGAGCTGGAGGCCAACCCCCTGGCCGACCGGGTGGTCGTGCAGGACCTGAACGTCGACCCGGTGCTGCCCTTCGAGGACGCGGCTTACGACGCCGTCGTGTGCTGCGTGTCGATCGACTACCTCGTCGACCCGGTCGCAGTGCTGCGCGACGTGCGGCGGGTGCTGCGGCCCGGTGGGGTCGTGGTGCTCACCTTCAGCAACCGGTGCTTCCCGACCAAGGCGGTCCGCGGGTGGCTGTCCACCGACGAGGACGGGCGGGTCGCCATCGTGCGGGCCTACCTGGAGCGCGCCGGCTTCGCCGACGTGACCACCGCGCTCAGGACCGATCGGCGGTCGAGCGGCGACCCGTTGTACGCCGCGTGGGCCCGATCGGGCTGACGCCCGTCCGACGACGTGACGACCCGACGACCCGACGACCAGGACGTGACGTCAGAGCCGGACCGCCCCGGGTCGTCCGTCCTGGACCGCGAACGAGGCCAGGGTCGAGCGCGGAGCGTCCGCCCGCGTCACGGTCGTGACCATCTCCAGGTCGGCGCGGAACTGCTCGCGGTCGACGGTGCACCGCACGTGCCCCCGCCGGTCGCCGTCGAAGAACCGGATGTGCGGGTTGAACGGGACCATCGGCCCGTAGTACGGCCCGTAGGGCGTGCGGTCGCCGTTCGAGCTCAGCGACGTCCCCACGAACTCGGCGGCCACGACGGGCGAGCCCGGCTGGTCGAAGTCGGCGTGGATGTCGTTGACGAACGTCGAGTGCCAGTCGCCCGTGATGACGACCGGGTTGCGGGTCCCGGCCTCGCGCCAGGCGCCGATGAGTCGCTGACGTGCGGCGGGGAACCCGTCCCAGGCGTCGTGCCACAGCCGGTCGCCGTCGGGGCCGTCGTGGTCGAGGCGCGCGAGCATCACGTTGCTGGCCAGGACGTCCCACTGCGCCTTCGACTTCTTCAGGCCGTCGTAGAGCCACTGCTCCTGCTCGGTGCCGAGCATCGTCACCGACGGCTCGTAGGCAGCGCTGCAGGCAGGCGCCTCGCCCCACCCGCACGGCGGGACGTCGCGGTACTGGCGCCCGTCGACCAGGTCGACCTGGGCCAGGCGGCCCCACCGGAGGCGCTTGTGGATGCGTGCGCCCCCGTCGGCCGTCGGCCGGGACGAGATGCGCACGGGCTGGTGCTCGAACCAGGCCTGGTAGGCGGCGGCCCGCATCGCGCTGATGTCGGCGCCGCCGGCGTACTGCGACTGGGTGCCGGCGTAGTCGTTGACGACCTCGTGGTCGTCCCACGTGACCAGCCAGGGGGACCGGGCGTGGGCGAGCTGCAGGTCGAGGTCCTGCTTGTAGAGCGTGTAGCGCAACCGCCAGCCGAGGAGGTCCTGGGTGCCGCCGCGGTACTCGCTCGGGATGGCGACCGAGCGCTCCTTGCCAACCGCCCCCAGCCGGCCCTCGTAGACGTAGTCGCCGAGGAAGACGACCAGGTCGAGGTCGTCGGCGGCGATGTGCCGGTACGACGGCCAGTAGCCGTCGACGTAGTTCTGGCAGGAGGCGAAGGCGAAGTCGAGCCGGTCGGTCTTCGCGCCCGGCGCCGGGGCGGTGCGGGTGCGGCCGACCGGTGAGACGTGGCCGTTCCACCGGAAGCGGTAGAACCACTCGCGGTCGGGAGCCAGCCCGTCGGCCTCGACGTGCACCGAGTGCGCGAGCCCGGGCACGGCCCGCACCGACCCGTGCCGCTCGAGGCTGGAGAAGCCCGGGTCGCGGGACACCTGCCACTCCACGGCCGTCGCCTGGCGGGGCATGCCGCCGTCGGGGGCCAGCGGCTCGGGGACCAGGCGCGTCCACAGCACCACGCTGCGGTGGTCGGGGTCGCCGCTGGCCACGCCCAGCGTGAACGGATCACCCTGCGGCATCCCCGCGCCGGCCATGGCGTGGTCGAGGGGGAGGCCGCTGACGGCGGCGGCACCGGCGACTGCGCCGATGGTCTGGAGGAAGGAACGGCGGTCTGCTCGGAGTCCACTCACCCGAGGGACGCTAGGGCGCAGAAGCGCCCAGAAGTGCCGTCAGCCGCGGTTGTCGACCGCTGTTCGGCGACTGTTCGATCCGTGGTCGGTGGCCGGTCCCCGCCTCGACCAGGTCCGCCGGGGAGGGCCGGATCCCAGGCCCCCGTCCAGGCGCGGAGGCGGCCCGGCCGACGTCGGTGACGGCTAGGGTCCGCGACTGTGGACATGATGCGAGGCGAGCAGATCGCCGAGGCGGCCCTGACGGAGTGGCGCAAGCTGGCCCGGGGCATCCATGCCCGCTACCTGGTCGACGACTTCAGCGCCGGTGCGCGCTTCCTCGTCGCGGTGGGGGAGGCTGGTGACGGGCTCGGCCACCACCCGCGCGCGTCGATGGGGGACGGCTACGTCGACCTCGAGCTGGTCACCGTCGACGCCCCGTCTACCGCGAGGACGACGGCACCGAGCACGTCGTCGAGTGGGTGACCCAGCAGGACGTCGACCTCGCGCGACAGATCAGCGGGATCGCTGCCGCGCACCACCTGGTGGCTGCGCCCGGGCAGGTCAGCGAGCTCGAGCTCGGCCTCGAGACCCCCGGCTCCGCGACCATCGCGCCCGTGTGGGCGGCCCTGTTGACCGGCAGCGCCGAGTCGCAGGGCCGCGGATCCCCCAGCGACGAGGTCCGCGACGCGACCGATCGCGTGCCGAACCTGTGGTTCGACGAGCCCTCGGAAGCAGGCTCGCAGCAGCGGTTCCACGTCGAGGTCTATCTCGCCGCCGAGGTGGCCGGCGAGCGGATCGCCGCGGCCGTTGCCGCCGGCGGGACGGTCGTCGACGACAGCGGTGCGCCGGCGCTCACCGTGGTCGCCGACCAGGACGGCAACCGGGGTGTCGTCTGCGTCGACGTGTCCGCGGCGACCGACGGCTGAGACCTGCCGCACCTGTCGTACGGGCGGGATGCTGTTCGTCGTAGGGGTGACGGCGGACGCAGGGTCCGCCTCGGCGACGAGGAGCAGCCATGACCGAGTACCTGATCTTCTTCAACCAGCAGTGGGTCGGCGACCACGACGAGGAGTGGTTCCGGGGCCGGGGACCGACGTCGCGGGCGGTCGTCGAGGACATGGCGGCCGAGGGCGTGCTGGTGTACGCCGGAGGGCTCGTCGAGGAGCTCGACCAGGCCTTCAGCGCCGACGACACCAGCGGGACGCTGGTGATCACCGACGGGCCGTTCGTGGAGTCGAAGGAGTGGCTCGGTGGGTTCACGATCATCGACGTGGAGACCGAGGAGCAGGCGCGCTACTGGGGCGGGCGGGTCGCGGAGGGTTGCGGCTGGCCGCAGGAGGTCCGGCCGGTCAAGGGTGGCTCGATGCGCGCCTGACGCCGAGCGGGCCGTGGGCGCGGTGCCGGGCCCGTCGCCCGCGGCCGCACCGTCCCTCCGGCGGTGTACTTTCGCGCCCATGACGACGCTACGGGGCCCCCGCATCCGACACCTCGTGGTGTTCACGCTGCGCCACGACGAGGGCAGTCCCGAGGCCGAGGTGTTCCTGGAGGCACTGAGGTCCCTCGCCGCCATCGACGGCGTCGAGGACTTCGAGGTGGCACGCCAGGTCGGGCTCAAGAACGACTACCGGTTCGCGGTGTCGATGGAGTTCGCCAGCCGTGCGGCCTACGACGCCTACGACGGCCACCCCCTGCACGTCGCCTTCGTCCGTGACCGCTGGGCCGCCGACGTCGCCGACTTCATGGAGATCGACCTGTCCGAGCTGCGACCCGGCTAGCGCCGGGGGCCAAGAGCCCGTGCGGGCTCAGGCCTCGGGCGCGACGAGCTCCAGGTTGATGTCGTCGGGGTCCTGGAACGACAGGATCGACATGCCGGCCTCGCCGAGCGAGGTCACCCCGCCGTGGGGCACGCCGTGCTCGTCGAGCCGCTCCGAGGCGGCGAAGAGGTCCGCCTTGCTGGCGACCCCGAAGGACACGTGGTCCAGGCCGACGCGGGTGGAGTCGAAGCGCTCGCCGGCCGTGGCGCTCGGGCGCAGGCCGAACAGCTGGCCGTCGAGCTCGAAGATGCAGCCGCCGAAGAACCGTGCGGGGTCCTCGGTGGCGCCCGCGTCGGCGACCTGGTCGCTGGTGTCGATGCGCGGGTCCTTGCCGAAGACCATCGAGTAGAAGGCCTTGGACCGCTCGATGTCGGTCACGGTCACGCGGACGTGGTGCAGCCCCTGCAGCGGAGCGATCGGGTCGGCCATGACCCCACCCTGTCCGATCGACCAAGCGCGGCAGCCGGCTCCCGCTACTGCGCGCGGACGCCGTAGCGCTCGCAGGTGAAGTCGCTCAGCCGTTGCGCCATGGCGTCGAGGGTCTCGGAGGCCGCGTGGCGTGCGTACCAGAGCGAGACCAGGCGGATGCTGAGCGTGACCCCGTCGGCCAGCTCGATCGCGAGCGGCACCAGGTCGTAGCGCGGGTCGTCGGTGATCACGGCGACGCCGCGACCGCCCGCCGCGAGCGCCTGGGCCACGGTGCCGTTGGCCGCCTCGAGGGAGGTGTCGGCGACGAGCCGGTTCTCGGCCAGCGCAGCGTCCAGCGCCTGCCGCGCGGTGAACGCCGCGGGCAGCGAGATCACCGTCTGTCCGGCGACCTCCGCCAGCGTCACCCGTCCGCGCGACGCCCACGGGTGCGCCGCGGGGACGTAGGCCCACACCGGGAGGACCGCCAGCGGGCGTGACCGGTACGGCGGACCCGGGCGGACGGTGCCGATGGCGAGGTCGGCACCGGCACGCAGCGCCTCGTCGGGGCTGAGCCCGTCCGCCCCGAGGACGTCGGCGACGGGGTCGTCGGCGGCGAGCGTCGCGATGAAGGGCGCGACCACGTCGGTCAGCGTCACCGTCGGGGCCCCGACGGTGATCCGCTCGAGCCGCCCCTCGGCGTAGAACGCCGCTGCCCGCTGGAACGCCGTGCCCTGCTCGAGCAGCTCCTCGGCGAGCGGCAGCAGCGAGCGGCCGACGCCTGACAGCACCAGCCGGCCGCCGACGCGGTCGAAGAGGGCGACCCCCAGCTCCACCTCGAGGGCGCGCACCTGGCGGGACAGGGCGGGCTGGGTGAGGTGCAGCCGCGCCGCCGCCCCGCTCACCGAACCGGACCGGGCCGTCGTCACGAAGTAGCGGAGGTGGCGCAGCTCCACTATGCCTCCCAGGCATGGGACAGGTTACGGACGGGTATTGGACAGCATACGTTCCGGAGCGGAGGCTGGACGGATGATCGACCAGACCGTCGCCCCGGACGCCCGCCCTGCCACCGTCTCGGGTGTCGAGCAGCGCCGCGCACTCGTCACCGAGCTGCCCGGCCCCCGCTCGCGCGCCCTGATGGAGCGCAAGAGCGCCGCCGTCGCCGCGGGTGTCGGTACGACGATGCCCGTCTTCGCGGCGCAGGCCGGCGGGGGCGTGGTGGTCGACGTCGACGGCAACCACCTCATCGACCTCGGGTCGGGCATCGCCGTGACCACGGTCGGCAACAGCGCCCCGCGGGTCGTCCAGGCCGTCCAGGACCAGGTCGCGGCGTTCACCCACACCTGCTTCATGGTCACGCCCTACGAGGGCTACGTCGCGGTCGCCGAGGCCCTCAACCGGCTCACCCCCGGCGACCACGCCAAGCGCACCGCGCTGTTCAACTCCGGCGCCGAGGCGGTCGAGAACGCCGTCAAGGTCGCCCGGGTGGCGACCGGCAAGGACGCGGTCGTCGTCTTCGACCACGCCTACCACGGGCGGACCAACCTCACGATGGCCATGACCGCGAAGAACATGCCCTACAAGCACGGCTTCGGCCCGTTCGCCTCCGAGGTCTACCGGGCGCCGCTGTCCTACCCCTTCCGCGACGGGACCCTGGACGGACCGGCGGCCGCGGCCCGCGCGATCGAGCACGTCGAGTCGCAGGTCGGCGCGACCAACCTGGCAGCGGTGGTCATCGAGCCCATCCAGGGCGAGGGCGGGTTCATCACGCCGGCGCCGGGCTTCCTGCCCGCCCTGGCGGCGTGGTGCCGCGACAACGACGTGGTGTTCGTCGCCGACGAGGTGCAGACCGGCTTCGCCCGCACCGGCGACATGTTCGCCTGCGACCACGAGGGCGTCGTGCCCGACCTGGTCGTGACCGCCAAGGGCATCGGTGGCGGCCTCCCGCTCTCGGCGGTGACCGGCCGCGCCGAGCTCATGGACACCGTCCACGCCGGTGGCCTCGGCGGCACCTACGGCGGCAACCCGCTCGCCTGCGCCGCGGCGCTCGCCGCGATCGAGACCATCGAGGCCGACGGCCTCGTCGAGCGTGCCCGCGAGGTCGAGCGGCTGATGAAGGACCGGCTCCACCGACTCGCCGCCGACGACGCCCGCATCGGCGAGGTCCGCGGCCGCGGCGCGATGATCGCCGTCGAGTTGGTGCTGCCCGGCACGACCACGCCCGACGCGGCCCTCACCAAGGAGGTCGCCGCCGCGGCCCACCGCGCCGGGGTCATCGTGCTCACCTGCGGCACCCACGGCAACGTGCTCCGCTTCCTGCCCCCGTTGGCCATCCCCGACGAGCTGCTCCACGAGGGCCTCGACATCCTCGCCGACGTCCTGGCCAGCACCCGGTGACGGCGCTCCGGGTCGAGCAGGCGCCGACGTTCGCGGTCGAGGACCCGGCGACGCTGGCCACCATCGCGGAGGTCGACGACCAGGGCGCGGACGACGCCCGCCGCGCCGTAGACCGAGCCGCGGCGGCCTTCCCGGGCTGGTCGCGGACCGCTCCGCGTACCCGCGCGGAGGTCCTGGCCCGCGCGCACCAGCTGATGGTGCGCGACCGCGACGAGCTCGCCGGCCTGATCGCGGCCGAGAACGGCAAGTCGCTCGCGGACGCCGTCGCCGAGGTCGGGTACGCCGCCGAGTTCTTCCGCTGGTTCGCCGAGGAGTCCGTCCGCGCGGGCGGCGACTACGGCGAGTCGCCGGCCGGCGGCACCCGCAGCATCGTCACGCACCGGCCCGTCGGCGTGGCCGCGCTGGTGACGCCCTGGAACTTCCCCGCCGCCATGGCGACGCGCAAGATCGCCCCCGCGCTGGCCGCTGGCTGCACGGTCGTGCTCAAGCCGGCGGCCGAGACGCCGCTCACCGCCCTCGCGGTGGCCCGGGTCCTGGTCGAGGCGGGTGTCCCCGACGGGGTCGTCAACGTCGTGACCACGACCGACGCAGCCGGCGTCGTCAGCACCTGGCTGGGTGACGACCGTGTCCGCAAGGTCTCGTTCACCGGCAGCACCGGCGTCGGTCGCGTCCTGCTGCGCCAGGCCGCCGACCGCGTCCTCAACGCCAGCATGGAGCTCGGTGGCAACGCCCCCCTCGTCGTCACCGAGGACGCCGACCTCGACGCCGCCGTCGCCGGCGCGATGATCGCCAAGTTCCGCAACGGCGGACAGGCCTGCACCGCAGCCAACCGCTTCTACGTCCACGAGCGCGTGGCCGACGAGTTCGTGGGCCGCTTCGGCGCGGCCGTCGAGTCGCTGGTGGTCGGAGCGTCCGCCGACGGTGCCGACATCGGTCCGCTCATCACCGCGGCAGCGCGCGACCGGGTCGCCCGCGCCGTCGACGAGGCCGTCGCGGCGGGCGCGCGCATCAGCCATCAGGCGCCGCTGCCCGACGCAGCCGGCCACTTCTACCCGCCGACCGTCCTCGTCGACGTCGACCCCGACGCCGAGATCCTCCGCGAGGAGATCTTCGGCCCGGTCGCCCCCGTGGTCACCTGGTCCGACGACGAGGAGCTCCTGACGCTGGTCAACGACACCGAGTACGGCCTCGCGGCCTACGTCTTCGCCGGCGACCTCGGGCGGGCGCTGCGTCTCGGCGAGGCCATCGACGCCGGCATGGTCGGCATCAACCGCGGCCTCGTCTCCGATCCCTCCGCGCCCTTCGGCGGCGTGAAGCAGAGCGGCCTCGGCCGCGAGGGCGCCCGCGACGGGCTGCGCGAGTTCCAGGAGACGCAGTACCTCAGCGTCGACTGGCCCTCCTGACAGCGGGCTCAGCCCGGCAGCGCCGGGGTGCGCGGCGGCGGGGTGCGTCGCCGACCGGTCGCCTCGACGGCGGCGGCCAGCCGCAGCAGGTCGGTGTCGGCGTACGCCGCTCCGGCGATCGTCAGGCCGACGGGCATGCCCGTGTCGGCCATGGTGCCCATCGGGACCGTGACGGTCGGGATGCCGAGGTGGCGGGGGACGAGGTTGCCGTTGGCCACCCAGACGCCGTTGCGCCAGGCGGCCTCGGCCGAGGCCTCGTCGACGTCGGCGTCGGCCGGCCCGACGTCGGCGACCGCAGGAAAGACGACGGCGTCGAGGCCCAGGGCTTCCATCCACTCCTCGAGGTCGACGCGGCGCGTCTCCTCGAGGCCGCGCAGGCCCTCCTCGAGGTGGGGGATGTCGAGCACCGAGTCGACCGGGTGGTCCCGCACGTGGGCGGGGTAGTCGGCGATGTCGTCGTCGAAGCCGTGGTAGCGGTCGGGCAGCGCGCCCTCGGGGTGCGGGAAGATCGTCGCGCCGTCGACGTCGGCGAGCCGGGGCAGCGCGGGGTCGCCGTTGGCCTGCAGGAAGTCGTCCCACGCCCAGGCCGAGAGGTCGACGATCTCGTGGCGCAGGAACTCCGGGCTCACGAGTCCCCGGGTCAGGACGGTGGGCGCGCCGGGGCGGTCGCCCTCGTAGTTGGACACGACCGGGAAGTCGACCTCGACGACCTCGGCGCCGGCGGCCTCGAGGTCGTTGCGCAGCCGCTGCCACAGGTCGATGACGCTCGGGCGGGTCTCGATGCGCTGCCCGAGCGGTCCGCCGAGGCCGGGGCCCGGAGCGGTGCCGGCGTCGGGGTCGGCGTTGACGTACATCCGCGGCACGCCCAGGCGCCGTCCGGACAGCACGGAGGCGTCCACGGCGAGGGCGGCGTACGACGGCGGCCGCACGGCGGAGGCGGGCGGCACGTCGACCCACGGCTGGACCCGCCAGAAGTCCCCGCGGGTGTCGTGGTCGTCGGCGACGACGACGTCGAGCACCTCGAGCAGGTCGGCCATCGTGCGGGTGTGGGGGACGACGACGTCCATGGTCGGGACCAGGGGCCAGTTGCCGCGCACGGAGATGACGCCGCGTGACGGCGTGTAGGCGCACAGGGCGTTGTTGGACGCCGGCGACCGGCCCGAGGACCACGTCTCCTCGCCCAGGCCGAACGCCGCGAAGCTGGCGGCGGTGGCCGTGCCCGAGCCGTTGGATGAGCCGGAGGCGTAGGCGGCGGTGAGGAAGTCGGCGTTGTAAGGGCTCTCGGCGCGGCCGTAGACGCCGCGCTGCATGCCGCCGTTGGCCATCGGCGGCATGTTGGTGAGTCCGAGGAGGATCGCGCCGCCGCGGCGCAGCTGCTCGACGGCGAAGGCGTCGCGGTGGGCCACGAGGTCGCGGAAGGCGGGGGAGCCGGCGGCGACGGTCAGCCCGCGCACGGCGTAGCTGTCCTTGGCCGTGTAGGAGATGCCGTCGAGCGGTCCGAGCAGGGCGCCGGCGCGGCGGCGGGCGTCGGAGGCGCGGGCCTCGTCGACGGCGTCGGGGTTCATGACGACGACGGCGTTGAGGGTGGGCCCCGACCGGTCGTAGGCCTCGATGCGTGCCAGGTAGGCCGTCACCAGCTGCTCGGCGGTGCAGCGGCCCTCCTCCAGCGCCGCTCGCAGGTCGGCGATGCTCGCCTCGACGACGTCGACGGTGCTCACCGGACGTCCTGCGCGCGCGGGGCCGGCTGCTGCTGGGTGATGCAGTGGATCCCGCCGCCGAAGGCGAAGACGTCGCGGGCGTCGACCAGCTCGACGGTGCGGCCGGGGTAGGCCTCGGCGAGCACCGCGGCCGCGACCTGGTCGTTCGGGTCGTCGAAGGCGCACAGGACGACGGCGCCGTTGAGGACGTAGTGGTTGATGTAGGACCAGTCGACGGGGCCGTCGCCGTCGTCGAGCACGGTCGGGGCCGGTACGTCGACCACGCGGAGCCGACGCCCCTGCGCGTCGACCGCGGCCTCGAGCACGGCCCTGATCTGGCGGCTGACCTCGTGGTCGGGGTGGCGCGGGTCGTCCTGGCGGTGCACGAGGACGGTGCCCGGACCGGCGAACGCGGCGACGATGTCGACGTGGCCGCGGGTGCCGTACTCGTCGTAGTCACGGGTCAGCCCGCGCGGCAGCCAGATCGCCGTCGTCGTCCCCAGGCGGGCGTGCACCTCGGCCTCGACGTCGGCCCGGGACAGGCCCGGGTTGCGCCCGGGGTCGAGCTGCACGGTGTCGGTGAGCAGGACCGTGCCCTCACCGTCGACGTGGAGGCCGCCGCCCTCGTTGACCAGGGTGCTGGCGTGCACGGGCACGTCGGCCCGCGCGGCCACGAGGCGGCCGACCTGGCTGTCGTGCTCCCACGACGCCCAGGACTGCGCGCCCCAGCCGTTGAAGACCCAGTCGACGGCGGCCACGGACCCGTCCGACGCGTGCACGAAGGTGGGGCCGGAGTCGCGCAGCCACGCGTCGTCCAGCGCCGCGGTGACGACCTCGATGCCGGGGCCCAGCGTCCCGCGCGCCGAGGCCTCGTCCTCGGGCGCGACGAGCACCGTCACCGGCTCGTGGCGGCTGATCGTGCGCGCCACCTCGCTCCACGCCGTGCGGGCGCGGGCGAGGGTGTCGCCGCCGACGGGTCCGAAGGTCTCGTTGGAGACCGGGTAGGCCATCCAGGTCCGCTCGTGCGGCGCCCACTCCGCGGGCATCGTGGTCGTGCCGGTCGGGCCCGTCATGGAGATCCTCGTCCCTGCCTCGTGTGTCGAGATGCGCAGGTCTCAGTGTGGCTCACGACGAGTTCCGTTGTCACGCACTCATCTCAGTGCGATTTCCGTCGTCAGCGGGTGCCGTAGTTGTAGGTTTGCTTGTGCACCCGCAGGCAGATGCTGGTCTCGGTCTCCACGACGCCCGGAGCGGTGCGGATGCGCTCGTTGATCAGGCCGAGCAGGTGCTCGTTGTCGCGGCACACCAGCTCCACGAGCAGGTCGAAGCGACCCGAGATCAGGACGCAGTAGTCGACCTCGTCGATCTGGCTGATCGCCTCGGCGGCCTCGCGGGAGTCGCCGGCCACCCGCACGTTGACCGTCGCCAGGACGCCGAGCCCGAGCGTGATCGGGTCGGCGACGGCGACGATCTGGAGAGCACCGCTCTCGGTGAGCGCCTTCACCCGCTGGCGGACGGCGGCCTCGGACAGGCCGACCGCCTCGCCGATGGTGGTGTAGGGCCGGCGCCCGTCCTCCTGCAGCTGCTTGAGGATGGCCTTGCCGACCTCGTCGAGCGGCACCGGTGCGCCGCCGGGGGTCGTCGTTCGCGACCGGACCACACCCACTCCCTTCGTCGTGTTCGGGCCGCGGTGGGCGTCAGGCCACGGTGCGGATGAGCTTCTTGTTGACGAACTCTTCCATGCCGTAGCGACCGAGCTCGCGACCGAACCCCGACCGCTTGACGCCACCGAACGGGAGCTCGGCACCCTCGGCGCCGACGCCGTTGATGAACACCATGCCGACGTCGAGCCGGTCGGCCACGCGCTGCGCCTGCTCGGCGTCGTCGGTGAAGACGTAGGAGCCCAGGCCGTAGGGCGTGTCGTTGGCGATGCGGACGGCGTCGTCCTCGCTCGTCGCCTCGAAGACCATGGCGACCGGACCGAACAGCTCCTGGCCGTAGACCTCGTGGTCGGGGGTGACGCCGGTGAGGACGCCGGCGGGGAAGAACGCCCCCTGACGGTCGCCGGTGCTGCTGAGGCTGGCGCCCTCGGCGACGGCGGCGTCGACCTGGCGGGCGAGCGTCTCCGCCGCGGCCTGGGACGACAGCGGGGCGCCGGTGGTGCCGCCCAGCAGGCGCTCGGTGAACTTCTCGACGAACGCCGCGTAGTGCGGGCTCGCGACGATGAAGCGCTTGCCGGCGTTGCAGGCCTGGCCGGTGTTGTCGAGGCGCGCGGCGACGGCGGCGTCGACCACCGCGTCGAGGTCGTCGGTGCCGAGGACGAGGAAGGGGTCGGAACCGCCGAGCTCGAGGACGACCTTCTTCAGGTTGCGGCCGGCGACCTCGGCGACGGCCGCCCCCGCGCGCTCGGAGCCGGTGAGCGAGACGCCGCGGACCCGCGGGTCGGCGACGGCGTCGGCGACCTGCTCGTTGGTGGCGAAGACGTTGACGTAGGCGCCGGGCGGGAAGCCCGCGTCGTCGTAGATCTTCTGGATGGCCGACGCCGACTCCGGGCACTGCGGGGCGTGCTTGAGCAGGATCGTGTTGCCGGCGACCAGGTTGGGTCCGGCGAACCGGGCGACCTGGTAGTAGGGGAAGTTCCACGGCATGATCCCGAGCAGCGGCCCGTAGGGGCTGCGCCGCACGACGGCGCTCCCCGTGCCGTCGAGCAGGTCGATCGGCTCGTCGGCGAGGAACTGCTCGGCGTGGTCGGCGTAGTAGGCGTAGATCGAGGCCGAGAACTCGACCTCACCGACCGCCTCCTCCAGCGGCTTGCCCATCTCGCGCACGATGATGGCGGCCAGCTCGTCCTGCCGCTCCACGTGCAGCTCGCCCACGCGGCGTACGAGGGCCGCCCGCTCGGGCACCGGTGTGCGGGCCCAGACGGGGGAGGCGTCGGCGACCGCGGCGATCGCCTCGGCGACCTGCTCGTCGGTCGCGGTGGGCCAGGTGCCGAGCACCTCGCCGGTCGCGGGGTCGGTGACTGCGTACTGGCTCACGGGGCCTCCAAGGGTCTCAGGGTGTGGTGGTGCCGGTGGTGTGTCGGCCGTCCATGGTGCTCATGCGCGGTCCTGGCGGGCGAGGATCTCCTCGGCTGCGGCACGGCCACGGCGCAGGGCGCCGTCGACGTGCTGGTAGCCCTCGGCCGCGATGTCGCTGTTGGCCCAGTGGATGCGCCCGACCGGAGCGGTCTGGTCCTTGCCGTAGCGGGACAGGCCGCCGAGGTCGAAGCTGGCGGCGTAGGCACCGCGCGTCCACTCCTCGCTCGCCCAGTCGGACTCGTAGTAGACGACGGGGCTCAGGGCGCGCGGGCCGAGGTAGTCGGCGATCGAGGTCAGGACGGCCTCGCGGCGCGCGTCGTCGGACAGCTCGAACAGGGCGTCGGCCTTCTCGTCGGAGACGAAGCCGACGAGCGTGCCCCGGGGGTCCTCGTGGTTGGTGTTGTCGTAGACCTCCTGCACGAGCGAGCCCGCGCCGAAGCACGTGCCGGACAGACCGTCCTCGCGCCAGAACGGCGTCTCGTAGGTGGCGTGCACCTTGATGACCAGTCCGAGCGAGAGGTGCTGGTGCATCTGGTGCTGCCGGCGGGGCAGCGGTGGGTCGAAGCTGATGCGCGTGTAGAGGTTGGGCGGGACGGCCACGACGACGTGCTGCGCCGACACGGCGACGGTGTCCGAGACGGCCGTGACGCCGCGGTCGGTGGTGCGCAGGGTCCGGACCGGGGCGCCGGTGTGGACCTCGAGGTCGCCCGCCATGGCCTCCGAGACCGACTGCATGCCGCCGACGACGCGGCGGTCGAGGATGAAGTCCTCGTCGGTGAGGTGGCTGAAGGACCCGGCCGACGCCGCCATCAGCACGGCCTGCAGCGTCGAGAAGGAGTGGGCCGGCTTGGTGAGCATGCCGCCGGCGATGAACATGCTGATGTTCTGGCACGCCTCCTCGTCGTCGGACTGCTGGCGCAGCCAGTGGGCGAAGGAGATCGAGTCGAGCTCGCGGGCCCGCGGGTGGGCCCACGGCTGGCGGCAGCCGACCTCGGCGGCGAGCTCGTCGAGCAGGGACGTCAGCCGGTCCATCTCGCGCTGCGTGGTGTCGCTGACGGGGAACGACGTGCCGGTGTAGCGCGTGACCTGACCCGCCGGCGAGCGGTAGATGCTCTCGCCCTCGCGGTAGCGCGCGTACGTCGACTTGCCCAGCTCGTCGAGCAGGGCCAGCAGCGCGGTCTGGTCGGGGGAGACCCACTGTCCGCCCACCTCCAGGAACGCGCCCTCGACGTGGTCGCTGTGCGTCCGGCCGCCGACGCGATCGCGCGCCTCGAGCACCGCGACGGTGAGGCCGGCGGCCTGGAGGGTGCGGGCGGCCATCAGCCCGGCGGGGCCGGCCCCGACGACGACGACGTCGCGCTCGAGGGGCGCGTCGCTGGGTGCGGTCATGGTGCAGTCCTCCGAAGCGGTGGCGGGGAGCCGGTGGGACGACGATTTCCGTCGTCCGTCGCCCATTGAAGCACGGGATCCGCACCTCGAACAGCGGTCCGGTCCGGTCGCTCCCGAGTGATCTGGCAACGTGATTCGAATTTGCAACTACCTCTAGCCACGAAATCAGTTGTCGGGCATGCTCCCTCTACTGGATACCGCAAGTGATCCGGGTCATGTCGTCCCCGGGTCTGTGAAGGAGCCGTCATGTCCACCGCCGAAGCAACCCCCGCCGGGGCCGAACGACGAGCCGACCTGCAGGACAAGGGCCTGTCCCGCGGATCGCTCGGGCTCCTCGGGAGCGTCGTCCTCGGCGTCTCGTCGGTCGCACCGGTCTACGCGCTCACCGCCACCTTGGGCCCGACGGTGTCCGAGGTCGGCCTGCAGATGCCTGCGGTGTTCCTCGTCGGCTTCGTCCCGATGCTGCTGGTCGCCTACGGCTACCGCGAGCTCAACCGCGTGGCCCCCGACTGCGGCACGTCGTTCACCTGGGCGACCAAGGCGTTCAACCCGTGGGTCGGGTGGATGACCGGGTGGGCCGCGCTGCTCGCGACGATCATCGTGCTGTCCAACCTGGCCGGGGTGGCCGTCACCTTCTTCTACCTGATGCTCGGCGAGATCACCGGCTCCGAGGGCATCGTCACCTTCGGCGACCGGACCCCCGTGCACGTGCTCACGTGCCTGGTGTTCATCGCCGTCGCCACTGTCGTCGCCTACCGCGGCACGACGCTGACCAAGAAGGTCCAGTACGCGCTGGTCGGCTTCCAGCTCGCTGTCCTGCTGCTCTTCCTGGTCCTGGCGCTCCTCGAGATGTCCTCCGGCGACCGTCCCGAGGCGAGCCTGTCCTTCGACCCGTCGTGGCTCGACGTCACCCGGGTCGAGTCCTTCAGCGCCTTCACCGCCGGCCTGTCGCTGTCGCTGTTCATCTACTGGGGCTGGGACACCTGCCTCACCGTCAACGAGGAGACCGAGGGCAGCTCGCGCACGCCGGGCCGGGCAGCCCTGCTGTGCATCGCCGTCATCGTGACCACCTACCTCGGCACCGCGATCGTGCTGCAGATGTACGCCGGCATCGGCACCGAGGGCCTCGGCCTGGGCAACCCCGAGACCTCCGACAACGTTTTCGCGGCGCTGGCCGGCCCCGTGATGGGCCCCGGCCTCGCGTCGCTGCTGTTCCTCGCGGTGGTCGCGAGCTCCGCGTCGTCGCTGCAGACCACGTTCCTGCCGCCGGCGCGCACCCTGCTCGCGACGGCGACGTACCGGGCCCTGCCCGAGCCGTTCGCGCGCGTCCACCCGCGCTTCCAGTCGCCGTCGGTCGCGACGATCGCGTGTGGTGTGGCCGCGGGCGCGTTCTACGCCCTGATGGTCGTCATCAGCGAGAACGTCCTGCTCGACACGATCTACGCCCTGGGCCTGATGATCTGCTTCTACTACGGGATGACCGCCGCCGCGTGCGTCTGGTACTTCCGCCACGAGCTGACCTCGAGCGCGCGCGACCTCGTCTTCAAGGGGGTCCTGCCCGGTCTGGGCGCCCTGGTCCTGCTCGCCGTCTTCCTGCAGACGGCCTCGGACGCCCTCGACCCGGCGTACGGGAGCGGCTCGTCGGTGTTCGGCGTCGGCAGCGTCTTCGTCGTCGGGATCGGGTCGCTCCTGCTCGGCGCGGTCCTCATGCTCGTACGCCGGCGCGCGGAGCCGGCCTTCTTCCGCGGCGAGACGCTGCGCACCGACACGCCCTCCCTGGTGCTGCCGGACTGACCCGGGCCGGATTCTCGCCCAGGCGGCACCGACAGCAGCGACCGGTCACGACGGTGCTGCGTGCCAGGGGTCCTCGCGTCGCCAGACCGTCGGCAGGTGGATCGACGCGCCGTCCCTCGCGGCCTCCCGGTCGAGCGTCTCGATGGTGACGTCGAGGTCGTCGCCGGCGTAGGGCAGCGCGCGCAGCGGCTGGTCCAGGGGCCGGAAGAAGTCGTCCCAGTGGGTCAGGACCACCCGCTGCGCCCCGGTCGCGCGCACGGTGTGCTCCCAGTAGTCGGTGAGGTAGCTCGCCGGCTGCACGCCGAGCTGGCCGACACCGAGGTAGGCCACCTGGGCCGACCAGTCCTCGAGGGACCCGGGGACGAAACCGGCGCTGCCCTGCACCAGTGCGGTGGGCCCGGACCCGTGCTCGACCAGGACCGACCAGGCCTCGCCGCACCGGTAGTCCCGCGCCTTGACCGGCGGCACGACCGGCTCCTCGATCGTCCCGGGGAAGCGGTCCGGCGGGCAGTGCGCGGAGACCGCGAACCGCACGCCGAACCCGCCGAACGTCAGGCTCGAGCCGCCGCTCACCGGCACGAGCCGGTCCTCGGTCATTCCACCGCCGCGTCCGACGTTGAGCGTCGACCGGCCCCCGACGAGGACCGCGCCGGTGCGCTCGGCGACCACGGCGGAGTCCATGGCGTGGTCGAAGTGCGAGTGCACGGGCACGACCGCCGCCACTGGACGCCGACCGTCACCGCTCCCGAGGCCGAGCCGTCCCAGGACGTCGTCGATGCGGGCCTCGTCCGGGCGCACCGTCGCGAGGCCCACGCGCCACAGGGGCGGTCGGGAGAAGAACCCGTCGAACAGGACCGCGGTCTCGCCGTCGTCGAAGAGCAACGTCGACACACCGAGGAACGTCACCGCCAGCGGGCCGGTCGCCTCCGGGAGGTCGAAGCGGTCCCCGTACGCCGCCACGTCGGGGCGGCCCAGTCGTGCGCGCATGACCGGACGCTAGTCGGCCTCCGGGGGAGCGAGGTCGAGGCTGAGGGTCGTGAAGCCCTCGACGGGCCTGAACCCGAGCGCCCGGTAGAGGTCGAGGGCGGCCCCGTTGTCCGGCTCGGTCACCAGGGACAGTCGCGTCGCCCCCGCGGCGAGTGCTGCCGCACGGACGGCGTCGACCAGGGCGGCCGCCGCGCCTCGGCGCCGGGCCTCCGGGACGACGTACAAGTCGCGCAGCTGCCAGGCGTGTCCCAGCACCAGCGACGCGGGGACCGGGTGGGCGGTCGCCACACCGACGGGAGGCGCGTCCGGGGCCGGGTCCACCGACGCCGTGTAGACGGAGAGCGCGGCGGACCCGACCATGTCGGTGAGCCAGCCGAGGGTGCGCGCGTCGGGTCCCGGCGGCTGGCCGTAGTGCTGCCGGTAGAGGTCGAACAGGCGGCTGGCCGCTGCGAGCGGCTCCCCGGTGTCGCACCTCGTGACCCGCACCGTGCTCCGCGGGACCGACGTGTCGCCCATGTGGTCAGCTCCTCCAGCTCGAGCCGTGGTCCCGGACCGTCGTGGTGACGCGTCCGGTCAACGCACGAGGCTGTTGTCGCGGATCGGCGCCAGTCGCGCCTTGATGCTCAGCAGGGTCTCGATGATGAAGTCCTCTCGACCGTTGCCCAAGCGGCTGATCGGCACGGCGACGCTCAGGGCGTCGAGGCAGTCGCGCGAGAACGGCAGGGCGACGCCGAAGCAGCGGACCCCCATGCACGACTCCTCGCTCTCCACCGCGTAGCCCATGAGCTGGGCCCGGTCGATGATCGCAAGCACGTCGTCCTTGGCCGTGGTGGTGTGCGGGGTCATCGCCTGGATCGAGTCGGGGACGAGGTCGCGGCGGACCTCGGCCGGCTGCTCGGCGAGGATCGCGCGCCCCAGCGAGGTGGCGTAGGCGGGCAGCCGGCGCCCGACCGCGGAGTGCATGCGCAACGGGTGCGCCGACTCGCGCTTGGCGGTGTAGATGACGTGGGCGCCGTCGAGGCGGCCCAGGTGGACGGTCTCCTCAGTGGCGGCTGCGACCTCATCCATGACCGGCGCGGCGCGGGCGAGGATGGGGTCGCCGTCGACGTAGGCGGAGCTGACGACGAGCGAGTGGATCCCGAGGCGGTAGACGCTGCCGGTCGGGTCGGTCTCGAGCCAGCCGCGGTCGACCATCGTGCGCAGCAGGGCGTGCAGGCTGCTCTTGGGGATGCTCATCCGGTTGGACAGCTGGAGCTGCGTGCCGGGTCCGTGGGCAGCGATCTCGTCGAGCAGGTCGAGGGCGCGGGCGGCCGACTTCACGGGGCCGGCCGCCGACGAGCCGGCTGCGCTGGTCACGTTGAGCTGGGTCATGGCGTGAGCCTCCTAGATCGGCGGACGGACCCCAAGTACCTCCGCGGGGGAGAGCCTACGCCCAATTCACGTACGTGGACTCGTTTCAGGTGCTTGACCGTGATGCAGGTCACGTGTACGTTCCTGGCAGTTCACATAGCGGAACGAAGTTCACAATCGAGGAGCGCCATGATCCAGGTTCGTTATTCCAGCTCTCCCCATGGCGTGGAGACCGCGCCGGCGGCGGGCCTGCGCGACGACTTCCTCGTGCCGGACCTGTTCGAGGCCGGCGAGGTGCACGGTCTCTACACCCACGACGACCGCCTGGTCGTCGGTGGCGCCGTCCCGGGGGACGAGCAGCTGGCCCTGCCGGCCTGGGAGGACGTCATCGGCTCGGCCACCCACCTCGAGCGCCGCGAGCTCGGCGTCGTCAACGTCGGCGCGGCCGGACACGTGCTCGTCGACGGCGAGAAGTTCGAGCTCGAGCACCTCGACGGCCTGTACGTCGGACGGGGCAGCGACGTGGTCTTCGCCGGCGCGGACGCCGCCTTCTACTTCGTCTCCGCGCCTGCACACGCGACCTACCCCTCCACGGCCCTGTCCCACGCCGTGGTCGAGCCGGTCTCGCTCGGTGCCCCGGAGTCGGCCAACGAGCGCAACCTCTACCGCTACGCCTGGGGCCAGGAGCTGCAGACCGCCGCGCTGCAGTTCGGCGTCACCGTGATCGCCGACGGCTCGGTGTGGAACACGTTCCCGCCCCACCTGCACGACCGTCGTACCGAGGTCTACTGCTACGTCGACCTCGCCCCCCAGGACCGGGTCTTCCACTTCATGGGCCAGCCCGGCGCGACGCGGCACCTCGTCGTCGCCGACCGGCAGGCCGTGATCTCGCCGCCGTGGTCGATCCACAGCGGCGCCGGGACCGGCTCGTACGCCTTCATCTGGGCGATGACCGGTGAGAACAACTGCTACACCGACCTCGCGGCCGTGGCCGTGGAGGACCTGTGAGCGGCACGCCGGGCGGGCCCTTCAACCTGCACGGCCGCACGGCCGTCGTCACCGGTGCCGGCCGCGGACTCGGCCAGGGCGTCGCCCTCGGGCTGGCCCGGGCCGGAGCGGACCTGGTGCTCGTCGGCCTCGCCGGGAGCCAGGACGAGACGGCCAAGATGGTCGTCGACCTCGGTCGCGACGCCCAGGTGGTCGACCTCGACATGTCCGACCACGACGAGGTCGCCCGGGTCGGCACGGAGCTGGCCGCCAGTCGCCACATCGACATCCTGGTCAGCAACGCCGGCATCATCGAGCGCGAGGACACCGTCGACCTGACCCCGGAGTCCTGGAACCGGGTCCTCGACGTCAACCTGTCCGGCCTGTTCTTCCTCACCCAGCACCTCGGGCGCCCCATGGTCGAGCGCGGTAGCGGCAAGATCGTCAGCATCGCGAGCCTGCTCGCCTTCCAGGGCGGCATCCGCGTCATCTCGTACGCCGCCAGCAAGCACGCTGTCGCCGGCATCACCAAGGCGCTGGCCAACGAGTGGGGCGGGTCCGGGGTGCAGGTCAACGCCATCGCCCCCGGCTACATGGCCACCGACAACACGACCGCACTGCGCGAGGACCCCGAGCGCTCGAGGACGATCCTCGAGCGGATCCCGGCAGGACGCTGGGGCACCCCCGACGACATCGCCGGCGCCGCCGTCTTCCTGAGCTCCTCGGCAGCCGACTACGTCAACGGCCACGTGCTGGTCGTCGACGGCGGCTGGATGGCCCGCTGACCCCCGAGCCGCGACCGCACCGACGCTCCACACCACCGCACGACCGCACGACCGCTGAGCCGTACGCCACGCCCGCACGAAGCTCCACCTCTTCACCACCTCTCGGGTCCCAACCCGCCGTCCGACGGCGCCTAGAAATCGAGGATCGACGATGACCTTCAAGTCACGACCCGCCGCTGCCCTGCTCACGCTCTCGCTCGCAGCGATCGCCCTGACCGGCTGCAGCGAGGAAGCAGCCGGAGGAGACAGCGGCAACGACGACGCCGCCGGCTCCGGCGCCTGCGCACCCGAGGACGTCAAGCTCGTCGGGCAGGTGCGCAACGAATCCAACCCCTACGAAGCCTCCTGGCTCGACGGCGGCGACACCTTTGCCGAGATGGTCGGCCTCGAGCAGCAGCGCCTGACCTACGACGCCGACTCGACGAAGCAGCAGGAGCAGATCAGCCAGCTCCTCGCCGGCGACACCGAGTGCCTCGTCATGAACATCCTGCCCAACGGCGACTCGGACACGCTGCCGATCGTCGAGGGTGCGCAGGACGCCGGCGCCTACCTCGTCACGCAGTGGAACAAGCCGGCCGACGTCGACGTCACCGACTACAGCCAGTGGCTGAGCCACATCACCTACAACGGTGTCGAGTCGGGCCAGCAGATCGGCGACGCGCTCGCCGAGGCCATCGGTGGCTCGGGCGGCATCATCGCCCTCCAGGGCATCCTGGACACCGGTGCCGCCAAGGACCGCTTCGCCGGTCTCGAGGAGTCGCTGGCCGCCAACCCGGACATCGAGCTGCTCGACGACCAGACCGCCAACTTCTCCCGTGACGAGGCCCTCGCGGTCACCAAGACGCTCCTCACCAAGCACGGTGACGAGCTCAAGGGCATCTGGGCCGCCAACGACGACATGGCGCTCGGCGCGCTCGCCGCGCTCGAGCAGGCCGGCCGTGACGACGTCGCGGTCGTCGGCATCGATGCCGTCCCGGACGCGCTGACCGCGATCGAGGACGGCAGCATGACC
>JAOPXU010000270.1 GCA_025964985.1 Nocardioides sp.
CGAACGCTGCGCGAGCAGCGTCGACGGTGCGGTCGACCTGGGCGAAGGAGCAGGTGTGGAGGAAGGGGGCGATCTTGGCGTCGACGAACAGTGTGGCGTCCATGGGTAGCGAGGTGGTCTGGTCGGCGACGCGGAACGCCTTCCAGACCGGCACCTCGAGTTCGGCCACACGTGCGTACAGACGGGGCAGACGGTGGCGGAGCTCGAGGGCCCGGCGCAGGTAGGCGAGTCCCGCGTCGGTGGACATGCCGAGGGAGTGGGCGAGGTCGAGGGCTGAGTACTCGCCGACCATCGGCGCGCCCGGTCCGGCCAGGTGCAGCGCCGGCTCCTCGGTGACGTCGAGGAGCTCGGCGACGTCGGCGTCGGACGCGGGGTGGGCGGCGGCCCAGTCGAGGACGGCGGCCAGGACAGCGACCTGCTCACGAGCCTCGTTCTCCCGGCGCGTGCGGACCGCTGCGAGCAGCGGGTCGCTGCTGGTGCGGGTCCGAGTCGACATGCTTCATTCTACATCGATTCGAACGCGTGATCTAGTAAGAAGGCCCGTAAGTTTGGAGAGGGTCTCGTGACGGTCGCTAGCGCGACCTCCTCGACCAACGTGTGGTGGGAAGGGTGACAGGCGCGCGGCCACCCGACCTCGGCCCTGTGAGACCCGGGTGCGGTGCTGTGTGGCGCAGCACGCATCCACCGCGATGGCCGGCCGCGCGGCCCGAGCCACGTAGACTCAAGGGGTGGAGGTCCCTGAGAAGTTCGCCGCCCTCGGTCTCACCTATGACGACGTCCTGCTGCTGCCGGGTCATTCCGACCTGGCGCCCGACGAGATCGACACGACGACGCGGTTGACGCGCGAGATCAGCCTCAAGGTGCCCATCATCAGCGCGGCGATGGACACCGTGACGGAGTCGCGGATGGCGATCGCGATGGCGCGCCAGGGCGGGCTCGGGGTGCTGCACCGCAACCTGTCGATCGAGGACCAGGCCTACCAGGTCGACCTGGTCAAGCGGACCCAGACGGGCATCATCTCCAACCCGGTGACCATCGGTCCCGACGCGACGCTGGAGGAGCTCGACCGCATCTGCGGTGAGTACCGCGTCTCCGGTCTGCCGGTCGTCGACACCGACAACCGCCTGCTCGGCATCTGCACCAACCGCGACCTCCGGTTCACCCCGGTCGCGGAGTGGGCGACGACCAAGGTCGACGAGGTCATGTCGCCGATGCCGCTGATCACCGGCCCGGTCGGCATCTCCCGCGAGGACGCGACGCTGCTGCTGCGCCAGCACAAGCGCGAACGGCTCCCGCTCATCGACGAGCAGGGCCGCCTCGGCGGGCTCATCACCGTCAAGGACTTCGTCAAGGGCGAGCAGTTCCCGCTGGCCTCCAACGACGCGCACGGCCGGCTCATGGTCGGCGCGGCCATCGGCTACTTCGGCGACGCCTGGCTGCGGGCCACGACGCTGGTCGAGGCCGGCGTCGACGTGCTGGTGGCCGACACCGCCCACGGCAACGTGCGGATGCTGCTCGAGATGGTCCAGCGCCTCAAGTCCGACCCCGCGACCCGCCACGTGCAGGTCATCGGCGGCAACGTCGGCACCCGGGAGGGCGCGCAGGCGTTCGTCGACGCCGGCGCCGACGCGGTCAAGGTGGGCGTCGGGCCCGGCTCGATCTGCACGACGCGCGTCGTGACCGGGGTCGGCGTGCCCCAGGTCACCGCGGTCTACGAGGCCTCGCTGGCCTGCAAGCCCGCCGGCGTGCCGGTGATCGCCGACGGCGGCATGAAGCACTCCGGCGAGATCGCCAAGGCGCTGGTCGCCGGTGCCGACTCGGTGATGGTCGGCTCGCTGCTGGCCGGGTGCGAGGAGTCGCCGGGCGAGCTGGTCTTCGTCAACGGCAAGCAGTTCAAGGCCTACCGCGGCATGGGCTCGCTGGGCGCGATGTCGAGCCGCACCAAGAAGTCCTACTCCAAGGACCGCTACTTCCAGGCCGAGGTCCTCACCGACGACAAGATCGTCCCCGAGGGCATCGAGGGCCAGGTGGCGTTCCGTGGCCCGCTCGCCAACGTCGCCCACCAGCTCATCGGCGGGCTCACGCAGTCGATGTTCTACGTCGGCGCCCGCAGCGTTCCCGAGCTGCAGGAGAAGGGCCGCTTCGTGCGGATCACCTCGGCCTCGCTCAAGGAGAACCACCCCCACGACGTGCAGATGACGGTGGAGGCTCCCAACTACACGGGCGCCTGAGCATGGGTGAGGTCGTGATCTACACCGACGGGGCCTGCGAGCCCAACCCCGGGCCGGGCGGCTGGGGCGCCTACCTGCGTGCCGGTGACCACGAGAAGGACCTGTGCGGCGGCGAGGCCACCTCGACCACCAACAACCGCATGGAGCTGATGGCGCCGATCATGGCGCTGGAGGCGCTGACCCGCCGCTCGACGGTGCAGCTCTACACCGACAGCGTCTACGTGCGCAGCGGCATCACCACGTGGGTGCTGGGCTGGCAGCGCAACGGGTGGCTGACCTCGGCCAAGCAGCCGGTCAAGAACGTCGACCTCTGGCAGCGCCTGGTGACCGCCTGCGCCGCCCACGACGTCGAGTGGCACTGGGTCAAGGGCCACGCCGGCAACGTCGGCAACGAGCGCGCCGACAGGCTCGCCACGCAGGGCCTGCGCGAGGCCGTCGCGGCCGCGGCTGGGTGACGGTCAGGCCCGCCTGAGCCGCGTGGAAGACTGCGGCCCATGACCGAGATCCAGATCGGCCAGGCCAAGCGGGGCCGCCGGGCCTACTCCTTCGACGACATCGCCATCGTGCCCTCGCGGCGCACGCGCGACCCGGAGGAGGTCAGCATCGACTGGCAGATCGACGCCTACCGCTTCGCGCTGCCCGTCCTCGCCGCCCCCATGGACTCGGTCATGTCGCCGGCCACCGCGATCGCGCTCGGCCGCCACGGCGGTCTCGGCGTGCTCAACCTCGAGGGCCTGTGGACCCGCTACGACGACCCGAGCGACCTGCTCGCCGAGGTCGCCGGGCTCGAGGGCATCGACGCCACCGCGCGCATGCAGGAGATCTACACCGAGCCGGTGCGCCCCGAGCTGATCACCGAGCGCCTGCGCGAGGTCCGCGACGCCGGTGTCACCGTCGCGGGGTCGCTGTCGCCGCAGCGCACCAAGGAGTTCGCCAAGACCGTGGTCGACGCGGGCGTCGACATGTTCGTCATCCGCGGTACGACGGTCAGTGCCGAGCACGTCTCCAGCCAGGCGGAGCCGCTCAACCTCAAGGAGTTCATCTACGAGCTCGACGTGCCCGTCATCGTCGGCGGGTGCGCGACCCACCAGGCGGCGCTGCACCTGATGCGCACCGGTGCGGCCGGCGTACTCGTCGGGTTCGGCGGGGGAGCGGCCCACACCACGCGCAGCGTGCTCGGCGTCGCGGTGCCGATGGCCAGCGCCGTCGCCGACGTCGCCGCGGCCCGGCGCGACTACCTCGACGAGTCGGGCGGGCGCTACGTCCACGTCATCGCCGACGGCTCGATCGGCAAGTCCGGCGACATCGCCAAGGCGATCGCCTGCGGCGCCGACGCCGTCATGGTCGGCTCGCCGTTCGCGCGGGCGCTCGACGCCCCCGGGCACGGTTTCCACTGGGGCGCAGAGGCCCACCACGAGGCCCTGCCGCGTGGCCAGCGCGTGAAGTTCGAGCAGGTCGGCACCCTCGAGGAGGTGCTGTTCGGGCCCTCGCGCGTCGCCGACGGCACCATGAACCTCATCGGCGCGCTGCGCCGCTCCATGGCCACCACCGGCTACACCGACCTCAAGGAGTTCCAGCGGGTCGAGGTCGTCGTCGAGTAGGGGCGCACAGCCGCAGGCGTGCCGGCCCGGCGCCTGCCAGACTGCCGGCATGACGCGTTGCGTGCTGCCGCCTCCGGTCGCCTGACCGGAGCGCGCACCCCTCTCGACGCTCCGGACGAGCCCCTTCCCGACTCCTCCGAAGGCTTGGCCATGTCCGCTCTCACCTCGTCCCGGGCCCACGTGGGACTGCTCCAGATCTGCCTCGCCGGTGTCCTGTGGGGCACCGGCGGCCTCGCCGTCCTGGTCGTGCGCGACCACGCACCGCTCTCGGTGCTGACCATCAGCGGCTACCGCACCGGTTCCGCCGCCCTGGTGCTGCTGGTCGTCTCCCTCGGCTGGCGCCGCCTGGGCGCCGTCCGGGCGCTGCTGCGCGCCGACCCGCTGCGGGTCACGCTGGTCGGGCTGTGCACCGCCGCCTACCAGGCGCTCTACTTCGCCTCCGTCGTCCTCGTCGGCGTCACCGTCTCCACCGTCGTCAGCCTCGGCCTGGCGCCGGTGCTGCTCGTGGCGCGCGACGCGGTGCTGGCCCGGGCCCGACCCGCCGGCGTGGTGCCCGTGCTGCTGGCGCTCGCCGGGCTGGTGCTGGTCAGCGGTACCGCCGGGCTCGGCGAGACCGGGCCGTCGCCGGTGCTCGGCGTGCTCGCGGCGGTCGCCTCGGGGACGGCGTACGCCGCCGCGACCGCGCTCGGCGAGCCCCTCGCCCGGCGCGCCGACCCG
>JAOPXU010000278.1 GCA_025964985.1 Nocardioides sp.
CGCGCAGGGCGTCCTCGACCAGCCCGACCTCGCGGCGCAGGCCGGACAGGCGGGCGTCCTCGCTCAGCCAGGTCTGCACGGCCTCGTCGACGACGTCGGGCGGGGCGACGTCGCGCAGGTCGGCCCGTGCCTCACGCAGGCCGCGGTGGCAGGCCGTCTGCATCCCCTCGTCGTGCCGCAGGGCGAACAGCGCGAGCAGCACGACGTGGCGGCGCAGCGTGGGGTAGGAACGGAACTCGGGCGGGCTGATGTCGAGCAGCCAGGACTCGGCCGTCAGCTCCCAGCGCGGGGCGTCGGGCGGGCGAACGGCTGCGGGCCAGCCGGGCGGGGCGACGAGGGACGACATGACCGCCACGGTAGTCGAACACGTGTTCGAACGCCAGGCCGGGGACGGGTCAGGCGAGCAGGCTGAACCGGACCTCGCGCACGTCGTTGTCGACGTTGAGATCGACCAGGCAGATGCTCTGCCACGTGCCGAGCGCCAGCCGTCCGCCGAGCACCGGCACCGTCGCGTGCGGCGGCACGATCGCCGGCATCACGTGGGAGCGGCCGTGCCCGGGGCTGCCGTGGCGGTGGCGCCACCGGTCATCGGGCGGCAGCAGGTCGCCCAGGGCCAGGAGCAGGTCGTCGTCGGACCCGGCACCGGTCTCGATGATCGCGATGCCGCACGTGGCGTGCGGCACGAAGACCTGGAGCAGCCCGTCGACCGACCCCTCGGCGGCGACGAAGTCGGCCGCGTCGGAGGTCAGGTCGAGGACGCGCTCGCGGTCGCCGGTGCGGTAGCTGCGGGTCTCGGTGCGCACACCGGCTCCTCAGGCGGCCGGGGCCGGCGGCACGCCGAGGCCCTCGAGGTCCTCGAGCGAGCCGCCGCTGTCGCAGCCGACGTTGCGCTCGGGGGCCTGCTCGGCGCTCTCGTAGGCCTCGACGAACTCGGCCAGGCGCGGGTCGTCGACGCTGTCGAGGCGCAGCTGGCGCTCCCAGGCGCTGAGCACGACCGGGGAGTCGAGCCCGGGGTAGGGCGACATGATGCCCTGCTCGGGCAGCGCGTCCTCGAGGGTCGCGACCTGCTCGTCGCTGAGCGCGTCGGCGTCGTAGGTGATCCAGACCGCGCCGTGCTCGAGGTCGTGGACGGCCGCCTCGTTGGGGATGGGCTCGTCGTAGACGCCGCACTTGAGCCAGGCCGCGAAGTGGGGTCCGCCGACCGGCGGGTTCTCCTCGTAGGTCACCGGGCCCTCCTCGTGCAGCCCGGCGTCGTAGCCACTGAAGGTCTCGAGCCCCTCGATCGCGGGCTCCTCGTCGTCGCCGCGCAGGAACAGGGTCAGGGCCACCGCCACGACCAGCAACGCGGCGGCTCCGGCGATCCCGACGAGCAGCTGGCGGTTCACGCCGCACCACCCTCGGCCAGGGCCTGCTCGAGGCGCTCGACCTTCGCGGTCATCTCGCGGGTGCGGCCCGCGCGGATGTCGGCCTTGAGCACGAGACCGACCCTGGGCGAGACCTCGGCGACGACGTCGACGGCACGCTTGACCACGGCCATCACCTCGTCCCACTCGCCCTCGATGTTGGTGAACATCGCGTTGGTCTCGTGGGGCAGTCCCGACTCGCGCACGACGCGGACGGCGGCGGCGACGGCCTCGGCCACTCCCCCGTCGGCGTCCCCGGTCGAGGGGCTGATGCTGAAGGCGACGATCATGCCGCCACGCTACCGAGTCGGGCGCCCTAGGCGGACGAGCCCTGGCCGGCCGAGGCGGCGAGGTCCTCCAGCGAGGCCCGCGCCAGGTCGAGGGCCGCGCGCGAGCGGGCCAGCTGGGCCTGCGCGTCGTGCACCGCGGCCTCGTGGAAATAGACCTCCTGGACCAGGGCGGTCACCTGCCGCCGCGCGGCCTGCTTGTCGAGGACCGGTACGTCGACCGGCCCGGTCGAGCCGGGGACCGCCGGCTGGACCAGCTCGTCGAAGGGTTCGAACCCCTCGTGCAGCACCTTCGCCGCGGTCCCGCGCGGCCAGCCGAGCCCGGCGTCGAGCTTGGCGAGGGTCGCCGCCGGTCGCTCGCTGCTCCACTCTGCGCTCTCGATCGCCGACAGCGTGGTCGCGGAGGGTCCGCCGCGCGCGCTCACCACCGCCTGCGACCAGCCGTGGCGCGACCGCCACCCCACCACGACGCGCGCCAGGTGCGCCGCGTCGTCGGATGTGCGCTCGCTCATCTCCGCTGGCCTCGGCATTCAGGGTTCTCGACGGACTCCGGGTGGACCCGGCGACGACGTCCCGAGAGGTGTGCGTATTAACGATACCTGACCGGGCGGGCGTCGAGCGCGTCACAGGCGGCCTCTGTGGCCGAGCTGGGCCCCACCGCGGGCCGAACGTGCGTATTAACGACCGGCGGTCAGCCGGCGGTGAAGACGGTGTAGTCGTCGGGGCCGAGGAAGAACCCCTGCGTGCGGGCGGGGTCGAGGCACGTCACGCCGATCTCCTCGACCAGGCACTGGACGCCGGTCGCCGACGACGCACCCACCGTGTCGAGCTCGACGACCGGGGCGTCCGGCTCGCGGATGGTGTCGCTGTTGCACTCCGGCAGCGGGTCGCCCTCGGTGAAGACCACGCGCCCGACGTTCTGGCTCGGTCCGTCGCCGCAGTAGACCGGGTCGGGGACGCCGCCGGCGGGCAGCTCGCAGCCGATGGCGAAGTCGGAGTCGAGCAGGCAGTAGATGCCTGAGGTGCTCTCGAACCGCATCAGCTCCACCGGCTCCTGGCCGAGGGCGTCGAACCGGGCCTGGGCGGCGTCGTACGTCGTGGGCGGCGCGTCCGGGTCGATCGGCGGCTCGGTGGGCTCGGGCGGGACGGTCGGCTCCGGAGGCACCGTCGGCTCGGGCGTGGGCGCGGTCGTCGGCTCCGTCGTCGGCTCGACGGGCTCCGACGTCGCCTCCGTCGCGCTGCTGGAGGGCGCGGTGGGGACCGCGTCGGGCTCGGCGTCGTCGCTGCAGGCCGCGAGGGCCAGGACGAGGGCGGCCGCAGCGGTCAGGCGGGCGAGGTGGGGGCGGTGCGTCACGGCCACATCGTCGCCCCCGCGGGCGCGGCGGCCCGGCAATCGCGTGGCCGCGGCGCGCCGCGGGGTCCCCGCTGCCACCGTGGTCGAGCACCGGGTTCGCGACCGTTCCGAGCACGCCAGGACACCCGGACGCACGTCCGCCCCACCGTGGGCCAGGGGCTCACGACGGGGCGGACGAGGGGTCGGGTCAGGCCGACTTGAGCAGGCTGCGCAGGACGTACTGCATGATGCCGCCGTTGCGGTAGTAGTTGGCCTCGCCGGGGGTGTCGATGCGGACGACCGCGTCAAAGGACACGTCGCCGGCGGTGACCTTGACGGTCGTGGGCGTGGTGCCGTCGTTGAGCGCGGTGATGCCGCTGATCGCGAACGTCTCCTCGCCGGTCAGGCCGAGCGACTCGGCGTTCTGGCCCTCGGGGAACTGCAGCGGGATGACGCCCATGCCGATCAGGTTGGAGCGGTGGATGCGCTCGTAGGACTCGGCGATGACGGCCTTGACACCCAGCAGCGCGGTGCCCTTGGCGGCCCAGTCGCGCGAGGACCCGGAGCCGTACTCCTTGCCGCACAGGACCACCAGGGGCGTGCCGGCGGCGGCGTAGGCCTCGGAGGCCTCGTAGATCGACGTCACGGGGGCGTCGGTCCCCTCGCCAGCGGTGAAGTCACGCGTGAAGCCGCCCTCGGTGCCCGGGGCCAGCTGGTTGCGCAGCCGGATGTTGGCGAACGTGCCCCGGATCATCACCTCGTGGTTGCCGCGGCGCGAGCCGTAGGAGTTGAAGTCGCGCTGCTCCACGCCGTGCTCGGCGAGGTAGGTGCCGGCCGGGCTGTCCTTCTTGATCGCGCCGGCGGGGCTGATGTGGTCGGTCGTGACCGAGTCGCCCAGCTTGAGCAGGACCCGCGCACCCTCGATGTCGGTGACCGGGGCCGGCTCGTCGGGCATGCCGTCGAAGTAGGGAGGCTTCCGGACGTAGGTGGACTCGGGGTCCCAGGCGAACGTCTTGCCCTCGGGCGTCGGCAGCGACTGCCAGGCCTCGTCACCGGCGAAGACGTCCTTGTAGGAGTTGTCGAACATGTCGGAGTTGATCGCCATGGCGATCGTCTCCTCGACCTCGGCCGGGGTGGGCCAGATGTCCTTCATGAAGACGTCGTTGCCGTCGGTGTCCTGACCCAGCGGGTCCGTGAACAGGTCGAGGTCCATCGAGCCCGCGAGGGCGTAGGCGACGACCAGCGGCGGCGAGGCCAGGTAGTTCATCTTGATGTCGGGGTTGATCCGGCCCTCGAAGTTGCGGTTGCCCGAGAGCACCGAGACGACGGCGAGGTCGGCCTCGTTGACCGCGGCCGAGACCTCGGGGATGAGGGGGCCGGAGTTGCCGATGCAGGTCGTGCAGCCGTAGCCGACGAGGTTGAAGCCGAGCTTGTCGAGGTACGGCGTGAGGCCGGACTTCTCGTAGTAGTCGCTGACGACCTTGGAGCCGGGCGCGAGGGTGGTCTTGACCCACGGCTTGCGGGTCAGGCCCTTCTCGACGGCCTTCTTGGCCAGCAGCGCCGCGCCGATCATGACCGACGGGTTGGACGTGTTGGTGCACGAGGTGATCGCGGCGATGGTGACGGCGCCGTGGTCGAGCGTGAACTTGGTGCCGTCCTCGAGAGTGACCTCGACGGGGTTGCTCGGGCGACCGTCGGCGTTGCGGGCCGCGGAGTGCCAGTCGACGGGCGCGTCGCCGTCGTCGTGGCCGCTGCCGTTGCCGTTGGTCGAGGGCGGGTCGGAGGACGGGAACGACTCGGCCGAGGCCTCGTCGGCGTCGGTGGTGACGCCGTAGGGCTTCTCGTTCTGCGGGACGCCGGACTTGCGGTCCTCGGTGCCAGTCTGGTCGTCGTCGACGTAGTCGACCAGGGCGACCCGGAAGGCGTCGCGCGCGTCGGAGAGCGACACGCGGTCCTGCGGGCGCTTGGGCCCGGCCAGGCTCGGGACGACGGTGGAGACGTCGAGCTCGAGGCGCTCGGAGAAGCGCGGCTCGGCCTCGGGGTCGTGCCACAGGCCCTGGGCCTTGGAGTACTGCTCGACGAGCGCGAGCTGCTCGGCGGAGCGGCCGGTGAGCCGGAGGTAGTCGATGGTCTGCTCGTCGATCGGGAAGACCGCGATGGTCGAGCCGAACTCGGGGCTCATGTTGCCGATCGTGGCGCGGTTGGCCAGCGGCAGCGCCGAGACGCCGGGGCCGTAGAACTCGACGAACTTGCCGACGACGCCGTGCTTGCGCAGCATCTCGGTGATCGTGAGCACGAGGTCGGTCGCGGTCGCGCCCTCGGGCAGGTCGCCGTTGAGCTTGAAGCCGACGACGCGCGGGATGAGCATCGAGACGGGCTGACCGAGCATCGCGGCCTCGGCCTCGATGCCGCCGACGCCCCAGCCGACCACGCCGATGCCGTTGACCATCGTGGTGTGGGAGTCGGTGCCGACGCAGGTGTCGGGGTAGGCCTGCAGCTCGCCGTCGACCTCACGGGTGAAGATCGTGCGGGCGAGGTGCTCGATGTTGACCTGGTG
>JAOPXU010000284.1 GCA_025964985.1 Nocardioides sp.
GCCCAGCATCGGCATCGTGCCCATCGGACTGGCGAAGAGCTCGCCGTCGTCGGCGAACGAGTCGGCGACGGCTGCCGCGCACACGTCGGCGCGGGTGGGCTCGCTCATGCCTGCTCCTCGGTGAAGGCCCGGACCGCGGCCTGGTAGGCCGCCTCGTCCCCGGACAGGAAGCGCTGCTCGAACGCCGTCCAGTCGTCGTCGCTGCCACCGGCCGCGGCGGCGTAGGCCCGCTGGAACTTCTCGTCCCGTGCGTAGTCGGGACGGCAGTCGGTGAAGTGGGCACCGTTCGGCGTCTCGACGACGCCGGTGACGAGCATCCGGCTGAGCAGCAGGCGCTGCACCGGGGTGTCGACGGTGAGACCGGCGGTGTCGACGACCTGCTCGACCGACAGGTAGGTGCGCTCGGCGGCCATGGCGAAGAGGTCGTCGAAGTAGGGGTCGGGCCCGAGGTAGGTGGCGTTGCCGTGCTTGTCGGCCCGGTTGAGGTGGACCAACGCCACGTCGAGGGTGAGCGCCGGGACGGCCACGAAGGTCTCGTGCTCACCGTCGGGGCCGGCGTACGGCGAGGTGACGGTCTTGATCCACGGGTTGTTGACCAGCACGTCGGAGCCGAGCCCGGCGCGCATGGGCAGGAACGGCAGGCGTTCGGAGGCGGCCTTGAGGCCGGTCTGGAACATGCCCTCGTCGAGCTCGACGACCTCGGGGATCGTGCCGGCCTGGCGCGCGCGCTGGAAGTTGGGCTCGAGCGGCACGGTGTCGAGGGAGACGAAGGCGTAGACGAGGCGGCGGATCTTGCCGGCGCGGGCGAGCAGTCCGACGTCGGCGCCGCCCCAGCTGACGATCGTGAGGTCCTCGAGGTCCGAGCGCAGGATCGCGCGCACCAGCGCCATCGGCTTGCGCCGCGGGCCCCAGCCGCCGATGCCGATGGTCATGCCGTCCTCGAGGGAGGCGACGACCTCGTCGATGCTCATCCGCTTGTCGCGGGGCTCCTTGCTCACCGTGCTCACCCAGCACCCTTCTCGGCCTTGGCCGTGCCGGCGAACGTGTCGCGCAGCTCGTCGCTGACGCCCATGAGGTTGAGCTCCATCGTGAAGCCCTGCTCGAAGCGGTAGCTCTTGTTGACGTCGATCGGGTCGATGCCGTTGAGGCACTCCTTCGCGGCGCGGACCACGCGGGTGTCCTGCGCGGCGATGTCGGCGGCCACGCGCATCGCGGCGTCGTCGAGCTCGGCGCGCGGCACGACCTCGAGGACCGAGCCGAACTGCACGAGGTCGGCGGCCTTGATGGTGCGCGAGGTGAAGTAGAGGGTGCGCATCATGTGCTGCGGCACCAGGCGGGCCATGTGGGTCGCGGCCCCCAGGGCGCCCTGCTTGACCTCGGGCACGCCGAAGAACGCGTCGTCGCTGGCCACGATGCAGTCGGCGTTGCCGACCAGGCCGACCCCGCCGCCGAGGCAGAAGCCGTTGACGGCGGCGATCACGGGGACCGCGCACTCGTAGACGGCCTTGAACGCCGCGAAGCAGCCCCGGTTGGCGCCGAGCAGCGCGTCGAACCCGGTGGTCTGCTGCATCTCCTTGATGTCGACGCCGGCGTTGAAGCCGCGTCCCTCGGCCCGCAGCACGACGACCTTGGTGTCCATGTCGCCGGCGGCCTCGTCCATGGCCGCGGCGACGTCGTACCAGCCCTGGACGGTGAGGGCGTTGACCGGTGGGTGCTCCATCGTGACGACGCGGACGCCGTCCGGACGGAGCTCGGAGGTGATCGGCATGGACCCTCTTTCGACTCAACCAAGCATTTGCTTGGTAGGGTACCAGTCATGCCGCTCGCCCTCGACCTGTCCGGACGCGTCGTCCTCGTGACGGGCGGGGCCAAGGGCATCGGCCGCGGCATCACCGAGGCGTTCCTGGCCGCCGGCGCCACCGTCGTGACCTGCGCCCGCTCCGCCGAGCCGAGCGTCGAGGGCGCCGAGCACCGGGTGTGCGACGTCCGCGACCCCGACGCGGTCGACGCGCTCGTCGACGACGTCGTCGCCACCCACGGCCGCCTCGACGTCCTGGTCAACAACGCCGGCGGCGCGCCCTCGACCGAGGCCGCCACCGCGTCGCCGCGCTTCCACGACAAGATCGTCGGGCTCAACCTGCTCAGCCCGCTGGCCGCCTCGCAGGCCGCCAACCGGGTCATGCAGGCCGCCGGTGGCGGCGCGATCGTCAACATCTCCTCGATCTCGGCCCATCGGCCGGCGCCCACCATCGCCGCCTACGCCGCTGCCAAGGCCGGCCTCGACTCGCTGACGCGCTCGCTGGCCATGGAGTGGGGCCCGGCGGTGCGCGTCAACGCCGTCGACGTCGGCCTGTGCCGCACCGAGCACACCGACGACCACTACGGCGGCGACGACCGCGTCGCCGCGATCGAGCGCACCATCCCGCTCGGCCGGATGGCCACGCCGCTCGAGGTGGGCCACGTCGCGGTCTTCCTGGCCAGCGACCTGGCGTCGTACGTCTCCGGCGCACGGGTCACCTGCGACGGCGGCGGCGAGCCGCCCGTCTTCCTGCACATCTGAACCGAGGAGCTCACCATGGCTGGACTGTTGGACGGTCGCGTCGCGATCGTGACCGGGGCCGGACGCGGCATCGGCCGGGCGCACGCGCTCGAGCTCGCTGCCCACGGGGCGAAGGTCGTCGTCAACGACTACGGCGTCTCGCTCGCCGGCGAGGGCACGGGCGAGTCGCCGGCCGACGAGGTCGTCGCCGCGATCCGCGAGGCCGGGGGAGAGGCGGTCGCCAACGGCGCCGACGTGGCCGACTTCGCGCAGGCCGAGGAGATGGTGCGCCAGGCGATCGACACGTTCGGCGGCCTCGACGTGCTCGTCAACAACGCCGGCTTCGTCCGCGACCGGATGCTCGTCAACACGTCCGAGGAGGAGTGGGACGCCGTCATCCGCGTCCACCTCAAGGGCCACTTCGCGCCGCTGCGCCACGCCGGCGCCTACTGGCGCGCCGAGGCCAAGGAGGGCCGCCAGCGCGACGCCCGCGTCATCAACACCTCCTCCGGCGCGGGCCTGCAGGGCTCGGTCGGCCAGGCCACCTACTCCGCGGCCAAGGCCGGCATCGCCGGGCTCACCCTGGTCGCCGCGCAGGAGATGGGCCGCTACGGCGTCACCGTCAACGCGATCGCACCGGTTGCGCGCACCCGGATGACCGAGGGCGCCTTCGACACCTCCGCCATGGCGCTGCCCGAGGACAACTCGCCGGTCGTGGCGTGGCTCGCCTCCGTCGAGGCCGGCGACGTCACCGGCCGCCTCATCGAGATCGACGGCAGCACCATCACCGTCGAGAACGGCTGGGCCCACGGCCCCTCGCGCGACAACGGCAGCCGCTGGGACGCCGCGGCGGTCGGGCCCGCGCTGCGCGAGCTGCTCGCCGAGGCGCCTGCACCGGAGCCCGTCTACGGCGCCTGATCAGCCGGCAGGCAGGATCGCCGCGTGAGCACCGACCCGGCCCCGCCGAGCCCCGCACCCGAGCAGCGCCCGTCCGAGCACCTCGCCCCGTGGGAGCGGCCCTTCGTGTGGGTCGTGGCGATCTGGGTGGCGATCACCGAGGCCGTCGCGGCCGTCCTGCGCGCCGTCGGGAGGGTGCTCGGCCTGCCGTTCCGCCTACTCGGCCGACTGCTCGCCCTGCAGTTCCGGGCCCTGAAGCGGCTGTTCGAGCTGATCGCCCGCGCGCTCACCGCACCCTTGCGGCTGCTCCTGCGCGGCCTGGCCGCCCTGGCCGACGTCCTGGGCCGGCTGGTGCGACTCCCGCTGCGGTTCCTCCTGTCGGTGCTGACCGCCCCGCTGCGCCTCCTCGGCCCGGTCGTCGCCGCGGTCGGCCGTGCGGTGTGGGCGGTGCTGCGCTACCCCGTCGACCTGGTCCTCGCGGCCGTGCGTCGGGTCGGCGCGTGGTTCGCCAAGATCGTCGGCGCGGCGGCCGGCCTGGTCGCCCGGGTGTGGCGCGCGGTCCGTCGGGTGCTCACGGCGCCGTCCCGCCTCGCGGCGACGGCTCTGCGGCGGGCACGCGAGCGTTTCCTCGCCCCCGTGCGCCGGGCGCGCGACCATGTGCTCGCTCCGGTGCGCCGCGCGCGCCAGCGGGTCCGCGACGTGCGGGCCCGGGTGCGGGCGAGGTTCGGCCGGCTGCGGCCGAAGGGCTAGATCCGCTCGATCACGGTGCCGGTGGCCATGGCGCCGCCGGCGCACATCGAGATCAGAGCAGTGCTCTGGTCGCGGCGCTCCAGCTCGTGCAGGGCGGTCGTGATGAGGCGGACGCCGGTCGCGCCGACCGGGTGGCCCAGCGCGATCGCGCCGCCGTTGACGTTGACCTTGTCGAGGTCGACGCCGTGCTGGCCGGCCCACGACAGCACGACGCTGGCGAAGGCCTCGTTGACCTCGAACAGGTCGAAGTCGGAGATCGACATCCCGGTGCGGTCGAGGATGCGCTGGGTGGCCTGGATGGGGCCGTCGAGGTGGTAGTAGGGGTCGGAGCCGACGAGGCACTGGCTGACGATCCGGGCTCGCGGGGTGAGGCCGAGCGAGCGGGCCTTGTCCTCGTCCATGATCAGGACCGCAGCGGCCCCGTCGGAGATCTGGGACGACGTACCGGCGGTGTGCATGCCCTCGGGCAGCACCGAGCGCAGCTGAGCCAGGCCCTCGAGGGTCGTGTCGCGCAGGCCCTGGTCGGTGTCGACGACGCGGCTCTCGCCGGTCACGTTGCCCTCGGCGTCGCGCACGGGTGCGGTGACGCCGAAGATCTCTCGCTTGAAGCGGCCCTCGTCGACGGCGACGCGCGCCTTCTGCTGCGAGGCGAGGCCGAACGCCTCGAGGTCGGCGCGGGACAGGCCGCGGTTGCGGGCGATCCGGTCGGCGGCCTCGAACTGGTTGGGCATGTCGATCGACCAGTCGTCGGGGCGCGGGTCGCCCAGCCCGGCCGGCACGTTGCCGCCGAGGGGGATGCGCGACATCGACTCCACGCCGCAGGCGACGCCGACGTCGATGGTGCCGGAGGCGACCATGTCGTGGACCAGGTGGGCGGACTGCTGGCCCGAGCCGCACTGGGCGTCGACGACGGTGCCGCCGGTGTGCTCGGGCAGCCCAGCGTGCAGCCAGGCGCGACGCACCATGCCGTTGGACTGCTCACCGGCCTGGGTGACGACCCCGCCCACGACCTGCTCGA
>JAOPXU010000334.1 GCA_025964985.1 Nocardioides sp.
CGAGGGACCGGACGAGGCCGCCCAGACCAGGGTGATCGCGACGACCAGCGCCGCCATCGAGACGACGACGGTGCGGCGCAGGCTCCCGGTCACCCGGCCACGTTACGTCCGGCGGGCCGCTCGGCGCCCGGTCATCGTCCGCACGTCGAGAGCGCTGTCGAGCTCCTCCTCGGTGAGGACGCCGCGCTCGACGTACCCCATCTCCAGGACCTGCTCGCGGATCGTGCGGCCCTCCTTCAGCGCGGCCTTGGCGACCTTGGAGGCCTCCTCGTAGCCGAGGTGCTTGTTCAGCGGGGTGACCACCGACGGCGAGGACTCGGCGTAGGCCAGCATCCGCTCCTCGTCGGCGGTGATGCCGGCGATGCAGCGGTCGGCCAGCAGCGGCGTGACCCGGGCCAGCAGCCGGATCGACTCCAGCAGGTCGCGGGCCATCACCGGCATCATCACGTTGAGCTCGAAGCTGCCGCTGGCGCCGGCGACCCCCACGGTGGCGTCGTTGCCGATCACCTGGGCGCAGACCATCAGGGTCGCTTCCGGGAGCACCGGGTTGACCTTGCCCGGCATGATGCTCGAGCCCGGCTGCAGGTCGGGCAGGTGGATCTCGGCCAGGCCGGTCGTCGGACCGGACGACATCCAGCGCAGGTCGTTGCAGATCTTGGTCAGGCCCACGGCGATGGTGCGCAGGACGCCGCTGAGCTCGACGAGCGAGTCGCGGGTGCCCTGGGCCTCGAAGTGGTTGCGGGCCTCGGTGAACTCCTGGCCGGTGGCCTCCGACAGCACCTCGATGACCCGCGCCGCGAAGCCGGGCGGGGTGTTGATGCCGGTGCCGACGGCCGTGCCGCCGAGGGGCAGCTCGCGGACGCGGGGGAGGACCGACTGGAGCCGCTCGCCGGCGTAGGCCATCGTGGCGGCGTAGCCCGAGAGCTCCTGGCCGAGCATCACCGGGGTGGCGTCCATCAGGTGGGTGCGGCCCGACTTGACCAGGCCGGCGTACTCCTCGGCCTTGGCGGCCAGCGAGTCGTGCAGGATCGCCAGCGCGGGCAGCAGGTCGTCGACCACGGCGAGACTGACCGCCACGTGGATCGCGGTCGGGAACGTGTCGTTGCTCGACTGGCTGGCGTTGACGTGGTCGTTGGGGTGGGCATCGACTCCGGCGCGCGAGGCCAGCGAGGCGATCACCTCGTTGGCGTTCATGTTGCTGCTGGTGCCCGAGCCGGTCTGGAAGACGTCGACCGGGAACTCCGCGTCGTGCTCGCCGGCGGCGACGGCCCGGGCCGCGGTCGCGATGCCGTCGGCCAGCTCGGGGGCGATCACGCCGAGCTCGCCGTTGACCACGGCGGCCGCGGCCTTGACGTGGCCCAGGGCGTGCACCAGCGCCGGCTCGATCGGGGTGCCGCTGATCGGGAAGTTCTCGACCGCCCGCTGGGTCTGCGCCCGCCAGAGTGCCTGCGCAGGTACGGCGACCTCGCCCATGGAGTCGTGCTCGAAACGTGTGTCCACGCCTCCACGGTAGCCATCCCGCCTTGACGCAACGGTAACCAATGGGTTACCAATACTCCGTGGACCCGTTCACCGCCCTCGCCGACCCCGTACGCCGCGACCTGCTGCGTGCGCTCGCGGCCGGTCCGGCGCGGGTCGTCGACCTTGCCGCCGCCCACCCGATCAGCCGGCCCGCGGTCAGCAAGCACCTGCGCCTGCTCACCGAGGCCGGGCTCACGAGTGTCGAGGACCGCGGCCGTGAACGGCACTACGCGCTCGACCCGACCGGGCTCGCCCCGGTCCAGGGCTTGCTCGACGAGCTGCGGCCGACGCCGCCCTTCGCCGAGTCGGCCCTCGACGGCCTCGACCTCGAGGTCCGTCGTACCGTCCGCGACCGCCGGCCCCCGGCGACCGACTCCCAGGAGACAGCGTGACCCCCACCGACCTGCTCGGCACCCGCGACCAGCACGACCTGGTCTTCACCCGCACCTTCGCCGCTCCGCTCGAGGACGTGTGGGCCGCCTGCACCGAGCCCGCGCGGATGGAGCGCTGGATCGGCACCTGGACCGGCGACCCGGCCGCCGGCGAGGTGGCGTTCCGGATGACCGCCGAGGGCGACGACGTGCCCGAGGAGGTCTACGTCGTCGAGGCCTGCGAGCCGCCGCGGCGCTTCGTCGTGCGCAGCCGCGACGCCGCGTCGTTCTCGGCCGACGGGTCGGGACCGCAGGTCCACTGGCAGCACACCCTCGAGCTCACCGAGGCCGACGGCGTCACCACGCTGACCTTCCGCCAGGTCGTCCCCGAGGGGCCGGTGGGCGCCGAGATGGTCGCCAGCGTCGGGCCCGGGTGGGACTACTACCTCGACCGGCTCGTGACGTCGTACGCCGGCGACGACCTGGCCGCGGTCGTCTTCGAGGCCTATCTCGGGCGCTCCGAGCACTACCGCGGGCTGTTCGGCTGACCTCAGCCGAGGTGCTCGCGCAGCAGGTCGGCGACGGCGCGCATCCCGGCGGGGTTGGGGTGGTAGGCCAGCGGCCGGCCGGGCAGCGGCACGGTGGCGCCCACGGTCCACGGGTCCTCGGACCAGGCGTGGTGCTCGCGGCTGGCCGCGGCGGCGCTGACGACCTCGCAGCCGGTCGCGGCGGCGGCCTGGGCGGTGATCGTCTCCAGCCGCTCCGCCGTACGCCGGCCGAGGTCGGCGTAGCGCTCGCGCAGCGGGAACGCCCCGACGCCGGCGGGCGGCAGCAGCGTGAGGTAGTCGACGAACACGACCCGGGCCTGCGGTGACCGAGCCCGTACGGCGCGCCCGACGGCTCGCATCGAGGGGCCGACCTCGGCGAGCGCGACCTGGCGAGCGGTCGGGTCGAGCGTGTGGCGCAGCCGCGGGCCGACGACCGGCAGCCACCGCACCGGCGTGGGCAGCGTCGCCACGAGGAGGCCGGGCACGTAGGCGACGTCGTTGCCGCCGATGGTGATCGTCACCAGCGTCTCGGTGCCGTCGAGGGCCTCGACCTGGGGGGACGCGCCGTTCTGCCGGGCGCGCAGCACGTGGGCGGTGGTGGCGCCGGAGTAGCTGACGTCGACGAACCCCGGGCCCGGCTCCAGGCCGAGGTCGGCGGCCAGCAGGCTCGGGTAGTTGCGCGAGGAGCGGCCCGCCAGGACCGGGCTGCCCGGCGCCCGTGGGGTGATGCCGGGGCCGGCCGCCATCGAGC
>JAOPXU010000348.1 GCA_025964985.1 Nocardioides sp.
CTACGCCGACCCGTCGCCTCGAGGCGACGGGTGAGCGCGCACTCACCCGTCGACCCGTCGCCTCGAGGGGACGGGTGGGCGTGCTCCGACACCGGCCCAGCCGGGCGAGCCGGCTGCAACGGGACTACTTCTTGGTGCCGGGGCCGCCGAGGAGGTCGTCGACGGTCTCGCCGACGCCGGTGAGCAGGTCGCCCAGGTCGAGGGTGCCGAGACCCTTGACGACGGGGTCGAGCGAGCCGGGGCCCTGGGTCGGGGTGTTGTCGGGGCCGCTGGGCTCGCCACCGGTGGGGAGTCCGGGGCCGCCGGGGTCGGCGGCGGGGCCCTCGTCGGCGGGCTCGTCGACCGTGACCGGCTGGGCCTCCGGCTGGGCGGGCTCGCGCGGGGGAGTGGTCGTGGGCTGCGGGCGGGGCGGGGTCGGCAGCTCGGCGGCGTCGCCGAGGAGGCGGTCGTAGAGCGGCCCGAGGTCGGCGGCGGTGTCGACGGCGTCGACGAGCGAGGGCAGCTCGACGCAGGTCGGACAGATCGTGCGGGCGAGCCGCTCGATGCCGTCGAGCACCTCGGCGGCGGCGTCGAGCGAGCTGCGGGCCGCGACCGGCACCATGCTCTCGAGCTGCGCGAGGGCCTCGAGGCTGGTCGCGGTGAAGGTGCGGAGCTCCTCGATGGAGGAGAGACGACCGGTCTGCTCGTAGTCGTCGAGCAGCACGCTGGAGGCCTCGACGGCCTGGTCGGCGAAGTCCTGCAGCGTCTGGGAGATGACCTCGGGGTCCTGGCTGTCGGTGCGGCTGAGCTCGCCGACCTCCTCGAGGCGACCCGACGCGTTGGCGAGCATCGTGGTGCCCTTGTCGTCGGCGTCGCGCAGGACGTTCTCGTGGGCGTTCTCGAGAGCACGCTTGAGCGGGTAGAGGGTGTCGCCCGGCAGGGCGGTCTGGGCGGCGACCGACATCGACGCCGAGGCGCTGACCAGGGCGAAGCCACCGATGGCGACGGCCAGCCGCCGCTCACGAGCCGTACGACGCGGCGCGGGCTGGCGGCGCTGCTCGAGCTGGGCGGCGGTGTCGGGGGCCAGAGCCGTCTCGGCGGCGAGCATCAGGCGGCTGCGCAGGTCGGAGACGAACTCGGCGCGGGCCTCGACGGGCGGGGTGGCGCGCAGGCTGGTGACCAGCCCGACGAGCGGCACCAGGTCGGCGTGCTTGCCGGTCTCGCGGACGTCACCCTCGCGCAGCCGCGTGGTCGAGGAGGCCTCGACCATCGAGCTGAACTGCTCGGCGCGCTTGTGCGCCGGGAACACGGGGTTCATCGGGTACGTCCTGCGGTCTGGCGGGTGCCGTGGAGGCTTGTCACAGACCCCAACGACGACGGATCGCGCGAGGTTACGGTGGTCTGGCACACGTAAACGTGGGAGTCGGTCATCAGTCCCGGATCCCCTCGGGCATCAGCTTGGCGAGGTTGCGGACCCCGCGCAGCTGCAGCTGCTTGATCGCGCCGTCGCTGCGTCCGAGGACGGCGGCGGTCTCGGCGATGCTCATGCCCTGCAGGAAGCGCATCACGAGGCAGTCGCGCTGCTCGTCGGGCAGCTGGGTCAGCGCCTCGAGCAGCAGCTCGTTGGTCAGCCCGGCGAGGACCAGAGACTCGGGGCCCTCGGTCGAGTCGTCGTGGGCGCCCATGTCCTCGGTGGTCATCTCGAGGCGGGTGCGGCCGGCCTTGAAGTGGTCGGTGGCGAGGTTGCGGGCGATGGTCATCAGCCAGGCGCCGAAGTCCTTGCCCTGCCAGCGGAAGCTGGTCATGTTGCGCAGCGCGCGGAAGAAGGTCTCGGACGTGAGGTCCTCGGCCAATGGCGCGGAGCGCGTGCGGTAGAAGAGGAAGCGGTAGACCGAGCTCTGGTAGTGGTCGTAGAGGAGGCCGAACGCGTCGGCGTCGCCGCCACGGGCCAGCTCGACCAGCGCGATCAGCCGGGTGCGGTCGGCCTCGGACTCCTCGGACGACGTCGCCAGGTCGGCGTCGCCGAACCCGCCGGAACCGCCGCCACCGAGCTCGCCCAGGCCGCCCAGACCGCCGTCGACGGTGCTGTCGAGAGGGCCGCCGAAGCCGATGGCCTCGGTCGCCAGCAGTCCGCCGGCCAGGGCCGGGGTGGCGCTCGGGACGCTCAGCAGGCGCGCAACAGCCAGGCGCAGGGCATCGAGCCCGCGCGTGACGTCCGGCCCCGACTGAGGCATGTGTGCGCCCTCCCGCAAGGGGCTCTCCCCAGAGCCCTCCTGCCGAGAGTAGTCCGGTGAGGCCGGAGGTGTACAGGAAACGTCGCCAGATCGACCGCAGGGCGACCTGGTGAGTCGCCGCCCCCGTCGTACGCCGCTCGGAGGGGTGGGCCCAGTCAGCGGCGGCGGGCGCGCAGCGCGATCCCGGCGGCCACGGTGCCGGTCACGGCCCCGGCGACGCCGCCGACGACCAGGCCGGCGCGGGCGGCCTTGCGCCCGGTGCGGTAGTCGCGGATGCGCCAGCCCTGCTCGCGGGCGTGGGCGCGCAGCCGGGCGTCGGGGTTGATCGCGATCGGGTCGCCGACGAGGCTCAGCATCGGCAGGTCGTTGACGGAGTCGGAGTAGGCCGAGCACCGCGACAGGTCGAGGCCCTCCCGCGCGGCGAGCGCCAGGATCGCCTCGGCCTTGGCGGGGCCGTGGAGCATGTCGCCGACCAGTCGTCCGGTGTAGACGCCGTCGACGTGCTCGGAGACGGTGCCCATCGCGCCGGTGAGCCCGAGGCGCCGGGCGATGATCGTGGCGATCTCGATCGGTGCGGCGGTCACGAGCCAGACCCGCTGGCCCTGGTCGAGGTGCAGCTGGGCGAGCGCGCGGGTGCCGGGCCAGATCCGGTGGGCCATGCCCTCGTCGAAGATCTCCTCGCCCAGCTCCTCGTGCTCGGCGACGGTGTGGCCGGCGATGAAGCTCAGCGCGGAGTTGCGGGTCTCGGCGATGTGGTCGGGATCCTCGACGCCGACGACGCGGAAGTAGGCCTGCTTCCACGCGGCGCCGAGGATGTCGCGGGTCGTGAAGAAGTTGCGCCGGTGCAGGCCGCGGGCGAGGTGGAAGATGCTGGCGCCCTGCATGACGGTGTTGTCGACGTCGAAGAACGCCGCCGACGTGAGGTCGACGGGGTGGTCCAGGGCGACCTCGACCTCGGCGGCGGCCGCGGCGGCCTCGCCGGCGAGCGTCGAGCGCTGGCGCAGGTTGGGCGGCCGGCGCTGCTTGTCCGAGGGGGTCATCAGCCCACTGTAGGGAGCAGGCGGACTACCCGTCCGGACCATCCGCGCCGAGTCGCGGCGCGCTTACACTTCCCCGCATGCCTGCCGCCAGCCCGATCACGGACGCCGTCGCCGGGCCCGCGGTCCTCCTGGCCGAGGCCGCCCGCGAGCACCCCGACAAGCTCGCGCTGGTCGAGTCCGGCGGGCGCAGCCTGACCTGGGCCGAGCTCGACGACCAGGTCGGCCGGGTCGCGACGGGCCTGGCCGCCGCCGGTGTCGTCGCCGGCTACCGCGTCGTCGTGGCGACCGGCAACCGCCTCGAGTTCGTCACGACCTACCTCGGCGTCCTGCGGGCCCAGGCGGTCGCCGTACCCCTCAACCCCGGGTCGACCGCCCGCGAGCTGGCCCGCGTCGTCGCCGACTGCGGGGCCCGGATGGTCGTGGCCGACGGCGACACCGTCACCGCCGTGCGCGAGGCCGCCCGCCTGATCGACGACGCCCTCGCCGGCGTGGAGACGTCGCTGACCCAGGACGTGCCGGCCGAGGTGCTCGGACGACTGGTCAAGCCCCGCGTCGTCGTCGTCGGTACGACGCTGCAGCCCGGCGAGCGCTCCTACGACCACCTGTGCGCCGACACCGCCCGCCCGGCGCCGCCGCTGCAGGACCCCGAGCGGATCGCCGCGCTGCTCTACACCAGCGGCACGACCGGCCTGCCCCGCGGCGCGATGCTCAGCCACCGCGCCCTCGCCGCCAACATCGCCCAGGTCGCCTCGGTCGAGCCGCCGATGATCCACGGCGACGACGTGGTGCTCGGCGTCCTGCCGCTGTTCCACGTCTACGGGCTCAACGCCGTCCTCGGCACGGTGCTGCGCAGCCGGGCCAAGCTGGTGCTGGCCGACCGGTTCGACCCCCAGGGCACCCTCGACCTGATTGAGGACGAGGCCTGCAGCGTCGTCCCGCTCGCCCCGGCCGTCTTCGCCCACTGGCGCGACGTCGACCTCGGCGACCGCCTCGGCCCGGTGCGGCTGGTGCTGTCCGGCTCAGCCCCGGTCTCCGCCGAGGTGGTCGAGGAGTTCGCGGCCCGCACCGGCATCCCGGTCCACCAGGGCTACGGCCTCACCGAGGCCGCCCCCGTCGTCACCAGCACCCTGCGCTCCGAGGCCCCCCCGTCCGGCTCGGTCGGCGCACCGCTCGACGGCATCGAGCTGCGCGTGGTCGACGAGACCGGCCGGGTCGTGCCCGACCAGGTCGGCGACCCCGGCGAGATCCAGGTGCGCGGCGACAACCTGTTCAGCGGCTACTGGCCCGACGGCGCCGACGGCCCCGCGGCCGACGGCTGGTGGTCGACCGGCGACGTCGGCTATGTCGACGCCCACGGTGACGTGTTCCTCGTCGACCGGGTCAAGGAGCTCGTGATCGTCTCGGGCTTCAACGTCTACCCCGTCGAGGTCGAGCGCGTGGTCGCCGAGGTCGCCGGCGTCGCCGACGTGGCCGTCATCGGCGTCGCCGACGACACGACCGGCGAGGCCGTCGTCGCCTACGTCGTCGCGCCCGGCGCCGACCCCGCGACGGTCGCGGACGCCGTCCGCGCGGCCTGCGAGACCGCCCTGGCCCGCTTCAAGGTGCCGAGCCGCATCGAGGTGGTCGAGGCCCTGCCCCACGGCATCACCGGCAAGGTGCAGAAGGGTCGCCTGCGCGGGATCGAGCGGCGACGGGCGCTGGGCCTGCTCGAATGAGGCTGGGGCGGCGCCGGGCCAGCGGGCCCCGGGTCACGCTCTACTCCCGCGTCGGCTGCCACCTGTGCGAGGTGGCCGAGGAGACGGTCGCGCGCGTCTGCGCCGACCTCGGCGAGGACTACGTCGTGGTGCTGGTCGACGACGACCCCGAGCTGCAGCGCCGGTTCACCGACGAGGTGCCGGTGACGTTCGTCGACGGACGCCAGCACGACTTCTGGCGCGTCGACGAGACGCGCCTGCGCACCGCGCTCGGGGGCTAGGTCCAGGCCTCCTGTCAAGTCGACGGAAGGCGTGTGCTAGGCCACGGTCGGCGAATTTGTTCTCGCGTTCACAAGGTCCTACGGTGAACGAGCCGGGGTCTCCTCCAGGGGCCGGCTAGGAAGCAGAGCAGTGACCGCACGCAGCACGAGCGAGAGCGCCCGGGACATCCCGGAGGCGACCGTCGCCCGCCTGCCCGTCTACCTCCGGGCACTCAACACGCTCGCCGACGACGGCATCCGCACCTGCTCGAGCGAGGAGCTCGCGCTGGCGGCCGGGGTCAACTCCGCCAAGCTCCGCAAGGACCTCTCCTACCTCGGCAGCTACGGCACCCGCGGGGTCGGCTACGACGTCGACTACCTGCGCTACCAGATCGCCCGCGAGATCGGCGTGACCCAGGACTGGCCCGTGGTCATCGTCGGCATCGGCAACCTCGGCCACGCGCTGGCCAACTACTCCGGGTTCC
>JAOPXU010000362.1 GCA_025964985.1 Nocardioides sp.
CCAGGCCGACGGCGGCGGCGAGCAGCGCGACGGCGAGCGGCGGGGCGATGGCGCGCCGCAGGAGGCGGCGTACGTCGGCGGCGCGGCCCTCGGCGTCGAGGCGCAGCAGGAAGCGGCCCAGGCCGGCGTCGACCCCGAGCGTGGAGGCCGCGGCGACCACGCCGAAGAGCGCGACGACGCTGAGGAACGCCCCGGCCTCGGCGGCGTCGAGCCCGCGCGAGACGACGACGGTCAGGGCGATGCCGCCCAGGGCGGCGGTGGCCGCCCCGGCCAGCGACAGGACTCCGCCGCGCGCGACGGCGCCGAGCTGGGCCTGGGGTCGGTAGGCGCCGGCGAGCGCCCCGGCCCCCGGCCCCTGCGTCGTCACGTTCTCGGGCACGGGACCACTCACGAGGTGGCGAGCGGACGGGTGTCGAGCTCGGCCCCGACGAACCCTGCGGGGACGAACACGGTGCGCACCTGCGGTGCGCCCAGGCGGGTCAGCGCGGCAGAGGCGGAGTCGAGGTCGTCGAGCCTGGTGGTGCCGGGCGCGACCGCGATGAGCACGAGGTCGGCGGCGGCCGCCAGGCCCTCGGTGCGGGCGCTGCTCGGGCGGTCGGAGGCGAAGACGACCACGTCGTGCTCGTCGGTGAGGCGGCTGGTGACGTCGGCCATCTCGAAGGAGGCGGTGAGGTCGTCGAGCGCGGACGGCCCGAAGCCGGCGCTGATGGTCTGCAGGTGGGGGCGCACGTCGGTGACGACCTCGTCGACCTCGTGGTCGCCGGTCAGCAGCTCGACCAGGCCGGGGGCCTCCCTCAGGCGTCCGTCGAGGCGGCCGGTGAGGTCGACCAGGACGGTCGCACGGCGGGCCGCGGCCGTCTGCTCGGCCAGCACGGTGGCGAGCGCGAAGCCGGGGGCCGCGCTCTCGTCGGTGCCGGGACCGCCCATGTCGGCGGGCCCGTCGGTGCCGACGCACACGATGACGAAGGGGCGGTCGGTGCCGAGGCTGAGGACGGCGGCGCGCAGCCAGGTCAGCGAGGCCGGCGCGGCGGGGTGCCCGGCGCCGTCGGTGGGGGCGGGGAGGGCGCCCAGGGTCGGGGTGTCGGCCCGCGCGAGGTCGGTGGGGGTGCGGACGCCGTCACCGAGCCGGCGGGTCGAACCAGCGATGGCCAGACCGAGCAGAGCACCGACGAGCAGGCCCAGCAGGACCACGGTCGGCGGGCCGCCGGGGACGTCGGACTCCACGTCCGCGGCCGGGGTGACGACGCGGCCGGGGTCGACCGGGACGGCGGCCAGCTCGCTGAGCTCGGCGCGCACGTCGGCGAGGCTGTCAGCGACCGCCTCGGACTCCTGGGCGAAGGGGTCGGGCTCGCCGACGGGCCGGACCTCGTCCTGCAGCCGCTGCTGCTCGGACTCGAGCGCGACCACCTGCTCGGACCGGGAGGCTGTGCGGTCGAAGAGGGAGGACTGGCCGACGCTGAGGCGGTACTCGAGGTAGGCCACCGCCAGGCCCTGGGCCGCGTCGCGGGCGTCGGCCGCGCTGTCGGCACGGGCGGTGATCTCGAGCAGCTGGGTGTTGACCGGCACGGTCACCTCGACGCCGTCGAGCAGCTCGTCGACGGGCCGGTCGGTGCCGGTGCGGCGCACGACCTCCTCGCCGACGACCTGGGAGCGGACCAGCTCGGCCTCGGTCTGCAGGTCGACGAGCTCGTCGTTGCCGCCGGCCTCCTCGAACGGGTTGCCGACGAGGGGCACGAGCAGGACGACGGCGCGGGCCTCGTGGGTGCGGCTCTCGCGGACCTGCCAGGCGGCGGCGGCCGCGGCACCGAGCAGGCCGAGCACGACGGCGAGGATCAGGGCGCGCAGGACCGGAGAGCCGAGCGCCCCTCGGCGTACGGCGTGCGGCACGGCTGCACCAGCCATCGATCCCCCCTTGTCGCGACATCGTCGCCCGCGACGGCGCGCACGAGCCGCCGGGACGGGGGACTTCCCCCAATGTGGGGAGGTCCAGGGCCCCAGGTCGGACGGACGATGGGACGGTCGGGCTGCCCCCCTGGTCTGACGGGGCCCGTCGGCGGACGCCTCCAGGAGCGATGATCCGACGGCGACGTGGCGTCGCTCCGCGGCCGTCGACGGGCCCGGCTCCACCGGTTCGCCAGTCGTTGTCAGACGAATTGCCGCAATCACGACACGCCGCGTGACGGCCCGGTCTAGCGTGGCGGCACCCGCCAAGAGGGGGCGGTACCGAGGCACAGGGCAGGAGCGTCGATGCCCACGGAGCAGGACACAGCGCACGACACTTCAGGACCGGCGGCCGACCTACGGCTGCTCGGGGGTCTGACGGTGGAGCGCGCCGACGGGACGTCGGTCCCCACGAGCGCCTGGCGCACCGGCAAGACGATGGACCTGCTGCGCCTGCTCGCGCTCGAGAACGGCGAGCCGGTGCGTGCCGACGTCCTCACCGGCACCCTGTGGCCCAACGCGCCGCGACCGCGGGCGCTCGGCAGCCTGCGCACCGCAGCCAGCGAGATCCGGCGCGTCATCGGCAGCAACTGCGTCGAGCGCCAGCACGACGGACTGGTCCTGACCGGCGTGTGGGTCGACGTACCCGAGTTCGTGGCCCTGTCGCAGCGCGTCGCCCACGCCGCGCGCCACGACCAGTGCCAGGAGGTCGTCGAGTCCGCGACCGCCGCCGAGGCGCTCTACGTCGGCGACTTCCGCGCCTACGACGACGACGGCCTGTGGGCCGTGGCCCAGCGCGAGTCGCTGCGGCGCACCCGCGGTGAGGTGCTCACCGAGGCCGCCACCTGCGCGCTGCACCTCGGGCTGCACCGCGAGGCCCGCTACCTAGGCCGCACGGCGATCAGCATCCTGCCGACCTCGGAGGCGGCGCACCGCGCGCTGATGGCGGCCGACGCCGAGCTCGGCGAGATCGCCGGCGCGCTGGAGACCTTTGAGGTCTTCCGGCGCCGGCTCGCCGAGGAGCTCGGCGCCGACCCGTCGGTGCAGACCCGCGAGCTGCACGTCCGGCTGCTGCGCGGGTCCGACCCCGGCGAGGGACTGTCCGCCGGCTGAGGCCCGGCCGGCTCAGCGCACGGGCAGCGTCGACGACCGCTTGAGGGGCGTGGCCAGCGAGGCCCGCTTGGCCGGTGTGGCCAGCGCCCAGGAGCCATAGGCGTTGAGCACGGTGTCGAAGTAGGCCATCGCGACGCCGCCGCGGTCGACCAGCTGCCGGTAGGACGTCGCGATCCACGACGGGTCCTTGGCGTGGCCCGCGTCGGTGTAGGCAGTCTCGGCCACGCCCCACGCGACTCCCTGCTCGGCCGCCCAGGTCTGGATCTTGGCGTAGTACTCGGTGTCGAAGTCGGGCCACTTGTAGCTGGTGCGGCCGTCCTTGGTGACGCCGTACTCGTTGTAGAGGTCGAA
>JAOPXU010000407.1 GCA_025964985.1 Nocardioides sp.
CGTCGCCCGGCCGGCCGGGGTGGCCGCGGGGCGCACTCGGAGCGTCAGCACCCCGGTGGTCGCGCTGGCCTCGGAGCCCTGGGTGTACCAGGCGTAGTTGCCGAGCCCGTAGGCGACGTAGCCGCGCCCGAGCCGCCCGTCGCCCTGCAGCCGGTGGGTGTGGCTGCCGACCACGACGTCGGCGCCCGCGGCGACCAGGTCGGCGGCGAGCGTGCGCTGGTCGTCGCTCGGGCAGCCCTCGCCCTGCACGCCCCAGTGGACGTGGACGACGACCACGTCGGCCGTGCGCGCCGTGGCGGTGACGCTGCGCAGCAGCCGGGTCGGATCGACGGCGTCGGCGGTGCCGGGCGTGGTGGCGGTCGCCGCCCACTGCCCGGTCGGGTCGGCGGTGGGGTCGAGGGCGGCGGTGGTGGCGCCGATCGTGGCCACGACGGTGCCGTCGACGTCGACCAGCGCCGGCCGGAACGCCTCCCGCACGTCGCGACCCAGGCCGACGACGGCCAGTGGCGGGTCGGCCTCCCCGGCGGCCTCGATCGCCGCGAAGGTGCCCGCCAGCGGCTCGCGGCCGAGGTCGAGCGCGTGGTTGTTGGCCATCGTCGCCACGTCGATCCCGGCGGCGGCCAGGGCCGTGAACGCCGAGGGCGGGGCCTGGAACACGTAGCGCTTGTCCGGCTCCGGGCGGCCCCCCGCGCCGACCGAGGTCTCCAGGTTGACCACCGCGACGTCGGCCGCGGCGAGCGCCCGGGTCACCGGCGCGAGCGCGGTCGCGGGGTCACCGAGCCGCTCACGAAGGACGCCCTCGAAGTGCACGTCGCCGGCCACCGCGACCGTCACCGGCCGGGGCCGTCGTGGGGGCTCGGCCGGCTCGGACGTCGGGACCGGCGAGGTGGGTGCGGGAGGCGGCGACGGCGGTGCCCGGCGCGGTGCCGGCTCCTCGGTGCTGCAGGCGGTGGCGCCCACCAGCACCGCGACCACGACCGCCGCCCGCCTCACCGGCGCGGTGCCAGCCAGGCGGCCATCAGGCGGGCGACCCGGTCGAGCTGGTCGCGCTCGACGACGGCCGGCACGTCGCCGGGACCGTGGTAGCCGGCGTACGGCGTGCTGCCGAGCCGCGCCCCCGGCAGCCCGTCGCGCACGAACGACCAGTGGTCGCTGGATCGCTGGAACGGGTCGATCGCCGTCGGTACGCCGGCCCGGCGGGCGGCCGCCTGCAGCTCGTCGGTCAGGGCGTTGGGCTCGGCGGGCGTGCCGACCGGCACCGTGGCGCCCACCCCGACGCGGTCGAGCGAGACCATCGCGCGCAGCGAGCGCCGCTGGACCGGGATGAGCGAGGCGACGTAGGCCCGCGAGCCGTAGTGGTGCTCGTCGTCGCTCGGCCCGCGCGGCTCCTCGGACCCGAACGCGACCAGCACGACCGGCAGCCGCGAGCGGTGCCCGGCCAGCGCCTCGGCCAGCGCGAGCACGACCCCGATGCCGGAGGCGTTGTCCTCCGCGCCCGGACCCTGCGGCACGGTGTCGAGGTGGGCGCCTACGAGCAGCCAGGGCTCGCCCGGGGCGGGCTCGCCGAGCGTCGCGATGACGTTGGTTGACGGCCCTGCGGCGAGGGTGACGCCTTCGTAGGAGCCGGCCGGCGTCGGGAACCGCTGCTGCTCGACGTCCCACCCGAGCGCCTCGAACCGCTGCTGCACCCAGCCCGCCGCCCGTCGGTACGCCGGGGTGTGGCCGGGGCGCGGCCCGACCTCGTCGGCCAGGTGGCGCACCGTGCGCACCGCGGTCGCCGTGCGCACGTCGCCGGCCGTCAGCGGCGGCAGCTCGTCCGGAGGCTCGGGCGTCGGCTCGGCGGTCTCGGTCGGCTCGGCCGGGGGAGTCGTCGGGGCCGGGCTCGACGAGGTCGAGGACGGAGTCGCGCTCGGACCGCTCCCCTCGCCGCTCGAGCACGCCGTCACGGCGAGCAGGAGCGCGAGGACGGTCGCGGGTCGGCGCACGCCCCGATCCTCGCAGCGCCGGTCAAGGGGGTCGGCCGGCGGCGGCCCTTCCCATGCAACGCAGGGTTCGACGTACCACCCCGGCGGTAGAGCACCGGGGTAGTGGTGCGAACACTGCGTTACAGCTGATCGGCCCGGCGGCGTCAGCCGACGGGCGCGGGGGCGACGTCCAGCGCGAGGTCGACGAGGAGCGAGGCGTGGGCGACGGCCGAGTCGACGACCGGCAGCGGCGCGTCGTCGGCGCCGACGAGCAGGCCGATCTCGGTGCAGGCCAGCACGACGGCGTCGGCGCCGCGGTCGGACAGGTCGCGCATGACGTCGACGTACGCCGCTCGCGACTCGTCGCGGAAGACGCCCTGGGTGATCTCGTCGAACACGACGCGGTCGACGAGCTCGCGCCCGGCCTCGTCGGGGACGACGACCGAGATGCCGTGGGCGGCGAGGCGCTCGGCGTAGAACGTCTCCTCCATGACCCAGCGGGCGCCGAGCAGGCCGAGGGTCGTCCAGCCCTCGCGGCGGGCGACGGCGGCGACGGCGTCGGCGATGTGGACCGCCGGTACGTCGTGCTCGGCCGCGGCGTCCTCGAGGGCGGCGAAGTTCTTGTGCATCAGGTTGGTGCAGAGGCCCACGACGTCAGCGCCGCCGGCGACGCAGCGGCGGGTGGCCTCGGCGAGCAGGGCGGCCGAGCCTGCCCAGTCGCCGCGGACCTGGCAGTCGCGCACCTCGGAGAAGTCGAGGGACTGCAGCGAGATGCGGGCCGAGGCGTGACCGCCCAGGCGGGCGGCGACCTGCTCGTTGATGAGCCGGTAGTAGGTCGCGGTCGAGTGCCAGGACATGCCGCCGACGAGGCCGATCGTCTTCATGCTCTTAGCCTGGACCTGTCGGGAGACCAAAGGAATCCCCCACCTCGTAGGGCGAGGCATAACCTGTGCTTGTGCCCCTCGACCCCCGCCGGCTGCTCATCCTGCGCGACGTCGCGCGCGCCGGCTCGATCAG
>JAOPXU010000420.1 GCA_025964985.1 Nocardioides sp.
CCAGCGTTGTAGAAGGACTTCCGCAGGTACTCGTCCACGTCCTCCTCGGACACCCGGAAGGAGCGACCCACCCGCACGGCGGGCAGCTCACCGCCGTGGACCAGGCGGTAGACGGTCATCTTCGAGACGCGCATCAGCGCTGCGACCTCGGCGATGGTGAGGAACTTCGGGTCGGACAAGCCTCCGGAAGTCGACATCGGGCACCAGCTTTCTCGGCGTCCGCCACTGGCTTCCCCACCGGTGATCACACGGACACGACGAGATGGACACTAGGGCCTAGTGTGACTGGTGGGGAAGGATTTGCCGAGTGAAGTTTCGCGGCCCCCGGCGTGCCTACCAGGCCAGCGGGTCGAGACCGTGGTACGGAAAGGCCGCCATCCGGGTCGCGTGGACGCTCCGGTCGAGCCAGGAGGCGGGGTCGTAGCCCTGCTCCCAGGGGCGCCAGCGGGGCTCGGCGACGGTGTCGGCGACGCCGATCCGGTCGCTGAGCAGCGCCGGCGTCGCGAGGCCCAGGACGCGGTCGACGTGCTCGCGCCACTCCTGCGGCACCGGGGTCGCCGGGTCGAGCGGGACGCCGGAGACGACGGCGAGCAGGTGCGTCCAGGCCCGGGGTACGACGTCCGCGACGGCGTACCCACCGCCGCCGGTGGCGACCCAGCGCCCGCCGGCGACCTCGTGGGCCAGCTCGTGCAGCGCGACGTACGCCGCCCGCTGGCCGTCGACGGTCAGCTCGAGGTCGGCGAGCGGGTCGGCGCGGTGGGAGTCGCAGCCGTGCTGGGTGACGAGCACGTCGGGGGCGAACTCGCGCAGGAGCGGCGGGACGACGGCGTGGAACGCGCGCAGCCAGCCGGCGGCGCCGGTGCCGGGCGGGAGCGGCACGTTGACGGCCGAGCCGAGCGAGTCGGGTCCGCCGACGTCCTCGGAGGCGCCGGTGCCGGGGAAGAGGAACTGGCCGGACTCGTGCACCGAGATGGTCAGCACCCGTGGGTCGTCGCGGAAGACTGCCTCGACGCCATCGCCGTGGTGCACGTCGACGTCGACGTAGGCGACCCGGTCGGCGCCCTGGTCGAGCAGCCAGCGGATGCCGACGGCTACGTCGTTGTAGACGCAGAAGCCGCTGGCCCGCCCGGGCATCGCGTGGTGCAGGCCGCCGCTGATGTTGGCGCTGTGCAGGCTCTCGCCGCTCCACACCTGCCGGCAGGCCTCGACGGTCGCGCCGACGACGTGGGCGCTGGCCTCGTGCATGCCGGTGAACACCGGGTTGTCCTCGCTGCCGAGGCCGAACGCGTCGGCCGGCGCGCCCCGGCGCACGGCCTCGATGAGCGCGTCGTCGTGGACGGTCGCGATGACGTCGTCGCTGGCGACCGGGGCCGGGACGGTGAGCAGCCGCGGTCCGACGACGCCGAGCAGCCCGGCCAGGCGCATCGTCAGGTCGACGCGCACGGGGGCCATCGGGTGGCTGGGACCGAAGTCGTAGCCGGTGAGGCTGGGGTCGAAGACGACCGTCGGGCGACCGCCGCCGTCGCTCAGGCACTGCTGCACCCCTGCGACACTAACCGGCATGACGGCCACGTTCGGGGATCGCCTCCAGGAGCGGCTCCCGCGCCGCCTGGCGGACTCCGCGGGCGGGCTGCCGCTGTGGGCGCGGGCGGCCGCCGTCTTCCTGGCCCTGCGCGTCGTCACGTGGGTCCTGATGGCGCGCGCCGCCGACGGCGCCGGCTACTACCCCGGCGTCCAGGGGCCGGCCGAGGGCGACGTCGACCTGGCGCTGAACTGGGACGCGGTCTGGTACGAGCGCATCTTCGACGGCGGCTACCCCGACGAGCTGCCCGTCGACGCCGACGGCCGGGTGCAGCAGAACCCGTGGGCGTTCTACCCCGTCTACCCGTACGCCGTCCGCGTCGTCGCGCGGCTGCTCGGCTCCGACTTCGCGACCGTCGCACCCCTGCTCGCGCTGGCCGCCGGCCTCGGCGCGGCCGTCGTGATGGCGCGGCTGCTCGTCGAGTCGCTGCCCGCACGCCCCGAGGACCCGCGTCGCGCCGAGACGCTCGCGCTGGCGGCGGTCGCGGTGTGGGCGGCCTGCCCGGTGACGCCGGTGCTGCAGATGGCCTACACCGAGTCGTTCAGCATGCTGCTGCTCGTCACCTTCCTGCTGCTGCTGGTGCGCGAGCAGTGGTGGGCGGCGGGTGCGTGCGCGCTGCTGCTCGGCCTGACCCGCCCGATCGCGCTGCCGCTCGTCGTCGTGGTCGTCGTGGCGCTGTGGATGCGCTGGCGGGTCCGCGAGGCCCGGCCGCTCGCGCGGCCCGAGCAGGTGGCCATGGTCGGAGCACTGGGCGCCACCGGTCTGTCCGGGATCCTGTGGACCACCATCGCCGCCGTCGGCGCCGGGCGCCGCGACGCTTACCCCGTCACGATGACGGCCTGGCGCGGCCAGGCCGAGATCGACGTGCTCGAGCCGTGGCGGCGCACGGTCGACTTCGCGCTCGAGACACACGATAAGGTCTACGTGCTGCCGGCCCTCGGCATCGCGGTGCCCCTGCTGCTGTCGCTGCTCATGCTGGTCCCCCGCATCGGCGGCGGGCTCGACCTGCGGCTGCGGGTGTGGGCGGCGGCGTACTCGCTCTACCTGCTGGCCGTCGTCGACGGCCACACCAGCATCTTCCGCTACCTGATCCCGCTGTTCCCGCTGGCCGTCCTGCTCGTCGGCGCGCACCGGCCGCGGCCGCTGCTGTGGCCGTGGCGGACGGCGTTCTGGGTGGGCGTCGGCATCGCCGGCCAGGTGGGCTGGATCTGGTGGCTGGTGGTCTTCTCGCCGCTGCCGGGCGGCGGCGACTACCCACCCTGACGCCACCCCGACGCCACCCCGACGCCACCCCTGACGCCACCCCGACGGTCGACCCACCGTCATAGGGTCGACGCATGAACGTCGACCCGTCGCACACCGCCAGCACCGACCTCGCTGACCTCGCCGAGGCCTTCTGGGCCTACCACCTCGAGTCCAACCCGACCGAGGCGCACCTGCTCGGCGACTACCGCTACGCCGCGTTCTTCGAGGACGCCAGCCGCGAGGCCGAGGACCGCCGCATCGAGGCCATGCGCACCTTTGCCGCCGACGCCTGGGCGATCGACCCGGGCGCGCTGACCGAGCAGGAGCGGATCACGCGCCTGGTCCTCGAGGACACCGCGACCGGCACCGCCGACCGGCTGCAGACCCGGATGGCCGAGCTGCACGCCGACCCCATCTTCGGCCCGCAGGTCGAGCTGCCGATCATCACGCCGATGCTGAGCCTGCCCGACGCCGAGGTGGCCGAGGCGCTGGTCGACAAGCTCCACGGCGCCGCGCGCTGGCTGCGCGAGCAGGGCGACCGGCTGCGCGAGGGGCTCGCCGCCGGCCGGGTCTCCCCCGCCTTCGCCGTCGACGGCGCCGTCGCCCAGCTCGAGGAGCAGCTCGCCGCACCGCTGGCCGACGACGCCGTCCTGGCCGCGCTGCCGACCCCGCCGGCCGGCGTCGACGAGGCCGCTTGGCGCGACCGGCTCGAGCGGGCCGTCGAGGACGCGCTGCGCCCGGCCATGGCGAGCTACCGCGACGCTCTCGTCGCCACCCGAGAAGCCGCGCGCCCCGACGACAAGCCCGGCCTGTGCTGGCTGGAGGACGGCGAGCGCTCCTACGCCGCACTGCTGCGCTACTCCACCACCACGTCGATGCGCGCCCGGGAGATCCACGACCTCGGGCTGGCGACGGTGGCGGCGCTGGCTGACGAGTACCGCGCGCTCGGCCCTGAGGTCGTCGGCACCGACGACCTCACCCAGATCTTCGAGGCCATGCGCACCGACCCCAAGCTCCACTTCAAGCGCAGCGAGCAGCTCG
>JAOPXU010000254.1 GCA_025964985.1 Nocardioides sp.
ACGACCGAGCGGCCGAGGGCGGAGCGGGCGGGGTCGAGCAGCCGGTCGCCGGCCGCGGACACCCCGCCGCCGACCACGATCAGCTCGGGGTCGAGCGCCGAGGTCAGGGCGCCGAGGCCGGTGCCGAGCCACTCCCCGATCGCGGCGAACGCCTGGCGGGCGACGAGGTCGCCCGACTCGGCCGCGGCGGTCACCATCGGGCCGGTGAGCCGGTCGGGGTGCCCGTCGCACATCTCCGTCAGCACCGTCGGCTCGACGAGCATCGTGGAGCGGGCCAGGCGGACCAGGGCGTTGCCGGAGCAGTACTGCTCCCAGCAGCCCGACATCCCGCACTCGCAGCGGCGGCCGTCGGGCACCAGCCGCATGTGTCCGAACTCCCCCGCCATGCCCTGCGCGCCACGCACGACCTCGCCGCCGAGCACGTAGGAGCCGCCGATGCCGGTGCCGAGGGTGATGACCAGGGCCGACGACGCACCGCGCGCGGCGCCGTAGGCGACCTCGGCGACGGCGGCGCAGTTGGCGTCGTTGTCGAGCGCGACCGGGGCGCCCCAGCGCCGGCTGAGCCGGTCGCGGACCTGCTCGCCGGCCCACGGCAGGTGGGGGGCGAACATGACGCGCTCGCCGGTGGCGTCGACGAACCCGGCGGCGGCGAGGCCGACGCCGGCGATCCGGCGTCCGCCCGCGACGTCGAGGACGGCGGCGGTCAGGGCGTCCTCGACGGAGGCGACGCTGACGCGCCGCCCGGGGGTCGAGCGCCGGGCCGTGCGGAGCACGGTGCCGGCGCGGGTGACCTCACCGGCGAGGACCTTGGTCCCGCCGACGTCGACCCCGACGTAGAGGACCATCGCGTCAGCGTCGGGCCAGGTCGGCGGCGCCGATGACCCCGGCCTGGTTGCCGAGGGAGGCGGTGCGCAGCTCGGGCACCGGGCGGTGGCCGCGGCCGGTGAGCTGCTGGAGGAACGCCGTGCGGACCGGCTCGAGCAGGAGCTCGCCGGCCTCGCTGACGCCGCCGCCGATGACGATGGCGCCCGGGTCGAGCACGGCGCACAGCGAGGCGATGGCCTCGCCGAGCCAGCGGCCGAGCTCGGCGACGCGGGCGATCGCGAACGGGTCGCCCTCGGCGGCCGCCGCGGTGATCATCGGGCCGTTGATGGCGGCCACGTCGCCGGCGGCGCGCGCGAGCAGGGCCGCGGCCTCGTCGGAGTGGGCCAGCGAGCGGGTCTCCTTGACCAGGGCCGAGCCGCTGGCGTACTGCTCGAGGCAGCCGAGGTTGCCGCAGCCGCAGGGCCGGCCCTCGGGCACGACGCGCAGGTGGCCGATCTCGGCGGCCGCGCCGAACGCGCCGCGGAACAGCTGGCCGTCGGAGACGATCCCGCCGCCCACGCCGGTGCCGACGGTGACCATCAGCATGTCGTCGACGTCGGACGCCGCGCCGAAGGCGAACTCGCCCCACGCGGCCGCGTTGGCGTCGTTCTCGACGACGACCGGGAGGTGGACGCGCGACTGGATCTCGGAGCGGAGGTCCTCGTCGCGCCAGGCGATGTTGGGCGCGAACATCACGACCGCCCGCCCGGCGTCGACGTAGCCGGCGGCGCCGATGCCGACGGCGGTGATCGCGTGGTCGGCGGCCAGCTCGAGCACGAGGCGGGCGATGGCGTCCTCGACGGCGTCGGCGTCGGCGGCGGGCGAGACGACGCGGTGCTCGGCGACGACCCGGCCCTCGACGTCGACGACCGCGCCGGCGATCTTGGTGCCGCCGACGTCGATGCCGCAGGTGAGTCCGCCGGGGTCAGTCGTCATCGTGATCGTCGCCGTCCGTGTCGAGGTCGATCCGCTCGAAGTCGCGGCCGGGGGTGCTGCTCGCGGGGGTGCCGGGGGCCGGCGGGACGGTCGCGAGCACGCCCGCGACGGCCTGGAGGAACGACGAGGCGGCGGTGGCGAGGTGGGCCCTCACCTCGGGACTCGTGCCGCGGATCGCGTGGACCGTGCGGCAGACCGGGCAGTAGGTGCACTCCGCCGCGCCGGTGGCGAGGTGCTCGCTGACCTCGCCGAGGCGCTCGGCGGCCTGGCCGGCGAGCCCACCGAGGGTCGCGCCGAGACCGGCGCCGGCCTCGCCGGACTCCTGCGCCCAGCCGGACAGCGCGCCGAGCAGCTTGGCGGCCTCCTCGCCGACGCTGCCCACGTCGGGCGGCTCGGGAGGCGGGTCGTGGGGGTCGGTCACGTGGTCTCCTGTCGTGCGGTCCTGGCGTGCTCAGTACCCGCCGGATCGCGGAAGCGCACCCGCAGCTCGCCGTCCTCGACCCTCGCACCCGCCACCTGCAGCCGGGTCAGCCCGGTCGGCAGCGTGAGCAGCCGGCGGTAGGAGCCGACCGTGACCACGAGCTCGTCGTGGTGGCGGGCCAGGTCGACGTCGGCGCGGCTCACGCCGGGCAGCGCGAGGTGGAGCACCGCGCCGGAGGTGGTGCGGGTGACGCGGAACGGGCCGGGACCGGTGGGTACGGCGAGCGGGTCGGTGCCGGCGTACAGGTCGGCGGCGAGGGTGGCCAGGGCCTCGACCCCGACGGGCTCGACGGCGCGGTACTCGGAGCGCCAGATCGGCAGCCCGGCGAACGACTGCTCGACCTCGGTCAGGACGGCGTCCTGCGCCATCACCCAGCGGGCGCGCCAGTCGTCGGCGTCGTCGGCCGGGAAGATCCGGTTGGCGACGACGCCGTCGACGCGGTAGCCGAACAGCGACAGGCTGGTGTGGCTGCGACGGGCCTCGGCGAGCACGACCTGCTCGGGGGTCATCACGATCCGTACGCTCGACGTGGGGCCCGCGAGCAGCTCGTGCACCTCGCCGAGCTCGGCGTGCAGCCGCTCGACCGCCTCGAAGACCGTCCCCCCGGGCATCGGTACGCCGGCCGCGCGCGACAGCACGGGGCGCAGCGCCTTCATCACGCGCTGCTGGGTGGGGAAGACGCGCTGCATGTACCAGCCGAGCGCCTCGGGCAGCGCGAGCAGCCGCAGGGTCTCGGCGGTCGGCGCGCAGTCGACGACGAAGACGTCCCACTCGTCGGAGAGCGCGTGCAGCCGCAGCTCGAGCAGCGCCAGCACCTCCTCGGCGCCGGGGATGACCGTGAGCTCCTCGGCCGCGACCGGGTCGACGCCGGCGACGTCGAGCACCGAGAGCAGGTAGCCCTGCACCTCGGCCCAGGACTGCTCGAAGCGCAGCTGGGCGTCGACCTGCTGGACGAAGAGCCGATCCGCCACCTGCGTGGGGTCCGGGCCGACCGGCGTACCGAACGCGTCGCCGAGGGAGTGCGCGGCGTCGGTCGACAGCACCAGGGTGCGGTGGCCGGCGGCGGCCGCGAGCGCGGCGGTGCCGGCGGCGACGGTGGACTTGCCGACGCCACCCTTGCCGGTGAACAGGACGATGCGCACAGAGGGATGCCGGGTGAGGAGGATCAGGCCAGCGACTCGACGCGCTGCTTGAGCCCCTTCAGCGCGGTGTCGATGAGGATCTTCTCGCCCTTGCGCTTGATCATGCCGATCATCGGGATCGAGACGTCGAGGGCCAGGCGGTAGGTCACCTCGGTGCGGTCGCCGCCGAGGTCGCGCAGCACGTAGGCGCCGTCGAGGGCCTTGAGCATCTTGCCCTCGGCGAGGGTCCAGGTGACCTCGCGGTCGCCGTCCCAGACGTAGGCGAGCGTGTACTCGTCCTTGACCGGCGCGACGTCGAGGGTGAAGAAGACCTCGCGGGCCCGGTCCTGCTGCTCACCGGCGTAGGACGAACGGACCTCGGCGACCTTCACGCCCTTGGCCCACACGGGGTAGGCGGCGAAGTCGGCGATCGCGTCCATCACTGCGGAAGGGGCCGCGTCGACCACGATCGACGAGGTGGTCTGCTCGGGCATGGTGACCTCTCTCGACGGGACCTGGGCTCCGGCGAGGCTACCGGATCGGTCGCCCAGGACGACCGGCGCGCTCCCCGCGGGAGCGACGGTGCACAATCGCCACGTGCGTGAGTACTCGACACCTCTGCCCGTCGACCTGCCCGCCGCCGCCGACCTCACCGGCAACCTCACCGACGACGTCGTCCACAACGCCGCCGAGGCGCCCGACACGGTCGTCCTCTCGCAGCGCGTCGTGGCCTCCGGCGAGGAGCCGGCCTGGCACGACGTCAGCGCGACGGAGTTCCTCGCCCAGGTCCGCGGCGTCGCCAAGGGCCTGGTCGCCGCCGGGGTCGAGCCGGGCGACCGGGTCGCCCTCGTCTCGCGCACCCGGTGGGAGTGGACGCTGCTCGACTACGCCATCTGGTTCGCCGGCGCGGCCACCGTGCCGGTATACGAAACCTCCTCGGCCGAGCAGGTCGAGTGGATCCTGCGCGACTCCGGCGCCACCGCGGTGGTCGCCGAGACCGCCGAGCACCTCGCGCGCATCAGCTCGGTGCGTGCCGGCCTCGACGAGCTGCACCACGTGTGGGCGATCGACAGCGACAGCGGCCACGGCGCGCTCGAGGTCCTGACCCGGCTCGGTGCCGACGTGGCCGACGACGAGCTCGAGCGCCGGCGTACGTCGGCCGGGCCCGACAGCCTCGCGACGCTCATCTACACCTCCGGCACGACCGGGCGGCCCAAGGGCTGCATGCTCACCCACGGCAACTTCCTCGCCGAGATCGGCGCCGCCGTCCACGAGCTCGACGCGCTGTTCGCCCCCGGCGAGGACGGCGAACAGCCCTCGACACTCCTCTTCCTGCCGCTGGCCCACGTCTTCGCCCGGATCATCCAGATCGGGGCGATCCGCTCGCGCGTGCGCCTGGGGCACAGCTCCGACATCCGCAGCCTGGTGCCGACGCTGCAGGAGTTCCGCCCGACCTTCGTGCTCGCCGTACCGCGGGTGTTCGAGAAGGTCTTCAACACCGCCTCGCAGCGTGCGACCGCCGACGGTCGCGGCAAGGTCTTCGACCGCGCCGCCGAGACCGCGATCGCCTGGTCACGCGGGATCGACGGGCCCAAGGGCCGACCGTCGCTCGCCGTACGCGGGCGGCACGCGGTGTTCGACCGGCTCGTCTACGACAAGCTGCGCGAGGCGCTCGGCGGCCGCTGCACCTACGCCGTCTCCGGCGGCGCCCCGCTCGGCGAGCGGCTCGGCCACTTCTACCGGGGCATCGGCCTGGTGGTCCTCGAGGGCTACGGCCTGACCGAGACGACGGCCGCGGTCACCGTCAACCTGCCCGAGGCCCAGCGCATCGGCTCCGTCGGGCGCCCCCTGCCCGGCACCGCGGTGCGCGTCGCCGACGACGGCGAGCTGCTGTTCCGCGGCGGCCAGGTCTTCGCCGGCTACTGGCGCGACGAGGCCGCGACGAGCGAGACCCTCGAGGACGACGGCTGGTTCCACACCGGCGACGTCGGCGAGGTCGACGACGAGGGCTTCGTGCGGATCACCGGGCGCAAGAAGGAGATCATCGTGACCGCGGGCGGCAAGAACGTCGCCCCCACGGTGCTCGAGGACCGCCTGCGCGCCCACTCCCTGGTCAGCCAGGCGCTGGTCGTCGGCGACCGGCAGCCGTTCATCGCCGCCCTGGTCACCCTCGACGCCGAGGCGCTGCCGCTGTGGGCCGAGGCCCACGGCAAGGGCGGGCGCCGCGGCGCCTCCCCCGCCGACCTGGCCACCGACCCCGACCTGGTCGCCGAGATCCAGCAGGCCGTCGACGACGCCAACGCCGCGGTCTCCAAGGCCGAGTCGATCCGCAAGTTCCGCGTCCTCACCTCCGACTGGACCGAGGAGGACGGCCAGCTGACGCCGAGCCTCAAGCTGCGGCGCAACGTCGTGATGCGTGAGTGCAAGGACGAGATCGCCGCTCTCTACCTCTGACGGCATGGGCATGGTGTGGCCCCTGTGACGGGTGTGCCGTCACGACCGTGACCGGACCGTGATGCATCCGGCCCAGGTGGCGGGGTACTGACGCGTGGCCGTGGCCGTGACGACAGCGTCCAGAACCCCCCAGCCGCAATTGTCGAGATTCCCGTCGGGGCGCCCGCACCGGCGCCTAGGGTGTCACCTGAATTGGGGACCGTGGCGCGACCCCCGCGCGCCTGAGTTCGAAGAGAGGCTCCACCTGTGGACCGACGCAAGATCCTCCTCGTCGTGGCGGTCGTCGTCGCCGCCCTGGGCGCCGCGCTGGTCTTCGTCTACGCGCAAGGCGCCGAGGACCGGGCCAAGGAGGAGATCCAGACCGTGCCGGTGCTCGTCGCGACCCAGATCATCCTGCCCGGCGAGTCGGCGTCCGACGCCGCCAACGCCCAGAAGCTCGTCTCCACCCAGGTGCCGTCCGACCAGGTCCTCGAGGGCGCGACCAACGACGGCGCCGAGTTCGCCGACGCGGTCGCCAAGACCACGATCTATCCCGGCGAGCAGCTCCTGCGCCAGAAGTTCGGCACGGTCGAGGAGATCGAGGCCGACGCGCAGCTGCCCATCCCCGACGGCCTGGTGGGCTACCCGCTCAACCTCGACGACCTGTCGCGCATCACCGGCTTCACCAAGCCCGGCTCGCGCGTCGGCGCCATCATCACCGGCACGTTCCCGCCGAGCACCGAGGTCGAGTCGCGCCTGCTCCTCGACGAGGTCAACATCTTCGCCACCGGCGCCACGACCATCACGACCCCGTCGACGCCGGCCCTCAACCCCGACGGCACCCCGGCCGCTGCGCCGGCCGCGGGAGCCCCGGTCAACCAGTACATCATCGCCGTGAAGCCCAACGAGACGCTCCGTCTCGAGCTCGCCCAGCAGCTCGGCAAGATCCAGCTCGTCCTGCTGCCGCCCGACGCCAAGCTCAAGGTCGGCGACCCCATCACGGCGCAGGACATCTTCACCCAGGTAGGGAACTGACCCGTGCCCGTCCTCGTCGAACCCGACGCACCCACGGTGGACTCGCTGCTCAAGGCGATGCCCCCGGGGTCCCACGGTGTCAACGCCCCCGACCGGATGCTGGCGTGGCTCGACCAGCACCCCGACGAGTACGTCGTCGTCCTCGGCCCCGACCTCGACCTCGACGTCGCGCTCGGGGTCTGCGAGGACCTGCGCATCTCCCGGCCGACCGTCAGCGTCGTCCTGGTCGTGCGCACCC
>JAOPXU010000276.1 GCA_025964985.1 Nocardioides sp.
GAGGCGGTGACGGCGACCAGGTCGCGCACCCGCATGCTCACGTTGCCGGCGGTGCCGACCAGCAGGCCCTCGGCGGCCAGGCGGCGGGCCGCGGCCGCGACGTCGTCGCGCGCGCTCACCGGGCCGGCCCCGCGGCGTACCGCTCGAGGTAGGCGGTCATCAGGACGATCCCCTCCTCGACCAGGGCGGCGTCGCCGCGGTGGTCGTGCTCGTAGGCCAGCTGGAAGACGCGGTCGCCGACCTCGACGGCGAGGACCGCCGCCTGCTCGCTCAGCTCGGGTCGGGCCAGGCCGGACTCGAGGGCGAGGGCGCGCAGGGCACGGGCGACGCGCACGTTGTGCTCGCGGCCAAAGGCGTGCACGGCGGTGTTGGTGCGCCCGCGCAGGTAGATCTCGACGAAGGCCCGGCGCCGGGCGTAGACCTTGACGAAGGCCCGCACCGCGGTCTCGACGAGGGTGGCGACGGTGAGGTCGTCGGCCTCGGCCAGGGCGGCGAGATCGGTGGCGACCTGCTCGTCCATCTCGGCCATGTCGCGCTCGGCGAGGGCGAGCAGGACGGCCTCCTTGTCGGCGAAGTACTGGTAGAGCGAGGCGACCGGGACCCCGGCCGCCACGGCGATCTCACGCGTGGTCAGCGCCTCGACACCGCGCCCGACCACGAGCCGCTCGGCGGCGTCGAGGATCGCCTCGACCCGCTTGCGGCTGCGCTCCTGGACCGGGGCCCGCCGCGCGCTCGCCCTCTCGACCGTCGCCATTCGACCCTTCCCTCGTTGATCGGGCACAGCGTAGGGTACGGAACCGAAACATGACACACATTCAGGTCTGACCGATCAGGAGTGATCCCATGAGCCTCGACCTCTCCCGCCGCACGCTCCTGGGCGGCCTCGGCGGCGTGGGTGCCGGCGCCGCCGTGGCGGGCGGCCTGGGTTCGCTGACGCCCGCCGACGCGGACGTCGACGACGTGCGCGGCCTGCAGGGCCGGCTGCCCCGCACGGTCGACGTGGTCGTCGTGGGCGGCGGGATCGCCGGGCTGGTCGCCGCGCGCGACGTCGCCCGCAGCGGCCGGTCGGTGCTGGTGGTCGAGGCGCGCAACCGCGTCGGCGGCCGCGTGCTCAACCACGAGCTCGAGACCGGCGGCGAGGTGATCGAGGCGGGCGGCGCGTTCATCGGCCCCACCCAGGACCACATCGCCCGGCTGGCGCGCGAGCTGAAGGTGGCGACGTTCAAGGAGTACGTCACCGGCAACAGCGTCTACGTCTCCTCGACGCTCGGGCGCCTGGAGTACTCCGGCACCGTGCCGCCCGACCCGACGATCCTGCCCGACGCCGCGGTCCTGCTGCAGCTCATCGACTCCTACGCCGCCGAGATCGCGGTCGACGCCCCGTGGGCCCACCCGCGCGCTCGCGAGTGGGACTCGATGACCCTCGACCAGTTCATCCGCCAGAACTCCCGGCTCAACCCCACCGGCGTCAGCAACCTCATCGAGTGCTGGAGCCAGCCCGGCTTCGGCCAGGACCCGCGCGGCCTGTCGTTCCTCTTCGTGCTCTGGTACGTCGCCTGCTCCGGCAACGAGACCACCGTCGGCACCTTTGCCCGCAACTCCGACACCGTCAACGGCGCCCAGGAGCGCCGGTTCGTGGGCGGCTCGCAGCTCATCCCGCTGCGCCTGGCGAAGCGGCTCGGCGACGTCGTCGCCCTGCGCGCCCCGGTGAGCAGGATCGAGCACCGCGACGACCGGGTGCGCGTGCACACCGGCCGCGGCGTGGTCACCGCCCGTCGGGTCGTCGTGGCCGCTCCCCCGCCGCTGGTCCTCGACATCGACTGGTTCCCGCGACTGCCGGCCCGCCGCCGCCAGCTGCTCCAGGCCGCCCACATGGGCAAGCTGATGAAGTGCGACGCCGTCTACGAGACGCCGTTCTGGCGCGCCGAGGGGCTCAACGGCTTCGGCATCAACGACTCCGGTGCCGCGCGCGCCGTCTTCGACAACAGCCCGCCCGACGGGACGCCGGGGGTGCTGCTCGCCTTCGTCGGCGGCGACACCTGGCGCACCTACGGCCGGCTGCCGCGCGCGGAGCGCCGGCGCGCGGTCCTCGAGGGGTTCGCCGCGATGTTCGGCCCGCGCGCGCTGCGCCCGGTCGAGTACACCGAGCAGGACTGGACCAAGGAGCGCTGGACCCGCGGCGGGCCGACCGCCATCCACGCCGCCGACCGCTCGTTCAGCACCTTCGGCCCGGCGATCCGCCGGCCGTTCGGCCGCGTGCACTGGGCCGGCACCGAGACCTCGACCTACTGGAGCGGCTACATGGACGGCGCGGTGCGCTCCGGCGAGCGTGCGGCGCTCGAGGTCCTGGAGAAGCTGCGGTGAGGCGCTCCCTCGCCGCCGCGGTCGCCCTGGCGCTGCTGACCGTCGGCCTCGCTGCTCCGACCGCCCCGGCGGCCGGGACCGTGGCGAGCGCTGCCGCGGCCGAGCCGTCCTTCCGGACCACGGTCTTCTCGCTCGTCCCGGCGCCGGGCCGGCCGGCGTACGTGCACGCGAGCCGGAGCGGCCGCGTCTACGCCGGCTCCTACGTCAGCGGAGACGCGCAGCGCTCGCGGGTCTTCGAGTGGAGCCGCAGCGGCACGCTGCTGCGGTCGTGGACGGTCCCCGGCCAGCGCCTCGACGGCAACCAGGGCGTCCAGGTCGCCAACGAGACCCGCAACGGCCTGCTGGTCCTGCTCGAGACGTCGACGCGCCGGCTGCTCACCCTCGACGTGACCACCGGCCGGTTCCGGCGCATCGCGACGTTCCCGCGGGGCGCGGTGCCCAACTACGCGACCTGGGGTCCGCGCCACCTCTTCGTCACCGACTACGCCAACGGTGTCGTCTACCGGGTCTTCCAGAGCGGGCGCGTCGAGCGCTGGTTCCGCTCGCCGGCGCTGGTCGGTGCGGCCGGCTTCGGCACCACCGGCATCGTCTACCGCCCGCGGCAGCGCGACCTGCTGATCACCCAGCAGACCGTGACCGACGGCAGCGGCCTGCCGACCAACGGCGCGCTCTACTCCCTGCCGCTCGACCGCGGGCGGCACGGCACGCTCCGCACGCTGTGGCGCTCGCTGCCCACCGACCTGCCCGACGGGTTCGGCATCGGCCGCTCCGGCCGCATCTACGTCGCCAACGCGGGGCTGACCGCCCAGCTCGTGCAGCTGTCCCCGACGGGCCGGGAGCTGCGGCGCTTCCCCGAGGAGCCGTTCACCGGCGACAACGGCTCGCCGGTCCCGTTCGACACCCCGTGCAGCGCGACGTTCCTCGGCACCCGGGTCCTGGTCGCCAACCAGTCCGCCATCCAGGGCGACCCCGCGCACCAGGCGATCCTCTCGGTCGAGGTCGGCGAGCGGGGCGTGACGCCGTTCATCCCGACGTCCGCGTTCTACCCCCGCTGACGCTGGTCGAGGAGGTCGACCTGGCGACCGTCACGAGAC
>JAOPXU010000281.1 GCA_025964985.1 Nocardioides sp.
ATCAACCGCGTCGCCAAGGTCGTCAAGGGTGGTCGTCGCTTCAGCTTCACCGCCCTCGTCGTCGTCGGCGACGGCGACGGCATGGTCGGCGTCGGCTACGGCAAGGCCAAGGAGGTGCCCGCGGCGATCGCCAAGGGTGTCGAGGAGGCCAAGAAGGCGTTCTTCCGGGTGCCCCGCATCCAGGGCACGATCCCGCACCCGGTGCAGGGCGAGAAGGCGGCTGGCGTCGTCTTCCTGCGTCCGGCCTCGCCCGGTACCGGCGTCATCGCCGGTGGCCCGGTGCGTGCCGTGCTCGAGTGCGCCGGCATCCACGACGTGCTGAGCAAGTCGCTCGGCTCGTCCAACCAGATCAACATCGTCCACGCGACGGTCGAGGCGCTGCGCATGCTGGAGACCCCGGAGGCCGTTGCGGCCCGCCGTGGCCTTCCGGTCGAGCACGTCGCGCCGGCCGCCCTGCTCAAGGCCCAGGCCGAGGGCAAGGTCGAGGCCGCCGAGGCCGCCGCCGCAGCGGGGGTGTCGTGATGGCCCAGCTCAAGATCCAGCAGACCAGGTCGACCATCGGCTGCAAGGCCAACCAGCGTGAGACCGTGCGCACGCTCGGTCTCAAGCGCATCGGCGACGTGGTCGTCAAGGAGGACCGCCCGGAGATCCGCGGCATGGTCCAGACCGTTCGTCACCTGGTGACGTTCGAGGAGGTCGAGTGACATGACGCTCAAGCTGCACCACCTGCGCCCCGCTCCGGGCGCCAAGAAGGCCAAGACCCGCGTCGGTCGCGGTGAGGGCTCCAAGGGCAAGACCTCGGGTCGTGGCACCAAGGGCACCAAGGCCCGCTACCAGGTGCCCGTCGGCTTCGAGGGTGGCCAGATGCCGATCCACATGCGGCTGCCGAAGCTCAAGGGCTTCCGCAACCCGTTCCGGGTCGAGTTCCAGGTCGTCAACCTCGACAAGCTCGGCACCCTGTTCCCCGAGGGCGGCGACGTCACCGTCGACTCGCTCGTGGCCAAGGGCGCGGTCCGCAAGGGCCTGCCGGTCAAGGTGCTCGGTCAGGGCGACATCGCCGTGCCCGTGACCGTCACCGCCCAGGCCTTCTCGGTCTCGGCCAAGGAGAAGATCGAGGCCGCTGGCGGCTCGGTCACCCTGGCCTGACCACCCAGGTCTCACTGCACTCGGTTGCGACGGGGCGTTCCGCGTTCACTGCGGGGCGCCCCTTCGCCGCCTGTTAGGCTTCCCCAGGCCCTGCGCTCGGGCTCCGTCGTGACTCTCACGTGGAGCCGCTCGGTCCGGGCCCTCATCAGCTGGAGAAAGAGGAAACGTGCTCACCGCGTTCGTGAACGCCTTCCGTACCCCGGACCTGCGCAAGAAGCTGCTGTTCGTCCTGATGATCGTCGTGATCTTCCGGGCGGGCTCTCAGATCCCCGCCCCGGGGGTCAGTGTCGCCGCGGTGCAGGACTGTCTCGGCAACGACGAGAACAGCCAGGGGGTCTACTCCCTGATCAACCTGTTCTCCGGCGGCTCGCTGCTCCAGCTGACGATCTTCGCGCTGGGGATCATGCCCTACATCACCGCCAGCATCATCCTGCAGCTGCTCGTCGTGGTGATCCCACGGCTCGAGGCGCTGAAGAAGGAGGGCCAGGCGGGCCAGACCAAGATCACGCAGTACACCCGCTACCTGACGCTGGGCCTCGCGGTCCTCCAGGCCACGGGCATCGTCGCGCTCGCCCGCTCGGGCAACCTGCTCCAGGGCTGCGCCGAGCCGCTGCTGCACAGCAACAACCTCTCGACGTTCGTCGTCATGGTCGTCACGATGACCGCCGGCACCGCGGTCATCATGTGGCTCGGTGAGCTCATCACCGAGCGCGGCGTCGGCAACGGCATGTCGATCCTCATCTTCTGCCAGGTCGTGGCGACGTTCCCGACCGCGCTGTGGGCCGTCGGCAAGACCAAGGGCTGGTGGACCTTCGCGGTCGTCATCATCATCGGCATGGTCATCGTGGCCGCGGTCATCTTCATCGAGCAGGCCCAGCGCCGGATCCCGGTCCAGTACGCGCGCCGCATGGTCGGTCGCAAGATGTTCGGCGGCAGCTCGACCTACATCCCGCTCAAGGTCAACCAGGCCGGCATCATCCCGGTGATCTTCGCGTCCTCGCTGCTCTACCTGCCGGCGATGGCGGTCCAGTTCAACCAGGGCGCGGCCAACCCGCCCGGCTACATCAACTGGATCAACGAGCACTTCGTCCGCGGTGACCACCCGTACTACATGGCCACCTACTTCGCGCTCATCATCTTCTTCACCTACTTCTATGTCTCGATCACCTTCAACCCGCAAGAGGTGGCCGACAACATGAAGAAGTACGGCGGCTTCATCCCCGGGATCCGGGCGGGCAAGCCGACCGAGGACTACCTGTCCTACGTCCTGTCCCGCATCACGCTGCCCGGTGCCGTCTACCTCGGCCTGATCTCGCTGATCCCGCTGATCGCCCTCGTGCTGATCGACGCCAACCAGAACTTCCCGTTCGGTGGCACCTCGATCCTCATCATGGTCGGCGTCGCCCTCGACACGGTGAAGCAGATCGAGAGCCAGCTCCAGCAGCGCAACTACGAAGGATTCCTGCGGTAGTCATGCGCCTCATCCTGATGGGCCCTCCCGGAGCCGGTAAGGGGACCCAGGCCACCACGGTGGCCTCCCACTTCGGCATCCCCGCGATCTCGACCGGAGACATCTTCCGGGCCAACGTCTCGAAGGGGACCCCGCTCGGGATCGAGGCGAAGCGCTTCATGGACGCCGGCGACTACGTCCCCGACGAGGTCACCAACAAGATGGTCCGCAACCGGATCGACGAGCCCGACGCCGTTCCCGGGTTCCTCCTCGACGGCTACCCGCGCACCCCTGCGCAGGTCGAGGAGCTCGACGGGATGATCAGCTTCACCGGCCACAAGCTCGACGCCGCCGTGGTGCTCACCGTCGACGCCGACGAGCTGGTCGCCCGGCTGCTCCAGCGGGCCCAGACCGAGGGTCGTGCCGACGACACCGAGGACGTCATCCGCAAGCGCCAAGAGGTCTACGCCGAGCAGACCGAGCCGCTCATCGAGCTCTACCGCGCCCGCGGGATCCTCGTCGAGGTCGACGGGATGGGCGAGGTCGACCAGGTCACCGAGCGCATCTTCGCTGCGCTCGACGACATGCCGCAGTCCTGACCCGTGGGCTGGCGTGACCGGGGCGTGCAGGTCAAGACGCCCGAGCAGGTCGCCACGATGCGGCGCGCCGGCCTCGTGGTCGGCCGCACCCTCGAGATGGTGCGCGACCTCGCGCGTCCCGGCCTGACCACCGGCGACCTCGACGCCGCCGCCGAGGCCCACATCCGGCAGCTCGGCGCCACCCCGTCGTTCCTCGGCTACCACGGCTTCACCGGCTCGCTCTGCGTCTCGGTCAACGAGGAAGTGGTGCACGGCATGCCCGGTGCTCGGGTCCTCGCCGAGGGCGACGTCGTCTCCGTCGACTGCGGAGCCATCGTCGACGGCTGGCACGGCGACGCCGCCGTCACCTTCGCGCTCGGCGACGTGCCCGACGAGGCCACCGAGCTGATGCGGGTCACCGAGGAGGCGATGTGGCGCGGCATCGCCGCCGCCCGCCCCGGCGGCCGCGTCACCGACATCTCCCACGCCGTCGAGACCCACGTCCGCAGCGCCGGCGACTACGGCATCCTCGAGGACTACACCGGCCACGGCATCGGCACCGAGATGCACCAGTCGCCCGACGTGCCCAACCTCGGCAAGCCCGGCCGCGGCCCGCGCCTGGTCGCCGGGCTCGCCCTCGCCGTCGAGCCGATGATCACCCTCGGCAGCGCCGACGTCGACGTCCTCGACGACGACTGGACCGTCGTCACCCACGACGGTTCCCTCGGGGCGCACTTCGAGCACACCTTCACCCTCACCCCCGACGGCGGCACGTGGGTGCTGACCGCCCTCGACGGCGGCCGCCAGGAGCTGGAGGCGCTCGGCGTCACCTACGGCGGAGGCTGAGTTGTCTGTCCTCGCTCCGCTCGGACGTGCTCGGCGCCCTTGAGGGGCCGTCTTCCTCCTCGCTCGCTCGAGAGCTTGCTCCTTCGTCGCTTCGCACTCGATTCGCTCGTCGTGCAGACGGCCCCGGCGCCGAGCGTCCTGTGGCCCGGTCGCCTCGAGGTGACCTCCTCCCGCGCTTGTCCGGCCGGGGGAAGCGACGGTCGCGCCGCGGAGGGCGTCTAGGTGACGCAGTCTTCTATCGGCGGCGAGTCGTCGGAGCCCCGGATCAGCCGCACCTGCACGCAGACCCGGTCGGCCGAGCGGACGGTGACCGAGCGGTCGCTGGTGCGGGCGCCCTCGCCGGTGTCCGTGCGCCGCCACTGCCAGGAGTCGCCCGGACGTGCCTTGTCCGGCGCCGACCACCGGAAGGTGACGCTGTCGCCGCGGCGTACGCCCCGCAGCTCGGGGGGCAGCCGGACCGACCCCTCCTCGACCGGGGCAGGGGTGCGGGTCGCGGGGTCGACGGTCGGCGGCGGTTCCTCGGCGCCGCCACCGCGCAGGGCGAGCACGGCGACGACGGCCGCCACGACGAGCACGCCGATGACCGCCCAGACGATCCCGGCACGCGAGCCGTGGCGGGGCTCGGCGGTGGCGGTCGCACCGGTCTCGGACTCGATGCGGGCCGCGCGCGGACCGGAGCCGGGGATGACGGTGACCGGCTTGACGTAGGTCGCGTCGAGGTCGTCGGCCGCGGGCAGCGCACCCGGAGCGCCGTGCGGCGCCGGACGGTCGCCCTCGACCGCGATCGCCGTGCGCGAGTAGCCGGCCTGCGACTCGGTGCGCTGCAGCGCCCGGGCCAGCTCGAGCGCCGAGCCCGGCCGGTGCTCGGGCACCTTGGCCAGGCACTGGGCCAGCAGCGCCTCGAGCGCCGGGGGTACGTCGGGGCGCCCGGTCGGCGGGGACGGTGTGTGCAGGATCCGGGCCGACAGGGCGCGCGGGGTGTTGTCGCCGTGCATGACGGCGAACGGGGAGCGGCCGGTGAGCAGGTTCCAGATCGTCGCGCCCAGGGAGTAGACGTCGCTGGCGACCGAACCGTTGGAGCGACCGTCGAGCAGCTCGGGCGGCGACCAGGGGTAGGAGATGCGCACCTCGGCGTCGGCGCCCACCTCGTGCAGGTAGCCGGCGATGCCGAAGTCGGTGAGCGCCGGCTCGTCGTAGGTCGTGACCAGCACGTTGCTCGGCTTGATGTCGCGGTGCACGATGCCGGCGCGGTGGGCGGTCTCGACGGCGCTGGCGAGCTTGATGCCGGTGCTGAGGGTGTCGGCCACCGACATCGGCGACTGGCGCACGCGCACGCCGAGGTCGGGCGGCGGGCAGTAGCGCATGACGAGGTAGGGGCGCCCGGCCGACGGGCCGGTGCCGCCGGTCGTGCCGGCGGTGATCACCGAGACGATGTAGGGGTGGTCGGCGAGGGTGGCCATCGCGTTGGCCTCGGCCGCGAACAGCCCCTTCTCGCGGTCGGTGAGCTGGACGTCGGGGCGCACGACCTTGACCGCCACCCGCTGCTTGGGCCACTGCTGCTCGTAGAGGAACACGTCGGCGAAGCCGCCGCTGCCGAGGTGCTGCAGGAACGTGTAGCCGGGGATCTCGGGCGCGCCGCTCACGCGGTCACCTCGTAGACGACCTCGTAGCAGTCGGCCAGGTCGAGCACCTGCCCAGGCTCCCAGACGTACTGCTCGTGCCCGCGGATGCGCTGCGCCGGGCGGCCTGGCACCCGCAGCGTGGTGCCGCCGCGCGAGCCGAGGTCGGTCGCGATCACCAGCCAGCCGTCGAGGACGACGGACAGGTGGCTGCGCGAGACGTACGTCGCCTCCGGCGGCAGCCGCACCAGGTGCGGCCACTCGGCGCCGCCGGGGGTGGGCTCGGGCTGGCGGCCGAACACGACGCCGCGGTCGAGGGGCACCCGCTCCCCGTCGGGCAGGTGCAGGGTGCCGAGGCGCGGGCGTGGCATGCGGTGCGGCTCCTGGGGTGGGACGGGCTCGTGGCAGACGCGGCAGCGCGGGCTGTAGGCGGCGGTGACGTGGCCGGCCGGGCAGTGCACGGCGAGCACGGTCTCGTTGGTGGCCTGCTGCAGGTGCGGCGGCGGCCCGGGCGGGGGAGGCGCCGTGGGGCCGGCGCCCTGCGGTCGGTACGTCGTGTGGCCGTCGTGGTCGGCGCCGTCACCGGGCGGTCCGCCGAGGTCGCGGCGCACGGTGTTGCCCACCCGCTCGACCACCCGCCGCGACTCCGGCGGCGGCTCGTCGGTCTGCACGGGCACCGGGCTCAGCGGCCGCGGGGGAGGCGGGGGTGCGCTGGCGGCGAGGATCTCGGGCGGGACGGCGTCGATGAGCCCCGCGACCGGCGGGGCGACCGGAGCGGCGGGCGCCGTGACCACCGCGGGCGCCGGGGCCCGGACCGGAGCGGGCCGCAGCACCAGCCGGCTGGCGCCGACGACCCCGCCGACCAGGCGGCGTACGACGGCGTCGGGCTCAGCACCGGAAGCCTCGACGGTCAGCGTGTGCACGCCGTCGAGCGTCGTGTGGCGCCCTCGCCCGCGGGTCACGGAGGTCTCGGCGCCGACGGTGAGGTCGACGAGCACCAGGTCGGCGTCGGGGGAGCACAGCGAGATCACCGCGTCGAGCACCTCGGCGGCGTCGGGGCGCGGACCGGTCAGCAGCACCCACAGCCGGTCGGCGGTGTCGGGACCCGGGTCGGGCGAGGCGAGCAGCCACCGCGGGCCTGCGCCGACGACGATCCCGTCGCCCGGGGTGTAGGTCGCCTCCACCGGGGCATTGTCCACCGACCCCGAGAATTGGCGCAGTCCGGAGGCCGACCTACCCTGTGCGCAGTCGTTCTCAGGAGGCTGGATTGTCCGTCATGGGGTCGACCAAGCGCCATCGTGTCGCCATCGCGTCCAACCTCGCCCTGCTCGTCGCGGCGGTCGGTGTGGTCGTCGTGGCCACCGAGGCCGACGGCTACCGCAAGCACGAGGCACAGCTCAACGACGGCGGCATCTGGGTGACCAACGGCCGTGACGGCTTCCACGGCCGGATCAACAAGCCGATCGCCCAGCTCGACGGGGTCGCCTTCGCCGAGCAGGACACCCAGCTCGACGTCGTCCAGGACGGCGCCGCGGTGCTCGGGCTCAACATCTCGGCCGGCGTCCTGACGACCCTCGACCCCGGGAAGGTCGCACTCCTCGACGGCGAGGACGCCAAGCTCCCCGCGGCCGCCCAGGTCGGCCTCGCCGGCGGCACCGCCGCGGTCCTCGACCCCGCCAGCGGCAGCCTGTGGGCCGAGCGGGTCGACACCCGCGTCGGCGTCCCCCCGGTCGCGGCGCTCGACTCCGAGGCCGATCCCCTCGCCGAGACGGCCGAGGACGCCGCCCTCGCGGTCGGCGTGTCCGGCGAGGTGCTGGTCGCCTCGACGTCCGACGACACGCTGCGCCGCTTCCTGCCCGCCGAGGCGGGATTCGGCCCCGTCGCGCAGACCCCGCTGGGGGCCGACCTCGGCCCCGCCACGACCGTCACGGCCGTCGGCGGACGCGCCGTCGCCCTCGACGCCGAGTCCGGGACGCTGCAGGTCGTGGGCGGCACCGACGCCGACGTGTCGGCCGACTCGGTGCTGCAGGTGCCGGGTCCCGACGCCGGCGCCGTGGTCGTGGCGACGTCCGACGCCCTGCTGTCCGTCGACCTGGCCTCCGGCGAGGAGACCCGGCTCGTCGAGGGCGTCACCGGCCGGCCGACCGCGCCCGTGCGCCTCGGCGCCTGCGTCTACGGCGCCTGGTCCGGCGGCTTCGGGGCGGTGGCCACCGTCTGCGACGGGGCCGAGCCGCGCGTCTCCGACCTCGGCACCCGCACGACCGACCTGGTCTTCCGGGTCAACCGCGACGAGATCGTCCTCAACGACCGCAGCACCGGCGCCGTCTGGAACATCGACTCCGACCAGCCGACGCGCCTCGACAACTGGGACGCCTTCCAGCTCAAGCCCGACAAGAGCGACGACAAGAACGAGAACAACACCGAGGACCAGGGCGACCGGCGCCCGCCCGAGGCCAAGGACGACGACCTCGGCGCCCGCCGCGGACGCACCACCGTGCTCCACCCGCTCGACAACGACACCGCTCCGGCGGGCCGGCTGCTGGCCATCGCCAGTGTCGAGGGCGTCACGGGGTCCGAGGCCGAGGTGACCGTCAGCCCCGACGGCCAGACCGTCCAGGTCGCCCTGCCCGAGGGCGCCGGCCCCACGCGCTTCGACTACACCATCGACGACGGGCGCACCGGCCTCAGCGACACGGCGTCCGTGCGCGTCACCCCGCGCACCGACGACGTCAACGCTCCGCCGCAGCTGCGCGAGGGCTTCGAGAAGCGCATCTGGACCGTGCCCTCCGGCGGCAACCTCGACATCCCCGTGCTGCCCGACTGGCGCGACAAGCAGGACGGCGACCCGCTCACGCTGCAGACGGCCGTCGCGTCCGGCGGCGAGCGCAGCGGTGCCGTGGCCCGCACGACCGCGGGTGGACGGATCCGCTTCACCGCGCCCGCCAAGAGCGGCGTCGTGACCGTCACCTACGGCGTCAGCGACGGCATCGGCGACCCGGTCGAGGACGAGGTCGAGATCCGCGTCCAGGACGTGCTCGACCGCAAGGCCTTCCCGGGCGTGGCCGAGCCCGACGTCGTCGCCGGCGAGGCCGGCAGCACGCTGACCATCCGGCCGCTGGCCAACGACCTGCCAGGCTCCGACCCGGTCAACCCCACCGCTCTCGTCGAGCTCGCCGGCAAGATCGCCCAGGTCGGCGGGGCCGAGGTCCGCACCGACATGGTCGACGGCACCATCAGCTTCACCGCCGACCAGCCGCGCACCTACTTCCTCGACTACGACCTGCGCTACGGCAACGCGCCGTTCGACCGCGGCCGCATCCGCGTCGACGTCAAGGCCCCGGACAAGCCGCCCGAGGCCCCGATCGCGATGCCCGACAGCCTCACGCTCTACGGCGGCGCGGCCACCCTGCTCGACGTCGTCGCCAACGACATCGACCCCACCGGCGGCCTGCTCGTCGTCCAGGGGGCGACCCCCGACCGCGCCGACTCGCTCGACGTCGCGGTCGTCCGGGGGCGCTGGCTGCGCATCTCCGCGCCCACCGGCGAGCTGACGCCCAACCCCCAGCTGGTCCGCTACACGATCAGCAACGGCAGCCGCTCCGGCATCCAGGGCGAGGTCGCGGTCACCTGGCGCCCCGCCCCGATCGACAACACGCCGGTCACCGAGGTCGACCGCGCCGTCGTCCGCGCCGGTGGCGCGGTCTCGGTGCCCGTGCTCGACAACGACTTCAGCCCCGCCGGCGACGAGCTCGACCTGGTCTCCGACGTGCCCGAGCAGGATGCCGGCGTGCTCGACGTGCAGGAGCCCGGCGACGACCCGTCGCTGCCGACCGGCACCGCGTTCGTGACCGACCGCTTCGTGCGCTACGTCGCGCCGGCCGAGCTCGAGGACGCCGAGACGTTCACCGTCCGCTACTTCGCGACCAACGCCGGCGGCGACCGGGCCTCGGGCACCCTCGAGGTGCAGGTCGTCCCGGCCGCGCGGCGCAACCAGGCGCCCGAGCCCCCCGCACTCGAGGGCCGCGCCGTCGCCGGCGACACCGTCCGGCTGCGCCTGCCCGGGGTGGGCGTCGACCCCGACGGCGACCCGGTGACCCTGACCGGCATCGGCTCCGCACCGTCGCTGGGCCGCATCGTCCGCTACGGCGCGACCTCGCTCGTCTACCAGTCCTACCCCGGCAGCACCGGCACCGACGAGTTCAGCTACACCACCACCGACTCGTTCGGTGCGCCGGCGACGGGCACCGTGCGGATCGCCGTCACCTCACCGGGCACGCCCCAGGCGCCCCTCGCCGTCGCCGACACGATCACCACCGAGCCCGGCCGCACCGCCCGTCTCGACCTGCTCGCCAACGACCACGTCGCCGCCGGCGACCGGGTCGAGCTCGAGCTCGTCGAGGAGGTGCCCGGCGTACGGCTCCCGACGCCGCAGAGCCCGCTCGAGATCACGGCCCCCGCCCGGGGCGAGAACCGCAACATCCAGGTCGTCTACCGCGTCACCAACGGCATCGACAGCTCCGAGGCGACCGCCACCCTGCGGACCGTCGACGACTTCAACAACCCGCCCGTGGTCTTCGACGCCTACGGGACGCCCGCCGCGGAGGAGTCCGTGGACGACGGGGCCGGGGGAGAGCTCGACGGCCAGGGCGACGCCTCCACCGTGACCGTCGACGTCCTCGAGACGGCCTACGACCCCGACGGCGACGACCGCGACCTGCGGGTGGCCGGGGTGTTCGAGCCGCCCGGCGTCGTCGCCAGCATCGACGGCGGCGAGGTGACCGTCGAGCGCGGCGAGCAGCCCCGCGTCGTGCCGTTCCGCGTCGTCGACGCCGACGGCGGGTCCGCGACCGCGTCGGTCTACGTGCCGCCGCTGGCCGGCGGGGCGCCGTACGTCCTGCCGGGCGTGACCATCGAGGTCGAGCCGGGCGAGACCACCGACGCGCTCGACCTCGCCGACTACGTCGTCGACCCCGCCGGCGGCCCGGTGATCTTCACGCTCGCGGACCGGATCACGGGCTCGCCGTCGTCGGCGGTCGCGCCCCGCATCGAGGGCGAGGACCGGTTCGAGGTCAGCGCGGCGCAGGGCTACGCCGGTCCCGGCGCGGTCGTCTTCGAGGTCACCACCGGCGAGTCGGTCGACGACCCCGACGGCATCCTGGCCACCCTGTCCGTGCCGGTGCAGGTCGGCGACGCCGAACCGATCCTGCGCTGCCCGACCGAGCCGGTCCGCATCGCGCAGGACCGCACGCTCTCCCTCGACATCGCCTCGTTGTGCCACGTGTGGACGCCCGACCCCGCCGAGGCCGACTCGCTGTCCTTCAACGCCGACTGGCAGACCTCGGTCGAGGGGCTCTCGATCATCGGGCCGCAGGGCCCCACCATCGAGGTCAACGCGGGCGGCGCCACCGCCCCCGGCAGCCGCGCCACCCTCCAGGTCACCTCGGGCGGCAGCGAGCCCGGTCTCGTCGAGATCGTCGTCGTGGCCTCCCCGCCGCCGTCGCTGGTGCCGATCCGCCTCGACGACATGCGCGCCGGGCAGACGCGCACCATCGACCTCCGCCCCTACCTGCGCGCCGGCGTCCGCGACGCCGAGCCGACCGTCGTCTCCATCGAGCAGCTCACCGGGCTCGACGTGCAGGCCACCCCCGACGGCTCCTCGGTGCGGCTGCGCACCGGGCCCGAGGTCGACGGCCAGGCCGAGTTCCGCGTCGTGATGAGCGACGTGGCCGGCTCGACGGGCCCCGAGCGGCAGGCCGAGGGCCGGCTGGTCCTCGAGGTCCTCGACGCCCCCGACCCGCCCACCGCACCTGTGCCCGGCAACGCCGTGCGCGACCAGGAGGTGCTGCTCACCTGGCGCGCCCCCGAGGCCAACGGTGCCCCGATCGACCGCTACGAGGTCCGCGGCGGCGGCGTACGACGGGAGTGCGGCGGCACGACCTGCGAGGTCACCGGCCTCGTCAACGGCCGCGACTACCGCTTCGAGGTGCGCGCCCACAACGCCGTCGGCTGGTCGCAGTGGAGCCCGCAGTCGGCGGTGGCGACGCCCGACGCGCGCCCGGGACGAGTCGGCCCGATCCGGCTGGTCAAGGAGGGCGACGAGCAGCTCACGCTGCGGTGGACGCCGCCGACCACCCAGACCTCCGCCATCAAGGAGTACGTCATCGTCTGGCAGGACGGGGGCGAGGACACGACCACGCGTCCCGAGTACACCGCGACCGACCTCGACAACAACCGGCCCCACAACTTCACCGTCTACGCCGTCAACCAGACGTTCCCCGGCGAGAAGCGGACCTCCGAGGCGTTCCAGTCCATCGGCACTCCCGACCCACCGGCCAAGCCGAGCATCAGGGAGGAGCGCACCAGCTCCGACGAGACCGCGGTCGTCGTCACCTGGCCGGCCGTCGACCCGCCCAACGGGCCCGGTGGGATGCGCTACACCGTCCTGCGCAACGGTCAGCCCGTGCCCAGCTGCGTCGACATCGCGCAGACCGAGTGCGTCAACGGCAGGGTCCAGTACGACGGGACGACCTACTCCTACACGGTGCGCGCGACCAACAAGAACGGCCAGGGCAAGACGTCGCCGCCGAGCCCGCCGGAGACCTTCCAGGCGGTCGGCGAGCCCGAGCCGTGGGTGACGTTCAGCGTCGCCCCGACCGGCGCCAACAACGCCGGCCGGGCGACGTACAGCGTGCCCGACTCCAACGGGGCCCGGTCGCGCGTGAACATCTACCGCGACGGCGTCCTCTACCGCGAGCTCGACGCTCCCGAGGGCCCGCGGGTCGACGACATCGCCACTCCGGACAACGACGGTGAGCACGTCTTCCAGATGGAGGTCTGCAACGAGAGGAGCGTCTGCTCACGCTCGCTCGAGGCGCGGCTGCAGACCTACGGGCCGCTCGTGCGCCAGCACATCCTCAACATGACGCCGGAATCCCAGGGGCGCCGGGTGCGCTGGGCAGTCACCGTCGACACCAACGGCGACCCCGCCTCGCTGCGGCTCGAACGCAACAGCGGTGGCGAGACCCAGGTCAGCACGATGGCCGTCAACGTGGTCGACACCTACAGCTTCACCACCGAGTGGAACGACATCGGCTTCCGCAACACCGAGCAGCTCGTCCTGCGCATCTCCGACGGCTCGCCCGAGCGTGGCTTCGGCGAGCGGCAGGCCCGGTCCTCGCAGACCGACGACCCGCCCGCACCGACGGTGACCATCTCCAAGGGGGAGTCGTGCCGCGACGGCACGAGCAACCCGTGCGGCGGCAGCGCGGCGGACGGGAACCTCTGCAACGTGGAGTCGTGTGCCCGGATCCGGTTCGACAGCGACAACTGGGAGTTCAACCCGATGTTCTGCGACCTGTACGACTCGGCCGAGGGCATGTACCGCGCCGACCGGCAGGTCGCGACCAACCGGACGGTCTCGCCCGGGACCTACTTCGGCTTCCCCGACCGCGAGGTGTGGGCCAGGTGCGGTGACTCCGCGGGCAACATCCTGGCCGAGAGCAACCGCCTCAACTGGTACTGAGACCACCCCTCCACCTCCACGAAAGTGACCCCGTGACGATCTCCCGCGAGCAGGCCGCCTGGTTCAGCCAGACCTTCGACCAGCTCACCGACAACATCGAGAAGGCCGTGCTCGGCAAGCGCCACGTGGTGCGCCTGACGCTGACCTGCCTGCTGTCCGAGGGCCACATGCTGCTCGAGGACTTCCCGGGCACCGGCAAGACGATGCTGGCGCGGGCACTGGCCAACACCGTGCAGGGCAGCCACGCCCGGATCCAGTTCACGCCCGACCTGCTGCCCTCCGACGTCACCGGGGTGTCGATCTTCAACCAGGACTCCCGGCGCTTCGAATTCCGGCCCGGCCCCGTCTTCGCGAACATCGTCATCGGCGACGAGATCAACCGGGCGTCGGCCAAGACCCAGTCCTCGCTCCTCGAGTGCATGGAGGAGCACCAGGTGACCGTGGACGGGCACACCCACCCGCTCGGTGAACCGTTCATGGTGGTCGCCACGCAGAATCCGATCGAGATGGAGGGGACCTATCCCCTGCCCGAGGCGCAGCGCGACCGTTTCATGGCCCGGATCTCCATGGGCTACCCCGACGCGGACGCGGAAGCCGCGATGCTCGAGACCCACCAGTCCGTCTCCCCGCTCGAGGCCATCCGCCCGGTGGCAAGTGTCGCGGACATCGCCGGCATGATGCGGCAGGTGCGGGGGGTCTACGTCTCGCCGGCCGTGAAGGACTACACGGTGGCGATCGGACGCGCCACCCGCGAGCACCCGCGACTGCGGCTCGGCGCGAGCCCCCGGTCGCTGCTGCAGCTCCTGCGGGCCGCGAAGGCCGGAGCAGCGCTCGAGGGCCGTGATTTCGTCCTTCCCGA
>JAOPXU010000325.1 GCA_025964985.1 Nocardioides sp.
CCGGTGGCGGCGTCGAAGGAGCCGTTGGTGTTGGAGAAGAACCGGTAGCCCTGGGTGCCGTACTCGGGGTCGCTGCCCGGGCTCTTGGGGTCGAAGGTGGTGTTGATCAGCAGCGGGAAGCCGGGGACCTGCAGCAGACCGCCGAGCGAGACCTGGTCGTGCGAGCCGCTGTTGAAGTCGTCGCTGTAGAACTCGCCGCCACCGGGGCCGTCGGTGTTGCCGACGCCGGAGCCGGTGCGGCCGCCGCAGGAGCCGTTGGACTCGAGCGTGAAGGTCGACGCCGTGCCGTTGAGACAGGCGCGCAAGGAGTCGCCGGCACCCATCGCCTCGTAGACGTTGTTGCCGCCGCCCGGGCTCCCGGCGTAGCCGGCCTGGTCGCCGAAGCGGTCCTTGATGCCGATCGTCATGTCGCCGTTGGCATCGAACTGGACGTCGGACAGCATCGGCTGCGGGATGCTGATCGTGGTCACGTTGTTGGGCCATGCCGAGTTGCCGGTGGCGTCGGTCCACGGACGCCAGGTGGCGGACTGGTTGGGGCTGTAGGCGAAGCCGCGCGAGCCGGTCAGCGGGATCTCGAGGACGGCGCTCGTGCCGAAGGTGTTGCTGGTGTAGTCGTACTTGTAGACGTAGCCGCGCAGGTCGGCGGCGGCGAGGCCGGCGCAGGTCTGGGTGACCCAGAGCGAGCCGTTGGCCGAGCTGACCCCGAACGGACGCAGGTCGCCGGCGCACGCAGGCGCCGGGATCGCCACGCTGGTCTGGGTGCCGGCCACCGGGACGCCCGAGGCGTTGATCGTGATCGGGATCCGCACCAGCCGCTTCGACGCGAGGTTGACGACGTAGAGCGCCGAGTGGTCGGGGGCGATCGTCATGCCGCCGAGGCCGATCTTGCCGACCTGGGCGTACGCAGTGGTGTCGTTGAAGTAGGCCGCTGTGGTCATGGCCGCCGGCCGCGGGTTGGTACCGGCATTGGCCACCGTCGTGAACGGGGCGGCATCGGTGGCGCCGCCGGGGACCGTCAGGTAGATCGCACCGAGTCCGCCCGGGCCGACGGCCGCGTGGCGCTTGAAGAGCGAGGAGGTGAAGATGAAGTCGTCGTTGAGGGACGTCAAGCCCCAGACGGCGCCGGTCTGGGCGACCGTGGCCTCCTTGACCGCCGGGACCGCCGCGGTCGTGCCGCGGGCGCCGTAGGGGTTGGTGAAGACCGTGCCCGCATCGGTGTTCTGCGCGGTGCCGTCGAGCTTGATCGCGCCGACCTGGCGGGCGAAGGCGAACGACGGGTTGCTGGTGGAGAAGTCCTGGGGGTGGGCGACGGCGTAGTCGGCGTTGGTCACGCCGGTGCTCACGAACTGCACGTCGGTCTTGTTCGTGGCGCCCGAGGCCCCGGCGCGGGAGGGGACCATGCCGGTCGGGGTGTCGAACTCGAGGCGGACGCTGGCGGTCGCCGTCGTCGTGTTGTAGGTCAGCGAGTAGGTGCCGGTGGCGCCGGTCTGCGCGGTGACGAGGAGGTTGTTGTCCTTGTCGTAGGCGCGCACGGACACGCCGGAGACGCCGACGTCCACCGCCGGGCTCGCCGTGGTGGACGTCGTGTCGAAGGTGCCGTTCATGTTGAAGTCGCGGAACACGCGACCCGCGGCAGTGCCGGAGACGGCCTCCGCGGGTGCCGCGGTCAGCGCGCCGACGGTGCCGGCGAGCACGCCGGTCATCACCAGGAGCGCGGAGCCGCGCGCCAGGCGCGAGCGTGCGGACGTGGGCTCGGCCACCGTCCGCCCGGACGAGGTCATCGACCGCTGATCGCGGTACGAGGAAGTGAAGGATGTGCGCGCACGCGACATGTCTGTCGGCCCCCCAGCCGTGGTGCTCGAGATACGAGCGTCTTCTCGGTGCAGTCCTGCGACGCCGGCGACTGCCGGGCCCGACCGCGTCCGACCGGGGTGCCCGCCGCACGATCACGGCAGGGCACTGCTGTCGCAGGCGATGATCGGAACGATAGGGGCGCCCAACCGGCCTGAGAGGCTTGTCTGGACAACTTGAGGAAACGCTGAGGATGGATCCGGCCCGTGCCCGGCTTCCGGGCGCGGAGCCCTCTGACCTGCGGTGACGGCGCCCCCGCGGGTCAGCGCTTGCGCGAGAGGAACGCCGCCATCGCCTCGCGGGCTGCGTCCGAGCCGAACAGCCGCGCCGACAGCTCGGCCATCTCGTCGGCGCGCGCGTCGATGCGCTCGAGCAGGTCGCGGGCGAGCAGGGCCTTGGTCTCGCGCAGGCCCTGCGGGGCACCGGTGGCGAGCTCGGCGCACAGGGCAGCGGCGGCCTCGTCGAGCTCGTCGGCGGGTACGGCGCGGGTCACCAGGCCCATGGCGACGGCCTCGGTGCCGCTGAACGCCGCTCCGCTCAGGCAGGCGTACGCCGCCGCGCGCGACGTCAGCCGCGGCAGGACGGTCAGCGAGATGACGGCGGCCGTGAGCCCGAGCTTGACCTCGGTCAGCGCGAAGCTCGCCTCGGCGGCGGACAGCACGATGTCGCAGGCGGCGACGATGCCGATGCCGCCGGCGCGCACGGGCCCGCGCACGACCGCGACGACCGGCTTGGACATCGCCACGACGTAGCGCTGCAGGCCGACGATCGCCTGCACCCCGGCGGACATGCCGTCGGCGGAGGCCTCGGACAGGTCGGCGCCGGAGCAGAAGACCCGGTCGGCCGACGTGATGACGACCACGCGCACCTCGGGGTCGGCCTCGGCCCGCTCGAGGCGCTCGGCGAGCTCGGTCACCAGCTGGCGCGAGAGGGCGTTGCGGTTGTGCGGGGAGTCGAGCGTGACGTGGGCCACCAGGCCGTCCACCGCGTAGTGCACGAGCTCGGGGGCCTGGGCGTCGTCGACCATGGACTCATCCTGCCGCACCCCATCCGGAGAGCCCCTCCGCGACGAACTCTCCCCATGGCATCCCGTCGTCTCTACGCCCTCTTCGGCCTCCTCTCGACCATCGTGGGCATGGCGGTGGGCCACTTCACGGCGGCCCTCCTCAACCCCGACTCCTCCCCCGTCCTGGCGGTGGGCTCCGGGGTGATCGACCGGACCCCGGTCTCCATGAAGGAGTGGGCGATCAAGACCTTCGAGTCCGACGGCTTCAGCGTCGGCCCGATCGACTTCGCTGCCCGCAACTACGACAAGATCGTCCTGATCGGCTCGGTGTTCCTCGGCGTCGCGGTCCTCGCGCTGGTCGCGGGCCTGATCACCCGCATCCGCTTCCTGTTCGGCGCGGTCATGCTCGTCGTCCTGGTCCTGGTGGCCGGCGGCGCCGTCGTCGACCGCCCGTCGTTCGAGGTCGTCGACCTGCTTCCCGCCGTCCTCACCGCCCTCGCCGGCGTGGCGAGCCTCTGGTGGCTCCACCGCACCGCCCACGGCCTGCCCCTCGACCCGCGGGCCAAGTCCAGCGTCGAGGTCGCCAAGGCCGAGGGCGCCGCGGCGAGCGCCGCCGGTCCCGACGACGAGGTCGTCATCTCCCCCGGTGGCGGCGCCACCTCGACCGGGCCCCGCCCGAGCCGACGCGGCGTGCTGATCGCCGCCGGCGTGCTGACCGCGGCCGCCGCCGTCCTCGGTGGCGCCGGACGCTTCATCGGCAACCTTCGCGCCCGGGCCGAGGACATCGCCCTGCCGTCCCCGGCCGCCGGCGAGGCCGCGCCCGCGCTGCCCACCGACCTGAGCACCAAGTACGCCGGCATCAGCCCGCTGCAGGTGCCCAACAAGGACTTCTACCGCGTCGACACCCGGCTCGACACGCCCGTCGTCCCCTCCGACGGCTGGACGCTCAAGATCACCGGCGACGTCGAGGAGGAGTTCGAGATCACCTTCGAGGAGCTCCTCGAGATGCCGATGGTCGAGCGCGACATCACCCTGACCTGCGTCTCCAACAGCGTCGGCGGCAAGTACGTCGGCGGCGCCCGCTGGCTCGGCGTCCCCCTGCAGCAGATCATCGACCGCGCCAAGCCCGGCAGCGGCGTCGACCAGATGGTCGCCACCGACTTCGACGGCATGACGATCGGCACCCCCTACGACCTGCTCACCGACGGGCGCGAGGCCCTGCTCGCCGTGGGCATGAACGGCGAGGCACTGCCCCGCGAGCACGGCTTCCCCGCCCGCATCGTGGTGCCCGGCCTCTACGGCTTCATCAGCGCCACCAAGTGGGTCACCGAGCTCAACTTCACGACCTACGCCGACACCGAGTCCTACTGGACCGAGCGCGGGTGGGACGACGTCGCCCCGATCAAGCCCTCGGCGCGCATCGACACCCCGCGATCCCTGACGACCGTCCAGGGCGGCGCCAAGGTCCTCGTCGGCGGCGTCGCGTGGGCCCAGAACGACGGCGGCGTCACCAAGGTCCAGGTCAAGGTCGACGGCGGTGAGTGGATCGACGCCGAGAACGGCGAGGAGGTCAACAGCGTCTACTGGCGCCAGTGGTTCGCCGAGGTCGAGGTCGACAGCGGCCAGCACACGGTCGCGGCGCGCTGCATCGACGCCAACGGCGACACCCAGACCGACGTGCGCGCTGAGCCCTTCCCCGGCGGCTCCAGCGGCATCCACTCCGTCCTCTTCACCGTCGCATGACCTAGATCACGCGGAATGCGGCAATACGCCCCATCCACCCGGCCCGCTGCTCCGAAGACAGTTCGTAAGTCCCCTACCGGAAGGCACCACCTCCCATGAAGCTCCAGACGCTCCGCCGCGGCACCGCCGCTGCCGCGATCCTGACGATGTCCGTCACCCTGGCCGCCTGCGGCAGCGACGACAGCGACAGCGAGGCCGGCTCCGACACCAGCTCGTCCGCCACCACCGAGGAGAGCCCCGCCGAGGAGGCCCCCGAGGAGGAGCCGCCCGCTGAGGCCGACCCCGCCGCCCAGACGTTCGGCGACGGCTGCGCCGAGGTCCCGACCGATGGCGACGGATCGTTCGCCGGCATGGTCGACGACCCGGTAGCCACCGCCGCCAGCAACAACCCGCTGCTCAAGACGCTCGTGGCCGCCGTCGGCGCCACCGAGCTGGGCGACACCCTCAACGGTGCCCCCGAGCTGACCGTCTTCGCTCCCTACGACCCGGCCTTCGCCGAGATCCAGGGCACCGTCGACGAGCTGCTCGCCGGCGTTCCCGAGGCCGAGACCCCCGCCACCAGCCCGCTGGCCCAGATCCTGGCCCACCACGTGCTCGGCGAGAACGCTGACCCGGCCGCTGTCGCGGGCGAGAAGGCCACCCTCAACGGCGACATGCTCACCATCGAGGGCGACGAGACCGGCATGACCGTCTCCGACGGCACCGTGACCGCCAACGTCATCTGCGGCAACATCCCGACCGCCAACGCGACCGTCTACGTCATCGACAAGGTGCTCGCCGGCGCCACCGTCAAGTGATCCCTCACCCGATCACCGACTGACGAAGCGAAAACAAGGCAAACTGCAGTCATGGTCAGACTGACGCCCGAGCCCGCCGGCACCCCTCGTGGGGTGCCGGTGGCGCCGGCCGACGTCTTGTCGGAGCTCCTCCGGCAGTCGGCCAAGGGGGACCAGCAGGCCTTCGCGCAGCTCTACGACGCGACGTCCTCCCGGATCTTCGGGCTGGCCCTGCGCGTCGTGCGCGACCCGGCCCAGGCCGAGGAGGTCGTGCAGGAGGCGTTCCTCGAGGTCTGGAAGACCTCAACTCGCTTCGACCCCGATCGCGGCAGTGCCTTGTCGTGGCTGATGACCATCTGCCACCGCAAGGCCGTCGACCGGGTCCGTTCCGCCGAGGCGTCCACCCGGCGTGACACCAGCTACCACCAGCAGAACCAGAGCATCGACCACGACACGACGTCGGACGCAGCACAGGCCTCCATGGAGGCCCAGCGGGTCCGCAGCGCGTTGAAGGGTCTGACCGCGGTGCAGCGCGAGGCGATCGAGCTCGCCTACTTCGGCGGTTACACCCACACCGAGGTGGCGGGCATCCTCGATCTCCCGGTCGGAACCGCCAAGACACGAATCCGAGACGGCCTGATCCGGCTGCGAGACAAGATGGGGGTGCATCAATGAACGTCGACATCCACGCACTCTCAGGTGCCTACGCGGTCGATGCGGTCGACGAGTTCGAGCGGGCCCAGTTCGAGCGCCACCTGGCCGACTGCGCCACCTGCCGCGCCGAGGTCGACTCGCTGCGCGAGGCCGCCTCGCTGATCGGCGAGACGTCGGCCCAGCAACCCCCCGACTCCCTGCGGGCCTCCGTGCTCGCCGGCATCCAGACCGTCCGCCCGCTGCCGCCCGTCGTGGTGGTGGCCACCGAACGAGGTCGAGCGACGCGACGCCGATTTCCGGCACTGGTCGCAGCAGCTGTGGCGCTGATCGCCATCGGCGGCGCCGGGGCCACCGCGATCGACCTCGCACGTGACGACTCGTCCAAGCGGGAGGTCGTCGCGCTGAGCGCCACCGACCGCGTGCTGCAGGCCGACGACGCGACCCGCGTGACCAAGCGGCTGCCCGAGGGTGGCACGGCCACGGTCGTGCGGTCCCAGAGCCTCAAGCAGGCGGTCATCCTCACCGAGGACATGCCGGCCGCCCCCCGCCTGCACACCTACGAGCTGTGGCTGCAGCGCGGCGACGAGATGATCCCGGCCGGCCAGATCGCCGGGGGCACCAACACCGTCCTGCTCCAGGGCGACGCCTCCGCCGCCGACGGCGTCGGCATCACCGTCGAGGACGCCGGCGAGCCGGCCACCGAGCCGAGCGACGACGTCGTCGACGTGATCGGTTTCGAGCAGGCGTGAACACCAAGCACATCGCGGTCGTCGGTTCCGGCGTCGCGGGTCTCACCGCGTCCTACATCGCCTCGCGCACCGCTCACGTGACCCTCTACGAGGCCGACGACCGGCTCGGCGGGCACGCCGACACCCACGTCGTGCGCGAGACCACCGCCGACGGCACCGAGCGCGAGCTGCGCATCGACACCGGCTTCATCGTGCACAACCCGCGCACCTACCCGACGCTCTTGCGGCTCTTCGCCGAGCTCGGCGTCGCGACCCAGCCCTCCGAGATGTCGATGTCGATCGTCGACGACGAGAGCGACCTCGAGTGGGCCGGCGCCCTCGGTCACCGCGGCCTGTTCCCGACCTCGGCCAACCTGCGCAAGCCGCGCTACCTGGCCATGCTGGTCGAGATCCCCCGCTTCCACCGCCAGGCCAAGGCCCTGCTGGCGGTCCAGAGCGACACCCGCACGCTGCGCGAGTTCCTCGACGACGGCCGGTTCAGCGCCTACTTCGTGCGCCACTTCATGGAGCCCGTGGTCGCCTGCGTGTGGTCGTGCGAGCCCGAGGTGGCCCTCGACTACCCCGCGCGCTACCTCTTCACCTTCCTCGAGCACCACGGCATGCTCGGCATCTTCGGCTCCCCGCAGTGGCGCACGGTCACCGGCGGCTCCCGCTCCTACGTCGACGAGGTCGGCGCGGTCCTGCAGCAGGTGCGCACCGGAGCCAAGGTCACCTCGGTCCTCGAGACCGCCGACGGCGTCGAGATCACCGACGGCAGCGGCGACGTGTCGACCTACGACGCCGTCGTCATCGCCACCCACCCCGGCCAGGCCCTGTCGATGCTGGCCGAGCCCACGCCGCTGCACCGCGAGCTGCTGTCGGCCATGCCCTACTCCCCCAACACCGCGATCCTGCACACCGACGTCTCGCTGCTGCCCAGCGCCAGCGACGCCTGGGCCTCCTGGAACTTCCGCCGTCCCGGGCCCGACGTCGTGCGCCCGACCGACGACGGCGTCATGGTCACCTACGACCTCACGCGGCTGCAGCGCCTCGACACCGACGTGCACTACATGGTCACCCTCGGCGGCACCGACGTCATCGACCCGGCCACCGTGATCGACCGGATGGAGTACGAGCACCCGCTCTACAACCCGGTCTCCGTGGCAGCCCAGGGCAGGCTGCGCGAGCTCGACACCGACCGTGTCGCCTTCGCCGGCGCCTACCACGGCTGGGGGTTCCACGAGGACGGCGCGCGCTCGGGCCTCCACGCCGCCACCCGCCTGGGCCTCGAGTGGCCCGAGGTCGTCGCGGCCGCCGACCCCGAGGTCACCACCGGCATCTACGAGACGACGATCAGCCACACGCGCCGTCGTCCGTTCAAGCGCCGCTTCACCCACCGCTCGCACACCTGGGTCGTCGACCTCGACGACCTGCCCGACCACGGCGTCCTCGGCCGGTTCGAGGCCCGCGACCACCTCGGCGAGCCCGACACGTCGATCCGCGCCAACGTCGTCGCGCTGCTGCGCCAGCACGACGTCGAGGTCGGCACCGGCAAGATCTTCATGGCCGCCCAGGCCCGGGCCTTCGGCTACAGCTTCAACCCGATCAGCGTGTTCTGGTGCCACGACGAGAGCGGCGCTCTCGCCGCCACTGTCGTCGAGGTCCACAACACCTACGGCGACCGCCACGCCTACGTCGTCCACACCGACGACAAGGGCCGCGCGACCACGCCGAAGGCGATGTACGTGTCGCCGTTCCACGGCACCGACGGCACCTACGAGCTGACCGTGCCCGCCCCGACCAGGGCCAACGGCAGCCGCCTGCACGTCGTGGTCGAGCTCGAGTCCGACGGGGGCCACCGGTTCAGCGCCTCGATGGTCGGGCGCCCCTCCACGGCGACCGCACGGACGGCCGCCCCGGCGGCCCTGCGCGGCTCCGCGCTCATCCGCGTCCACGGCGTCTGGCTGTGGCTGCGACGCCTCCCGGTGCGTCCGCGCCCGGCCCACTCACAGCAAGGGGTCCAGAGATGACCGTCACCCAGCAGCGCCTCAGCGCCAACCACTGGCCCGGCCTCGACGTCGTCCCGTCCGGTCCCCGCGCGCGGGTCTCGGCCCGCATCGCCAAGCGGCTCTTCGTCGCCGCCCTCAGCCGGCTCGACGTCACCGTCATCGCCGGCGACGAGACGTGGGGCAAGGGCGGGCCGGTCATGGTCATCCACCGGCCCGAGGAGTTCTGGGCCCGCATCGGGCGCCACCAGCTGATCGGCTTCGGCGAGGCCTACCTCACCGGCGCCTGGGACGCCGAGGACCTCGGCGGTTTCCTGCAGGTCCTCGCGGCCGAGATGCAGGACCTGGTGCCCGCGAGCCTGCAGAAGCTGCGTGCCGTCGTGGTCAAGCGCCCCCCGCGCACCCAGAAGAGCAACACCCGCAACTCGCAGACCAACATCGCGCACCACTACGACCTGTCCAACCAGCTCTTCGAGCTGTTCCTCGACCCGACGCTGAGCTATTCCTCCGCGCTGTTCGAGGGCGACCCCGAGCTGGCTCCGGCCGACGAGCTCGAGGCCGCGCAGGGGCGCAAGATCGACCGGCTGCTCGACGAGGCCGGCGTCGGCGAGGGCAGCCGGGTGCTCGAGATCGGCTCCGGCTGGGGCGAGCTCTGCATCCGCGCCGCCCGCCGCGGCGCGACGATCACCTCGCTGACCCTCTCGGTCGAGCAGAAGGCCCTCGCCGACGAGCGCATCGCCGCCGCGGGCTTCGCCGACCGGTGCAGCGTCGAGATCTGCGACTACCGCGACGTCACCGGCTCCTACGACGCCGTCGTGTCGGTCGAGATGATCGAGGCCGTCGGCTGGCAGTACTGGCGCACCTACTTCGAGACCATCGACCGGGTGCTCGCCCCCGGCGGCAAGGTCGCCATCCAGGCGATCACCATGCCGCACGACCGGATGCTGGCGACCCGCAACACCTACACCTGGATCAACAAGTACATCTTCCCCGGCGGCTTCCTGCCCTCGGTGCAGGTCGTCGACGAGATCACTCGCGAGCACACGACGCTGCGCATGTCGCCGGCGCACTCGATGGGACAGCACTACGCCCGCACGCTCCAGCTGTGGGACGAGGCGTTCCTCGCCCACTCCACCGACGTGCTGCGCCTGGGCTTCGACGAGACGTTCCTGCGGATGTGGCACTTCTACCTCGACTACAGCCGCGCGGGCTTCGCCTCGGGCTACATCGACGTCAACCAGCTGACCTTCGCCCGCACCTGAGAGGGACTCATGACCACCACCGGCGACCAGACCGGCACCACCTCCACCCGCGGCCACAGCGGTGGGGTCGCCCAGCGCCTGGCCGACGCGGTCGCGCCGTTCATCGGAGGCGAGCTGCCGGTCCGGCTGCGCGCCTGGGACGGCTCCGAGGCCGGCTCGGCCGACGGCCCGCTCGTCGTCCTCCACTCCGTCGACGCCGTACGCCGCCTGCTCTGGCACCCGGGCGAGCTCGGGGCCGCGCAGGCCTACGTCACCGGTGAGCTCGACGTGCCCGAGGTCGACGGCTGGGACCTCGACAAGGCCCTGACCTACGCCTTCGCCGTGGCCCGCGAGCGCGGCCTGTCCGGCGCGCGCCCCACGCCGACCGCGATCATCAGCGCCGTCCGGGCGGCCCTCGACCTCAAGGCGATCAGCCGTCCGCCGGCCGCGCCCGCGTCGCAGGCCAACATCAAGGGCCGGCTGCACAGCGCGCTGCGCGACCGCCGCGCGATCAGCCACCACTACGACCTCTCCAACGAGTTCTACTCGCTGATCCTCGAGCCCCACATGGCCTACTCCTCGGGCTACCACTCCTCGCCCGACCAGCCGCTGCAGGAGGCCCAGGAGGCCAAGCTCGACCTGGTCTGCACCAAGCTCGGCCTGACCGAGGGCTCCACGCTGCTCGACATCGGCTGCGGCTGGGGCTCGATGTCGCTGCGCGCCGCCGAGAAGTTCGGCGCCAAGGTCGTCGGCGTGACGATCGCGGCGGAGCAGAAGAAGTTCATCGACGAGCGGATCCGTGAGCGCGGGCTGCAGGACCGGGTCGAGATCCGGCTGCAGGACTACCGCGAGGTCCCCGAGCGCGACCACTTCGACGCCGTCTCCTCGATCGAGATGGGCGAGCACGTCGGGCAGAAGAACTACCCGACCTACGCCTCGGTCCTGCACCGCTCGGTCAAGCCCGGCGGCCGCGTCCTCATCCAGCAGATGTCGCGCACCGGCAAGTGGCCCGGCGGCGGCCCGTTCATCGAGTCGTTCATCGCCCCCGACATGTACATGCGCCCGGTCGGCGAGACCGTCGCCTTCCTGGAGCGCGCCGGCCTCGAGGTCCGCGACGTGCACGGCTTGCGCGAGCACTACGTGCACACCGTCGCAGGCTGGCTCGAGCGCTTCGAGGCCAACGTCGACCGGCTCGCCGAGCTGACCTCCGAGGAGGTCGTGCGCGTCTGGCGCCTCTACCTCGTCGGCGGCGCGATGGCTTTCCGCGACGGCCGCATGGGCGTCGACCAGATCCTGATGGTGCGCCCCGGCGGTCCGCACGACCTTCCGCTCGTCCGCACGTTCTGAGGGTCTCCGGTCGCGGAGAATCTCCGCTGAAGTGGTGAATCTCCTGCTTCTGTCATGAAACTTCGTACAAGAAGCAGGAGTTCCGTACCAGAAGCACGAGGCGGGCTCCCCGTGCCTGGAGATTCTCCGCTGAAGCGGTGAATCTCCTGCTTCTGTCACGAAACTTCGTACAAGAAGCCGGAGTTCCGCACCAGAACCCCGGCCAGGGATGACCCGCGGCCGGGCCGAGACCGGGAGACTCACCGCATGGACAACGTGCTCGTCGCGCTCGGCGCCTCCCTGCTGACGGTGGTGCTGGGCATGGCGGTCACCGCCGTCCGGATCCGCCAGCTCGACAAGGCGGCGGTCGTCGACGTCACCTGGGGTGCGGGCTTCGTGCTCGTCGCCGTCGTGACCGCGGTCGTCGCCACCGCCTCCGACGAGGGTGAGCCGTGGCGGCGCTGGCTGCTCGTCGCGCTCGTCGCGGTCTGGGGCGGACGCCTGGCCTGGCACGTGCGCAGGCGCGCGGTCGGCTCCCACGGCGGCAAGGAGGACCCGCGCTACGCCGAGATGCTGGGCGGGTCGGTCTCCGAGGTCGGCATCGGCACCGTGGCGCGCCGGGTGCTGCTGGTCCAGGGCGGCGCCCAGTGGTTCATCGCCATCCCGGTCGCGATCGGGATGTTCCAGGGCGTCGAGGTCTTCCCCGCCGTCGTCGCCGGCGTCGTGGTCTGGGGCATCGGGCTGTTCTTCGAGACCGTCGGCGACCGCCAGCTCGCGGCGTACAAGGAGATCCCCAGGGACCAGCGTCCCCAGGTGATGGACACCGGGCTGTGGGCCTGGACCCGCCACCCCAACTACTTCGGCGACGCCTGCGTCTGGTGGGGCCTGTGGCTGGTCGGCGGCCTCGGGTCCGGCTGGGTCGTGGGCCTGGCGACCGTGCTGTCGCCGATCGCGATGACGCTCTTCATCCGCAACGTCACCGGCGCCAAGCTGCTCGAGAAGACGATGATGCAGCGCCCCGGCTTCCCCGAGTACGCCGAGCGCGTGCCGTTGTTCTTCCCGCGCCCGCCGCGCCGTGCCTGAGCCCGTCCTCGCCTGGCACGTCGTCGACGCCGGCACCGGCGAGGTGCTGCTGTCCGAGCTGCCCGACGAGGTGCTCAGGACCGCGAGCGTCGCCAAGGTGCTGGTGCTCTCGGCCCTCGCCCGTGCGCTCGAGGACGGGTCGGTCAGGCCCGACGAGGTGCTGTCGCGCTCGGTGACGCCGCGGGTCGCCGACTCCGGCCTGTGGCACCTGATGGACGCCGACGCGCTGCCGGTCGGCGACGTCGCGGTCCTGGTCGGGTCGGTCAGCGACAACTGGGCGACCAACGTGCTCGTCGAGCGGCTGGGCCTCGCGTCGGTCAACGACCACGGCCTCGCGGCCACGCGGCTGCACGACCTGGTGCGCGACGTACGACGGCCGGACGACGCCACGACGCTGAGCAGCGGCACCGCCCGCGAGTGGGCCGGGGTGATGGCCGCCCTGCAGCGCGGCTCGTGGGTCTCCCCCGCGGTGTCGGCGCGGGTGCTGGGGTGGCTCGCGGCCGGGGTCGACCACTCGCTGGTCTCCTCGGCGTTCCGACGCGACCCGCTCGTCGTCGACGCGGGGCTCGCCACCAAGACCGGGGCCGACGCCGACGTGCGCTGCGAGGTCGGCGTGGTCACCGGGCCGACCCGCGCGGCGGCGTACGCGTGCCTGGGCAACGGCGACCCGGCCGTGCTGGTGCCGCGGCTGCGGGCGCTCGGCGAGCAGGTCCGCGACCTCGTCGGCTGAGCCGACCTGCGGGCGCAGGGAAGGCAGCCGGCCCGAGCCGGTGCCTGTCCCGGACCGGATGCGCACCCGGGCCGGGGATGTCGGGCGTTCCGCGCCTCCGCTGCGTGCGGGGGCGGACGTCCCTCCCTGTGGGCGGCGACTCTCCCCAGTGCCTCCGTCCGTGGACCAGGCTAGGGACCCGGCCGCCCGGGGGGAAGGCCCGACCGGGCTGGCCCGATGTGACTAGGGCGACCCTCGGCCGCTGGGGTGGCCCGTTGCTCCTAGGGTGGGCGCGTGACCGGCGACGACGCCCAGTGGGGCGAGGAGATCACCAGGCTCGCCTCGGCCGACAACTTCCGCGACGTGGCCGGCCCCGGCTACACGTCGGCCGACGGACGACCGCTGCGTCCGGGCGTGTTCTGGCGCTCCAACGAGCTGCAGCTCATCGACGAGGACGCCTCGCTGCTGTCCTCCCTCGGCATCGCGGCCGTCTTCGACCTGCGCAGCTCCCACGAGATCGAGGCCCACCCGGACGTCGAGGTGCCCGGCGCGACCTGGACCCACGTCGAGGTCGAGGGCATCCCGCCCGGCGCCGGCGCCGAGCTGCGCGACGCCGCCGACGCCGTCCGGACGATGCTCGCGATCTACCGGGGGTTCGTGACCGACGAGGCCGCCCGCCGCTCGTTCGGCACGCTGCTGGCCGCGCTCGCCACCTCCTCGACGCCGCAGCTCTTCCACTGCACCGCCGGCAAGGACCGCACCGGCTGGGCGGCAGCCCTGCTGCTGCACGTCGCCGGGGTCGCCGACGACGTGGTCGAGGCCGACTACCTGCTGACCAACGACCGCTCCTCCTCCACCCGCACCAAGTACCTCGGCCTGGTCGCCGAGCATCTCGGCGCCGACCGGGTGCCGACGTTCGAGCCGACCATGGTCGCCGACCTCGCCTACCTCCACGCCGCCCTGGAGCAGGCCGTGGCGTCGTACGGCTCGGTCGAGGGTTACCTGCGCGACGGGCTCGGGCTCGACGACGACCTGCAGGCGGCCCTGCGCACCCGCCTGCTGGGGTGACCCTCGCGCGAACCCTGACGCACGGTCCTGGGAATCGGTAGCATCCAGCGACCCTCGCCCGAGTGGTCCCGGGAGTCAGGAGTCCGCGTGCCGAGCTGGCGTCGCAGCGTGGTCGCCCCGGTCCTCGGCCTCCTCTTCCTGCTCGCGGCGCTGACGGTCGACCTCGTGGGCGGGCTCGCGCTGACCGGCGTCTACGCCACCAGCTCGATCATCGCCTCCGTCAGCTGCCGTCCCGGCCGCACCGCGGTGGTCGCCGTCCTCGCGGTCGCGGCCGCCACGCTCTCGGGCGCGGTCAACGACACGCTCGGTGACCTGGCCTGGGCCGTCCGGCTCACCAGCTGCGTGGTCGCGGGGGGCGCGGCGGTGACCGCCGCCCACCTCGCCGACCGCTACCGCCGCCAGGTGCACCACACGAGCAGGCTGGCCCAGGACCTGCTCGACGCCCTCGCCGTCGAGCTGACCGGCGCGCGGACGGTGACCGAGGTGGCCGACGCGTTCCTCGGCAAGGCGGCCGAGCGTCTCGGGGCGTCGTCGGCGATGGCGTTCGTGCTCGACGACGACGACGTGCTGAGGTCGGTGTCGTGGCTCGGACGCGGCGGCCCGCAGGCCGACCAGTACACCGAGGTGGCGCTCGACGCCGACCTGCCGGGCGCGCTCGCGGTGCGCACCCGGGTGCCCGTGCACTACGCCGACCTCGACGCGATCTCCCGGGCCTTCCCGGCACTGGCCGGCTACTACCCCGAGGACCGCAGCCTCCACCTGCTCCCGCTGGTCCACGAGGACAGCTCGATCGGGCTGCTGGCCCTCACCTTCCCCGGCGGCACGGTCGACAGCATCGAGGAGCGGGGGCTGCTGGAGTCGCTCGCCGGGGCGCTGAGCGCCGCGATGCTCCGCGCCCAGGCCCTGGCCACCGCCGACGCGGAGGTGCAGCGCGCCGAGCTGCTGACCGAGGCCTCCCGGGCCCTGTCGCGCAGCCTCGACTGGGACGAGACCCTCGCCGAGGTACGCCGCCTCCTCGTCCCCCGCCTGGCCGACTGGTGCTCGATCCACCTGCTGCGCGACGGCATCCTCTCGACCGAGGTCGTCTTCCACCGCGACCCCGAGGTCGAGGCCTGGGCCCAGGGCATGCGCAACGCCTTCCCCGTCGACATGGACTCGCCGACCGGCTCGGCGGCGGTCGTGCGCACCGGCGAGCCCGAGATCTACCCCTTCATCCCCGACGAGCTCGTGGAGGCCTCGGCCGTCAACGAGAAGCACGCCGAGCTGCTCAAGCGCCTGGGCCTGGTCAGCGCCGTCATCGCCCCGATGCGCAGCGGGGACGAGGTCATCGGCGCGATCAGCCTCGCGCAGGCCGAGTCCGGCCGTCGCTACGCCGAGGAGGACCTGCGGCTCCTCGTCGACCTGGCCTCGCGGATCGCCAGCGCGCTCGACAACGCCGACAGCTTCACCCGCCAGTCGCGCCGGCTCTCCGAGGTCATGAAGGTCGCGGCGGCCGCCCAGCAGGCGATCCTCGCGACGCCGCCCCCGCAGGTCGGTCCGTTCTCCCTGTCGGTGCGCTACGTCAGCGCGGCTGAGGAGGCCCAGATCGGCGGCGACCTCTACGAGGTCGTCGCCCTGCCCGACCGGGTCCGGCTGCTGATCGGCGACGTGCGCGGCAAGGGTCTCGGCGCCATCCGCACGGCCACGATCGTCCTGGGCGGCTTCCGGTCGGTGGCGGTGCAGGACGTCACGGTCGACGAGGTGGCCCGCCAGCTCGACAAGCACGTGCAGGCCTACCTCCACGACCAGGAGGACTTCGTCACCGCGGCGCTGCTCGACATCGACAACACCGGACTGGCCAGCCTCGTGCTCTGCGGCCACCCGGCGCCCGTGCTGACCAGCGGCGGCCGGTGGCGCCTGCTCGACGCCGAGCCGACCGTGCCGCTGGGTCTCGGCTCGGCCCCCGACGCCGTGCAGCAGCAGCTCGCGCCGGGCGACCGGCTGCTGCTCTTCACCGACGGCCTGCTCGAGGCCCGCACCTCCGACCGGTCCTTCATCGACCCCGAGCCGCTCTGGGCGATGATCGCCACGCAGCCCTTCCCCTACCTGCTCGACTCGATGCTCGACGCCCTGCGCTTCCACACCGGCGAGGACCTGCAGGACGACATGGCGCTGCTGTCGATCGAGTACCAGGGCGAGCCGCAGGGCCGCTCGGTCTGACGCCGGCGGGATCGCGTCGACGCACGTACGCCGTTCGCCCACGGCCCCCGAGGACCCCTGCTAGGTTCGTGGGCCCCGGCTCCCTTGGCACTGCTCCGCCCCCACCCGTGCCACCGCCCCGGCTTCTCGCAGGAGTTCTCGCACATGACGAGCTCACGTGTCCTTTCCTGTCTCTTCGTGGCCCCGGTCCTGGCACTGGTCTCCGGCGCGGCCGTGCTGTCCCAGCACACACCGGCCGCGGCCGCCCAGGGCCCGGTGGGCCTCGGCACCGCCGGGTCCTACGCCGTCCTGGCCGGCAGCACCGTCACCAACACCGGGCCGAGCGTGATCTCCGGCGACGTCGGCGTCAGCCCCGGCACCGCGGTCACGGGCTTCCCCCCGGGCACCGTCGCCAACGGCTCGATCCACTCCGCCGACGCGGTCACGGCGCAGGCGGCCGACGACCTGGTCACCGCCTACGACGACGCCGCGGGACGAGGCCCCGTGGTCGACAAGACCGGTCAGGACCTGGCGGGCCAGACCCTGCAGGCCGGGGTCTACGGCGCCGCCGGCGCGATGGCGCTGACCGGGACGGTCACCCTCGACGCCGCGGGCGACCCCGCGGCCGTGTTCGTGCTGCAGGCGGGCTCGACCCTCATCACCGCCAGCGACAGCACCGTCGCGCTGGTCAACGGCGCCCAGGCGTGCAACGTCTACTGGCAGGTCGGCAGCTCGGCCACGCTGGGCACCGGCACCGACTTCGTCGGCAACGTCCTCGCCCTGACCAGCATCACCGCCCAGACCGGCGCCGACGTGCAGGGCCGGCTGCTGGCCCGCAACGGCCAGGTCTCGCTCGACACCAACACGATCACCCGCGCGTCCTGCGCGGCCCCCACCGATCCCACCTCCACCGCCACGGTGTCGCCGAGCGACCCGTCGACGCCGACCACCTCGGACTCGCCCAGCACCGTCCCGCCGAGCACGGTCCCCACCACCGTCCCGCCGGTCGCACCCGGCGGTCCCGGCGCGCCGTCCGGCCCGACGACGCCCGTCGACAGCGGCGGTCCGCTGCCGACCCCCACGCCGGACACGCCCGTGTCGAGCCCGCCCGGCGGCGCAGGTCCGGGTCCGAGCACCCCGCCCGCGGACACCTCGACCGCAGCGCCGCCGTACATCCCGCCGGGCAACCCCGGCACCGGTCGCACCAGCGCCGTGCAGGTCGAGGCCGTCGCGTCGTCCTCCACGACCGGTCAGGTGTGGCTCCTGCTGGGCCTGGCCGCGCTGATCGCCGCCGCGGGCACCGCGGTGCTCTCCTCCCGCAACGCGATCGTCCCGTCGGGCCGGCACCGGGCTTGACCACGTCCGCGCCGCGGGCCACCTGGGCCGTCACCCTCGCCCTGCTCCTGGCGGGGGTCGGCTGCCTGCTCGTGTGGGCCGGCGGGTCCACCAACGAGGTGGCGCTCGGCCGCACCGCCCTGGTGGTGCAGCCGGTCGCGGTCGTCGAGCCGGCGGCCGCGACGGACGTGCCGCGGCGCCGCTCCCGGCCGGCCCGGCCGGCAAAGCCGGTGGCGGTCGACATCCCCGCCATCGGCGTCACCAGCGTCCTCGACCGGCTGGGCCTGCAGCGCAACGGCGAGGTGGCCGTGCCCCAGGACCCCTCGCACGCCGGCTGGTACCGCCTCGGCGCCCGTCCGGGCGAGAAGGGGTCGGCCGTCATCCTCGGCCACGTCGACTCGACGAGCGGACCGGCGGTCTTCTACGACCTGCGCCGCCTGCAGCGTCGCGACCGGGTGCAGGTGACGCTCGCCGACTCGACGACCGTCACCTACCGCGTCGCCACGGTGACGACGTACCTCAACGACGACTTCCCGGCCCAGCAGGTCTACGGCGCCCGACAGGCGCGGGTGCTGACGCTGGTCACGTGCGGTGGCGAGTACGACGCGGCGCGCGGCGGCTACCAGGCCAACGTCGTCGTCACGGCGAGGTGGGACCGGGCCGCTCGGTGACCGCCGTGGTCGGCGGCGGTCCCGGGTCGACCGCAGGGTCGACCGCGCCGCGCACCTCCGGCCCGCGCTTGCCGGGCTCGAGGACGATCTCGTGGGTGTCGCCGTCGCGGCCGTCGAAGCGGACGACGACGGTCTCGAAGCCCTTGTGGCGCTGCATCTGGGCGTACATCGCGTAGGCGCGGCGGTCGGCGTCGGTCAGGTCGACGGCGTCCGTGAACGGCGTGAGCAGTGCTCTCGGCCAGAGCCGGCGGGCCAGGACGACGTTGACCTCGACGCCGAGGATCGCCATCACCGCGGCGATGTAGATGAGGCCGATGAGCCCGAGGACGAAGCCGAAGGTCTGGTTGAGCGACGTCGGACCGGTGAGCACCTTCTCGACGTAGAACGCGCCGATGTACTGGAGCAGCTGCCAGAGCGCGGCGACCGTGAACGCGCCCGGCGCGGCGCGCGTGATGCGATGGCTGCGTGCCGAGGCGAAGCGCATCAGCACCGTGAGCACCAGCCCGACGACCAGCACCGTGACGAGCTGGATCGCGAGGCGGATCGTCGCGTTGACGCCGTCGCCGAAGACCTCGGTGTTGCTCCCCACCGCCGAGATGACCGAGATGCCGACCACGGCGATGCCGGCGAACAGGAGCAGCAGCAGGCTCTTGGCCCGCAGCAGGACCGGGTTGGGGCGGCTGTTGCGCGGGATCGCCCAGGCCGTCGCCATCAGGTTCTGGATGGACTGGCCGAGGCCGAGGGCGCCGTACGCCGCCGCGAGCGCGCCGCCCACGACCGCGCCGGTCGACCCCCGCAGGCCCTGGGGCCGCCCGAGCTCCTGCCCGACGATCGGGAACTGCGCCAGCGCGGAGTTGAGCACCTCGTCCTGCAGCTCGGGGTTGCCCTGCAGGATGAAGCCGAAGATCGACGAGGCCAGCAGCAGCAGCGGGAAGATCGCGATGAACGCGTAGTAGCTGATCGAGGCCGCCAGGTAGTTGCCCTGGTCGTCGAAGAACTTGTAGACCACCGCCAGCGGGAAGCCGAGCACCGTGTGGCGACGCTGGGTGCGGTCGACCCCGCCCACGGCACCCATGCTGTGAACCTACCCGGCCCCCGCGCGACGCCGACTCGGCGCAGGGCGCGAGTCAGATCGGCCCGAGTCGGCACAGGTGCTCGCGCTCGACGCCGACTCGCGATCCTGGGAGTCGCACCCTGCGCCGACTCGCGCCCGCCGTACTCGCACGCTGCGCCGACTCGGCAGGACCTACGAGACGCGGAGGGTGCCGGTCCGGTCGAGGTCGAAGAGCTGGATGCCGTCGACCTCGGGGGCGTCGGCGCCGAGCGCGACGGAGATCTTGTTGGCCGCGTTGCGCATGACGTCGAGAACGACCTCGACGGCCTGGGCGGGCGTGAGGTGGGCGCGCACCGCGTCGAGGTCCTGGGCGCGCAGGTGCGCCGGGGTCCAGACGATGGCGTCGGTCAGGCCCAGCGCTGCTTGCTGGGCGGAGTCGAGGTGGCTGGAGCGGTAGTGGTCGACG
>JAOPXU010000016.1 GCA_025964985.1 Nocardioides sp.
TCCATGTCGTCGGCGGCGATGAAGGTCGGCTCGCCGCCCATGGTCAGCCGCACGTCGACGGCCGTCAGCGCACGGTCCACCCGCAGGCCTTGGGCCAGGATCGCCTGCCACTGGTCCTCCGCATAGGGCTTGGTCACCCGCGGCGTCTCCCGCACCCGGGTGACGGACATGGCGAAGTCGAATTCGGTTTCGGCCGGCTCGACCAGCCCGCTGATCGCCGCCGCCGAGGCCGGCTCCGGGCTGGCCGCCAGCGGGATATGCCCCTCCCCGGCCATCAGCCCGGAGGTCGCGTCGAAGCCGACCCAGCCGGCGCCGGGCAGGTAGACCTCGGCCCAGGCGTGCAGGTCGGTGAAGTCCTGCTCGGGCCCGCTCGGCCCGTCGAGGCCGACCATCGCGTCGGGGTCGGTGGACAGCTGCACGAGGTAGCCGGAGACGAAGCGTGCGGCCAGGCCGTGCTGGCGCAGCAGCGCCACCAGCAGCCAGGCGCTGTCGCGGCAGCTGCCGATGCGGCGGGCCAGCGTCTCGTCGGGGCTCTGGACGCCGGCCTCCATCCGCACCGAGTAGGCGACCTCGGCGTTGACCGCGGCATTCAGCCCGGCGAGGAAGGTGATGATCGGCGTGCCCTGCCCATCGGCGCCGACGGGCTGCGTCAGCGAACGGCGGAACGCGTCGGCCGCGCCGGCGTCCTCGACGGGGCGCAGGTAGGGGAACAGGTCGGCGTGCAGGCTGGACTCGTAGACGAACGGGAAGCGCTCGGCGTACTCCTCGACGAAGAAGTCGAACGGGTTGATCACCATCAGGTCGGCGACCAGCCCGACGGTGATGTCGAGGGTCGTCACCTTCTCGGGGAAGACCAGGCGCGCCATCCAGTTGCCGAACGGGTCCTGCTGCCAGTTGAGGAAGTGGTTCTCCGGCTCGACCGTCAGCGAGTAGGCCTCGATCGGGGTGCGCGTGTGCGGCGCCGGGCGCAGTCGTACGACGTGTGGGCCGACCGCCACCGGGTGGGCGAAGTCGTAGGTGGTGCGGTGCGACAGCGCGACCTTGACCGACATGGCCCCCAGCCTGCCGTCTGCGCGTGTCGAGGCGGTAACGCGGGGTCGGACGGTCCGCATGCAACTCACCGTTCGCACCACTACCCCGGTGGTAGACGGGCGGGGTAGTGGTGCGAACGGTGAGTTGCAAGCGGCTCGGGGACCACCAACACATCTTTGCAAACAAGTCTCTGCAGTCGTACGCTGCCGCCATGGCCGAGCCGTCGATCACCCCGACACCCCACCAGCTCCGCGCGCTGGCCCACCCGGTGCGCCTGCGGCTGCTCGGTTTGCTGCGCATGGACGGGCCGGCCACGGCGACGTCGCTGGCGACGCGGCTGGGCCTCAACTCCGGGGCCACATCCTACCACCTGCGCCAGCTCGCGCAGCACGGGTTCGTCGTCGACGACGCCGAGCGCGGCAACGGCCGCGAGCGGTGGTGGCAGGCCGCGCACACCACGACCTACACCGAGACCACGCAGGCCGGCACCGAGGACGCCGACAGCGAGGACGCGTTCCTGCAGTCGGCGGTCGTCGTGTGGAACGAATGGCTGCAGCGGGCGATGGAGGAGCGGTCGGTGCTGCCGCAGCCGTGGCGCGCGGCGTCGACCTTCAGCGACTGGAACCACCGGCTCACGCCAGCCAAGGCCCAGCGGGTCATCGACGCCCTCACGGAGGTCCTCGAGGAGGTCGACGACGAGGCCGACGACGCCGACGCCCGCCACGTCGTCTTCCAGGTCGCGGCCTACGTCCGGCCCGGGCAGGACCTCGGATGAGCCGCCCGCTCTACGGCTGGCTGGTCGCCGACGCGCTGTCGGTCACCGGCACCCGCGTCTCGATGATCGCGCTGCCGCTGTTCGCCCTCGAGCAGACCGGCAGCGCCACCCAGACCGGCCTGGTCGCGCTCGCCGAGATGCTGCCGCTGGTCGTGTTCAAGGTGCTGGGCGGGCCGGTCATCGACCGGCTCGGCGCCCGCCGCGTCGCGATCACCTGCGACCTGCTGTCGCTGGTCGTCGTCGCCTCGATCCCGGTCCTGTACGACGTCGGCGCGCTGTCGTTCCCCGCCTTCCTGGCGCTCGTAGCGGTGGCCGGCGCCCTGCGCGGGCCCGGTGACGGCGCCAAGCACTCGATGATCCCGGCGCTGGTCGAGGTGTCCGGGGTGCCGATGGAGCGCGCGACCGGCCTGTCCGGCACGGTCGAGCGCACCGCCTCGATGCTCGGCGCGGGCCTCGCCGGCTTGCTCGTCGCCGGGCTCGGCGCCCAGAACGCCCTGCTCGTCGACGCCCTGAGCTTCGGGCTGTCCGCGCTCGTGCTGGCCTGGGCGACCGTCGGCGTCGGCTCCCCCACCACCACGGTCGAGGACGAGGACGAGACTGGCGACGCGCCGTACCTGGTGCAGCTGCGGGAGGGCTGGGAGTTCCTGCGCCGCGACCCGCTGCTGCTCGGCATCTCGGTGATGCTGGCCGTCACCAACCTGCTCGACGTCGCCTGGGCCTCGGTCCTGATGCCCGTGTGGTCGGTCGAGTCGGGTGAAGGCGCCAAGACCCTCGGGCTGCTCTTCGCCGTCTTCAGCGGCGCCTCGGCCGTGGGTGCCGCGTGCGCGGCGGTCTGGGCGGCGCGCCTGCCGCGGTTCAAGACCTACCTGTTCGCGTTCCTGCTCTGCGGGCTCCCCCGCTTCCTGGTCTTCGTCTTCGACACCCCGGTCGCCGGCATCGTCGCCGTCTTCGTGGTCGCGGGCTTCGCCTCCGGGTTCCTCAACCCGGTGCTCGGCGCCGTCATCTTCGAGCGCATCCCCGCCCCGCTCGTCGGCCGCGTGTCGTCGCTGACCACCGCGATGTGCTTCGCGCTGATGCCGCTCGGCGGCCTGGTCGGCGGCGTCCTGGTCGACGCCAGCAGCCTGGCGCTGGCCATGGCCGTCACCGGCGTGGCCTACCTCGTCGCGACGGTCGCACCGGCCGTCGACCCGCGTTGGCGGGCGATGGACGACCGGCCCGCGGCCGCGACGAAGGACCCCCAGGCCGTGTCGGACTAGGTACGACGTCCGATCGGCCAGTCCTCGTCACACCTGAGCCGTTCGGCCCACGAGCCGCGTCACACGTCGCCACGATGGGTCTCCTCACCGATCCACCACCCACGACCCGAGGAGCGCACTCGTGCCCGAGCAGCCCACGTCCGACGTCGTCGCCGACCTGCGTGCCACCGCCCAGACCGCCTCGGTCGCCAACCCGAACCGGACGCGGCTGATGGACCTGCTCGGCTGGGACGACCGAGCCGAGGTCGGCTGACCCCTCCGGGATCCCAGCAGACTCAGGCGAGGAAGGCGCGCGCCACCTCGAGCAGCCGGTCGTTGCCCTCGGTCTCGCCGATGGACACCCGGGCGCCCTCGCCCGCGAACGGACGCACGACGATGCCGGCCTCGTCGGCGGCGACCGCGAAGTCACCGGTCCGCTCGGCGAGCGCGAACCACACGAAGTTGCCCTGCGGCTCGGGGACGTCCCAGCCCATCTCGAGCAGGGCCGCGTAGATCCGGGCCCGCTCGACGGCCAGCGCCTCGACCCGCTCGAGCAGCTCGTCCTGCGCCTCGAGCGAGGCGATGGCCGCAGCCTGCGCGACACCGGAGATGCCGAACGGGAGCGAGACCGCTCGCAGCGCGGCGGCGATCGACTCCTGCGCCACGGCGTACCCGACACGGAAGCCGGCCAGCCCGTAGGCCTTGGAGAACGTGCGGAACAGCACCACGTTGGGGTGCGCGCGGTAGGTCGCGAGGCCGTCGACCTTGTCGTCCATCCGGACGAACTCGAGGTAGGCCTCGTCGACGACGGCCACCACGTGCGGCGGCACCTCGGCCAGGAACGCGTCGAGCTCGGACTGCGTGACCGCCGGCCCGGTCGGGTTGTTGGGGGTGCAGACCATGACGATCCGGGTGCGGTCGGTGATCGCGGCGAGCATCGCCGGCAGGTCGTGGCGGCCGTCGGCGGTCACCGGCACCTGCACCGACGTCGCGCCCGCGGTCGTGACCGCGATCGGGTAGGCCTCGAAGGAACGCCACGCGTAGACGACCTCGTCGCCGGTCTCGCAGTAGGCGTTGACGAGCTGGTAGATCAGCGCGACGCTGCCCGTGGCCAGCGCCAGGTCGGTGCGCGGCACGCCGAGGCGGTCGGCCAGGGCGTCGTACAGGGCGGTGCTGCCCATGTCGGGGTAGCGGTTCATCACCGCGACCGCCTGCGTCGCCGCCTCCACCACGCCGGGCAGCGGCGGGTAGGGGTTCTCGTTGCTCGAGAGCTTGTACGCCGTCATGCCCGGTCGCAAAGTCGGCGGCTTGCCGGGGACGTAGGTCGGGATCTGCAGGACGTTGGGGCGCGGCTGCGGGTGGGCCATGCCGGTCAGGCTAGTGGCGCCCCCCGCGCCACGGACGCAGCAGCGTGGCCAGCACGAGCCCGACGGCCGCACCGAGCGCGGCACCGGTCACGTTGTCGATGATGTCGGTGACGTCGCAGGCCCGGTCGATGCGGGCCAGCTCGAGCTGGGTCCACTCGATGCCCACCGAGTACGCCGCCAGCAGGGCGAGCCCCACCGGCACGCTGACCAGCGCGGTGCGCCGCCACCGGGCGGCGGCCACCACGAGCAGCGCGCCCGGCGGTACGAAGACGGCGACGTTGAGCAGGCGCTGGCCGGCGGAGAAGATCCAGAACCCGTCGGGCGCCGGCCCGCCGATGTCCCACGAGCAGGTCTCGAGGCGGCCCTCGGCCGACACCACGCCGGGGGCGCCGTCGGCCGGGATCAGCGTGATCAGGGCGATGACGACGAGCGACCAGAGCAGCCCTGCGACCGCGAGCGCAGCCACGAGGCCCAGGCGGCGCCGGAGCGCGCGGGCCAGGAGCGCGCAGACCAGGCCCGAGAGCACGACGCCCGCGAGCATGACGCCCACACCACCGACCGGAAACACCGTTCCGACGCTACCGAACCCGGGTCGGTGGACCCGGGGTCGGGAGGTGTCGCGGAGCTCAGACCGGCGGGAGCACGACCGCGCCGCCGGGGACGGCGGGCAGGTCGCGGCCGACGGTGATGTCGACCGGGTTGGTCAGGCAGCGGATGGAGCCGCCGCCCTTGTGGAACTCGTCGACGGCCACGACGACCACGTCGAAGCCCCACTCCTCGAGCTGGGCCCGGACCCGGTCGGGGCAGGCCGGCATCACGACGGTGCGGCCGACGACCACCGAGTTGGCGCAGAACGTCAGTGCCTCCTCCTCCGTGAGGACCAGCGGCTCGGGCACGAGGGCCAGGAGCGCCTCGGCCGAGGCGTCGTCGAGCGCGCTGGGGCAGACCATCGCGCGACGCTCGTCGAGCGGGCAGAAGGCCAGGTCGAGGTGGTACATGCCGGGGTGGGTGATCCGGACGCCGCGCACGCGCACACCCAGGTCGTTGGCGAGGTGCTTGAGCGCGAGCTCCTCGGTGCGTGGGCCGTAGCCGACGACGAGCGCGTCGCCCCAGGCGAAGGCGTCACCGGCCTCGAAGTGGGCACCGACGCCGTCGCGGCCGACGATCGAGGTGGCGAAGCCGTGCTCGGTGAACCAGGCCTGGGCGGAACGGGTCTCCATGCGGCGCTCGGCGTAGCGCATGTGGGACATCACGACCGACGGGGTGGCGTCCTCGCGGACGACACCGAGGCCGAGGTTCATCGCGTAGACCATGTCGGGGGCGTCGGTGCGCTGCGGCAGCACGTCGACGGTGGCGCCGAGGCCGCGCAGGGTCCCGACCATCTCGTGCCACTGGCGCCAGGCGGTCGGGCCGTCGGGCTGGACCGCAGGATCCATGAACGGGTTGATGACGTAGTCGACGCGGAAGTGCGTCGGCTCCACGGCGACGTAGTGACGACCCCAACCCAGCTCGTTCGCGCGGCCCTGCTCCATCTCGCCTCCATCTCGATTGTCAGACAATCTGACAGCCCTATCGTGGCGCACCGGGCCCGCGCAAGCAAGCCGGACGGCATGATGTGTCCCATGACTCCCCCCGGGGCCGGCCTGACCGAGACCGACTCGCCCTTCTCCTCGCTCCACGTCGAGCACACCTCGACCGTCGAGCGCACCGCGGAGGAGCTGCGCCGGGCGATCTTCGAGGGCGAGATCGAGAGCGGTACGGCGCTGCGCGAGGTCGCCCTCGCCGACTCCCTCGGCGTCTCCCGCCCGACCATCCGCGAGGCGCTCGGCGTCCTGGTGGCCGAGGGACTCGCCACCCGCGAGCCCCACCGCGGCGTCCACGTCGCCACACCCGAGGCCGAGTCGGTGCGCGACGTCTGCGCGGCCCGCTGGGTGCTCGAGGGCGCCGGTGTCGCCCGGTGGCGGGAGGCCGGCGACGTCCAGCGCGACCACGTCCGCGAGTCCCTGCGCCGCTACACCGACGCCGTGCGCGCCGAGGGCACCTACCAGGACCTCAACACCCTCCACCTCGCCTTCCACGTCTCCCTCGTCGGCCTGACCGGCAGCCCGCGCCTGGTCGCCATGGCCGACAACCTCGTCGCCGAGCTCAAGCTGGCCCTGGCCCAGGTCGAGCGCATCGCCCGCAACGCCCACGACGAGGCCGACACCCACGTCGCCCTGGTCCAGCTGCTCGAGGACGACCGGGTCGACGACGCCCTCAACTTCCTGCAGGCCCACCTCGCCGACGCAGAGACCGAGATCGTCTGCGCGCTCGGCCTCTGACGCCGGCCTCCGTCGAGCGGCTTCCGGTTTCACCGGCCGGCCGGTGAAACCTGCGCTTGGCCGATGAAATTTCATCGTCCCAGTGAGGGATTCACCGGCCAGCCGGTGAATCCTGGGGCTGGTGGGACTCCCCCACCCACGCCCGTCCTGCGAGACTCACGGGCATGCGGATCATCCTGCGACTCCTCACGACCGCGCTCGGCCTGGCCGCGGCGGCGTGGCTCCTCGACGGGATCGCCTTCCCCGGGGGCGCGCGCCAGGGTTCGGAGCAGCTGACCGACGACCTGGTGCCGCTGGTGCTGGTGGCGGCGATCCTCGGCCTGGTCACCTCGATCGTGAAGCCGGTGCTCAAGCTGCTGTCGTTCCCGCTGATCATCCTGACGCTCGGGCTGTTCCTGCTGGTGATCAACGCCGCGATGCTGATGCTGACCGGCGCGCTGGCCGACGCCCTCGACATCCGCTTCCGCGTCGACGGCTTCTGGACCGCCGTCGGCGGCTCCATCATCATCACGATCGTCACCTGGGTGGTCGACGGGTTCATCGGAGACGGCGACAAGGACCGGTCGTGACGCAGCGGACCCTGCCGCCGCCTCGGGAGCCCGGCCGCTACCGGGTCGGCATGGTCTGCCTGGGCAACATCTGCCGCTCGCCGATGGCCGACGTCGTGCTGCGCGCCAAGGTCGCCGAGGCGGGTCTCGCGGACGCCGTCACGGTGGACAGCTGCGGCACCGGCGGCTGGCACGTCGGCGACCCGATGGACGACCGCGCGGCCGAGACCCTGCAGGGCGCCGGCTACGACGGCAGCGCCCACCGCGCGCAGCAGTTCGCGGCGACCTGGCTCGAGGACCACGACGTCCTGCTCGCGATGGACGCCGCCAACCTGGCCGAGATCGGCGGGCGCTCCGAGCGGGTGCTGATGCTGCGTGACCTCGACCCGGAGGGCTCCGGCGACGTCCCCGACCCCTACTACGGCGGACCGCAGGGCTTCCTCGAGGTGCTGGCCACCGTCGAGCGCTGCGGCGACGCCCTGGTCGACGAGCTGGCCCCGGTGCTGGCGCGATGACCCGCCAGCCGGGCGTCGCGCGGCGGGCCGAGCAGCTGCTCGGCTCGGCTGTCGTGGCGACCGCGCCCGTGGCCGGCGGCGACGTCTCGATCGCCACCAAGCTGCGCCTGGGCAACGGCACCACGGCGCTGATGAAGACGATGACCCGGCCCCCGCCCGGGTTCTTCGAGCACGAGGCCCGCGGCCTGCGGTGGCTGGCCGAGGCGGGCGCTGACGGTGGCGTGCACGTCCCCGAGGTGCTCGCCGTCGCCCCCGACTGCCTGGTCATCGCCTGGGTCGAGCCCGGGCGTGCGAGCGGTGACGACGCCGCCGCGCTCGGCCGCAGCCTGGCGGCCACCCACGCCTCCGGCGCCCCGTCGTACGGCGCCGAGCACGACGGCTTCATCGGCCGGCTCCCGCTGCCCAACCGGCCCACCGACACCTGGGCCGAGTTCCACGCCAGCCGGCGGCTGCTGCCCTACCTGCGGATGGCCACCGACCGCGGGGCGATCGAGCCCGGCGACGCCACGGCGGTCGAGGCGGTGGCGCGACGGCTCGGTCGGCTCGTGCCGGCGGAGCCGCCGGCGCGCCTGCACGGCGACCTCTGGAACGGCAACGTCCTGTGGGGCTCCGACGGCCGCGCGGCGGTCGTCGACCCCGCGGCCCACGGCGGGCACCGCGAGGTCGACCTCGCGATGCTGGCGCTCTTCGGCCTGCCCCACCTGCAGCGCGTGCTCGACGCCTACGACGAGGCGACGCCGCTGGCCGACGGCTGGGCCGACCGGGTCGGCCTCTTCCAGCTCTTCCCGCTGCTCGTGCACGCCTGCCTGTTCGGCGGCGGCTACGGCGCCCGCGCGGGCGCGCTGGCCCGTCGCTACGGCTGAGCGTTCTCAGACACGGCTCAGGGCTGCGTGGCAGGGTGTGGACGTGTCTGCGCCCAAGCCCCGCGTGCTCGTCGTCGACGACGACAAGGCGGTCCGTGAGTCGCTGCGCCGCTCGCTGGAGTTCAACGGCTACGACGTCCACCTGGCCGCTGACGGCGCCGAGGCGCTGGCCGGCATCGGCGCGGTCGCGCCCGACGTCGTGGTGATGGACGTGATGATGCCGCGCCTCGACGGCCTCGAGGCCACGCGCGCACTGCGCACCGCGGGCAACGACGTACCGATCATCGTGCTGACCGCGCGCGACGCCGTCGGCGACCGCGTCGACGGTCTCGACGCCGGCGCCGACGACTACCTGACCAAGCCGTTCGCCCTGCCCGAGCTGCTGGCCCGCCTGCGCGCCCTGCTCCGCCGCGCCGTGCCCCAGAGCGACGACGGCGAGGAGACGCTGACGTTCTCCGACCTGACCATGAACGTCACGACCCGCGAGGTGCGCCGCGGCGCCCGCTCGATCGACCTGACCCGCACCGAGTTCACGCTGCTCGAGCTGTTCCTGCGGCGCCCGCGCCGGGTGCTCGACCGCTCGTTCATCCTCGAGGAGGTCTGGGGCTACGACTTCCCGACGACCGCCAACTCCCTCGAGGTCTACGTCGGCTACCTGCGCCGCAAGACCGAGGCCGAGGCCGAGCCGCGGCTGCTGCACACCGTGCGCGGCGTGGGCTACGTGCTGAAGGAGTCATGAGCACCGCCACCGACACGGCCACCGAGGGACGCTGGCACTACCGCCGCTCGCTGGCCAGCCGCGTGACGCTGCTGACCACGATCGCCGTGGGCCTGACGGTGGCGGTGATGTCGGCCGGCACCTACCTCGTCGCGCGCGACCAGCTGCAGAACCAGCTCGACGACTCGCTGCTCGACCGTGCCCGCGCGGCCGCCTACGCCTTCATCGCCGGTGACGCCGACATCCTCGACATGTCCGAGGCCGCGGCCGGCGCCTCCGACATCCGGCTCGACCGGCTGATCGTGGCCGACCCGAGCCTGACCACCGGCAAGCTCCCGGTCGGCGGCCCGGAGCGGGCGGTGGCGGCCGGCTCGGCGAAGGCCAGCGTGCGCACCGTCGTCATCAACGGCGAGCGGCACCGCATGGTCGCGGTCCAGATGCCGATGAAGGGCCAGGCCCTGGTGATCGCGCAGTCGCTGGAGGACCAGGAGCAGTTCCTCAGCAAGCTCGGCTGGGTGAGCCTGATGTTCGGGCTGGCCGGCGTCCTCGGCGCGGCGATGGCCGGCTGGGGCGTGGCCCGCAACGGACTACGTCCCGTACGCCGCCTCACCACCTCGGTCGAGATGATCGCCCGCACCGAGCGCCTCGACCCCCTGCCGGTCGAGGGCGCCGACGAGGTCGCGCGCCTGGCGACGGCGTTCAACGAGATGCTCGCCGCGCTCTCAGCCTCGCGCGACCGCCAGCGCCAGCTGGTCACCGACGCCGGCCACGAGCTGCGCACCCCGCTCACCTCGCTGCGCACCAACGTCGACCTGCTCGTGCAGTCCGACCACGAGCAGATCGCGATCGACCCCACCGCGCGTGCCGAGCTGCTCGACGACATCCGCGCGCAGACCGACGAGCTGACGACGCTGATCGGCGACCTGACCGAGCTGGCGCGCGACGAGCCGCTCGCGCCGATCCTCGGCGAGGTCGACCTGAGCGAGATCGTCGACGTCTCCGTCGCGCGGGTGCGCCGCCGGGCGGTCGACAAGACCTTTGACGTCGAGACCGTCAGCTGGGAGGTCTACGGCGAGGCGCCGGCCCTGGAGCGCGCGGTGACCAACCTCCTCGACAACGCCGCCAAGTGGGGCGCGCCCGGCAGCACCGTCACCGTCCGGCTCACCGCCCACGACGGCGTCGGCCGACTCGTCGTCGACGACCAGGGCCCCGGCATCGCCGAGGCCGACCGCGAGAACGCCTTCGACCGGTTCTGGCGCGCCGAGGAGTCGCGCAGCATGCCCGGCTCCGGCCTGGGCCTCTCGATCGTGCGCCAGGTCGTCGAGCGCCACTCCGGCCACGTCGTCGCCGACGAGGCGCCCGGCGGCGGGGCCCGGCTGGTGCTCGAGCTGCCCGGGAGGCCCGGTGCGTAGAGCCCTGCTGGCCGTCGCGCTCGCCGCCAGCACGGCGCTGTCCGCCTGCTCCGGCGACGAGCCCGCGCAGATCGCCCCACCGGAGCCGCAGGTGAGCGCCGAGCCGGCCTGGAACCCGTGCTCCGGCCTCGACATCGAGACCGTGACGGAGCTGTTCGGGGCGACGTACACGACGCGGCTGGGGACGGCCGAGGCGCCGGTCTGCACCTTTGCCCCGCAGACCGACGGCGAGCCGGTGGTCGACGTCAACTACCAGACGTTCCCCGGGTCGCTGGGCGAGCTGCTCAAGACCTTCGGGCAGACCGAGGTGCCGGGTCGCACCCAGGTGACGACGCCCGACGTCGAGGGCGCCGATGACGTGCGGCTGATCATCGACGGCAACGACGGGACGTTCGTGGCGACGGCGTTCGTGCGCAACGGGCTGCTCGTGCAGATCCTCAACGTGCTCGACCTCGCGCCCTACGACCGGCGCGAGCTGCTCCGCGGCGTCGACGTGCTGATGGCCGACCTGGCCGCCAACGCCGGCACGTCCGGCCTCACCCGCTGACCTGGTCGGGGCCGGGCAGCGCGCGCAGCACCCGCTCGGCCTTGAGCCGCGTCTCGTCCCACTCGCCGGTCACGTCGCTCTGCACCGTGATGCCGCCGCCGGTGCCAAGGCGGTAGGTGCCGCCGCCGTCGGTGGTCAGGGTGCGGATCACCACGCCGAGGTCGGCACGACCGTCGGCGGAGACCCAGCCGAACGCGCCGGCGTAGGGGCCGCGCGGGCTCGACTCGACCTCGCTGATGACCTCCATCGTGCGCAGCTTGGGCGCCCCGGTCATCGACCCGGCCGGGAACAGCGCCCGCAGCGCCGCGACCGTCGAGACGTCGGCGCGCAGCCGGCCGCGCACGGTCGAGACGAGCTGGTGGACGCTCGTGTAGGACTCGACCGCCATCAGCTCCGGGACCACCACGCTGCCCACCTCGCAGACCTGGGCCAGGTCGTTGCGCAGGAGGTCGACGATCATCAGGTTCTCGGCGCGGTACTTGGGGTCCTGCGCCAGCAGCCGCCGCTGCACCTCGTCGTCCTCGGGCGTCGCGCCGCGCGGCGTGGTGCCCTTGATCGGCTTGGTCTCGACCGTCCGGTCGGCGCTGATGACGGCGTAGCGCTCGGGGCTCGAGCTGAGCAGCCAGGCCCGCGCGCCGTCGACGTCGTGCTGCAGGAACCCGGCGTACGGCGCGGGGTTGAGCTCGCGCAGGCGCAGGTAGGTCGCGGCGGGGTCGGCGGCGCCGGGCACCTCGAGGCGGTAGGTCAGGTTGACCTCGTAGGTGTTGCCGGCGTGCAGGTGCTCCTGGACGGTGGCGAACGCGGCGGCGTAGTCGTCTGGCGGCGGGGTCGTGGGCTCGAGCCCGGCCCCGGGACCGGGCTCGGGCACACGACCCTCCCCCGGCGGGTGCTCGAAGAGCCGGACGTGGGCAGGGCGCATCCACACCGCGTCGGGCAGGTCGGGGCCGGGGGCGGCCGGGAGATCGGGCCGGGCGGCGTAGCCGAAGTAGCCGAACCACTGCCCGCCGTCGGCGGCCAGCTCGGCCTCGAGCGCCGCGAACACGTCGTCGCCGACGACGACGCCCTGGCCGTCGACCCAGCGGGTCACCTCGCGGCGGGCGGCGGAGTAGGTGAGCGACGCGTCGCCGGGGTCGAGCCAGCCGATGATCGAACGCCGCCCGGACCAGTCCTGCGCTCCGCCGCCGTCGAGCCAGAAGCACCGCGGGTGCTGGGCCGCGACCTCGGCGAAGACGTCCTCGACGCCCGTCACCGGGTCCCCGCCAGGAAGTTGGCGACCAGCGCCGCGCCGTGCTCGGACAGGATCGACTCGGGGTGGAACTGCACGCCCTCCAGCGGCAGCTCGCGGTGGCGCACCGCCATCACCACGCCGTCGTCGGTGCGCGCGGAGACCTCGAGCACGTCGGGCACGCCGGTCGCCGCGAGCGAGTGGTAGCGCACGACCTCGAACCCGTCGGCGACGCCGGTGAACACGCCCCGGCCGTCGTGGCGCACCCGCGCCACCGTGCCGTGGGCCGGCGCGATGCGCTCGACCAGCCCGCCGTACGACGCCACGAGGCCCTGCATGCCGAGGCAGACCCCCAGCACGGGGCGGCTGCCGTCGAGCAGCACGTGGCGCCCGACGGAGAAGTCGCCGGGGTCGTCGGGCGAGCCGGGCCCGGGCGAGAGCACGACGTGGGAGTGGCGCAGCACGTCCTCGACCGCGACCTCGTCGTGCTGCACGACCGTCGGCAGCACCCCGGTCACCGACGCCACGAGGTGCACGAGGTTCCAGGTGTAGGAGTCGTGGTGGTCGACGACGACCACGTCGGGGCGCGCCACGCGTCAGTCGCGCAGCAGCAGGTCGGCGACCAGGTCGTGGAGCAGGTCGTAGCCGCGCTCGGTGAGGATCGACTCGGCGTGGAACTGGATGCCGCGGTAGTGCGGGCCGCGCAGGTGGTGGACGTCGCCGGTGGCCTCGTCGACGTCGACCGTGACGCCGTCGGGCAGGGCGTCGCCGTCACCGACCCGGCCGACGAACGTGTTGTAGAAGCCCACCCGCTCGGTGCGGCCGTCGTAGGGCACTGCCGACTGCGTGCCCTGGAAGACGATGTCCTTGTAGGCGAGCGGGATGTCGAGCCGCTCGCACAGCGACTGGTGGCCCAGGCAGACGGCCAGGAACGTCTGGCCCGAGGCCAGCAGCTCGTCGACCGCTCTGCGGACCGTGGCGATCTTGGCGTCGTCGCCGTCGCGCGGGTCGCCGGGCCCGGGCCCGACGATGACGAGGTCGTGGCCGTCGAGCGAACCCGGCGTGTAGTCCTCGTGGCGGACCACCGTCGAGGTCAGGCCGATGACGCCGAGCACGTGGCGCAGCATGTTGACGAAGTCGTCCTCGTTGTCGAGGATCACGACGCTCCTGCCGGCCAGGCGCGGGTCGGGCGGGGAGCCCATCTGGTCGCGCAGCCAGAACGCGCTCAGCCGCTGGTTGCGGGCGTTGAGCGCCAGCAGCACGTCCTCGTCGGCGACCAGCTCGACGAGGTCGACGTCGGGCACCGGCGCCGGCGGCACCAGCCCGAACGCCGACAGGATGCCGCCGGCCTTGGCGTGCGTCTCGGCCACCTCGTAGGCCGCGTCGGAGTCGCGCACGAGCGTCGCCCCGGCGGTGACGGTGAGCCGGCCGTCGGGCTTGACGTCAGCCGTGCGGATGACGATCGGGCTGTCGACGACCGGGCCACCCTCGGCGTCGCGGCCCAGGACCGCGAGCGCGGCGCCGTAGTAGCCGCGCCCCTCGGCCTCGTACTTCTTGATCAGCCGGCACGCGTTCTCGACCGGGCTGCCGGTCACCGTGGCGGCGTACATCGTGTCGCGCAGGACCTCGCGCGGGTCGCGGTCGGTGCGGCCGGCCAGGAGGTACTCGGTGTGCACCAGGCGGCTCATCGGCTTGAGGACCGGGCCGAGCACCTGCCCGCCCTCGTGGCAGATGTCGCACATCATCTTGAGCTCCTCGTCGACGACCATGAAGAGCTCGTAGATCTCCTTCTCGTCGCGCAGGAAGTCGAGGAGCTGGTCGCGCGCGCTCGTCCCGCCGTCGGCGGAGGCGGGGATGCGGAAGGTGCCGGAGATGGGGTTCATCCGCACGTCGCCGTTGTGGACGCTGACGTGGCGCTCGGGGCTGGCGCCGATGAGGAAGCGGTCGCCGGTGAAGAAGACGTAGGTCCAGTAGGCGCCGCGCTCGCGCTCGAGCAGGCGGCGGAACACGGCGAGCGCCTTGTCGGGACCCCAGTCGGCGACGGTCGCGCGGTAGTGGCGGCCGACGACCAGGTTGGCGCCCTCGCCCTGCCCGATCTCGTCGCTGATGATCGAGGCCACCAGCGCGGCGTAGTCGTCGTCGTCGGTCTCGAACCCGCCGCGGTCGGCGAACTCGATCGGCACCTCGTCGATCGCCGCCACGACCTCGGCGACCGAGAACTCCTGCTCGGTGTCGATGTCGACCACCACCAGCGGGGTGCCGTCGTCGTGGGCCTCGAACCCGCGCTCGGCGATCTGCCGGAACGGGATCGCCACCAGCCGGTCGGCGATGTGCCCCGCCTCGGGCGGACCCTCCTCGAGCGGTACGTCGAGGATCGAGGCGACCTCGCTGCGCCGGCCCCCGATCAACCCGACCGTGTCGCGGTCACCCGCCCGCGTCGAACGCCGGATGATCGCCCACGCCTCGTGCCCCTGGAGCGCGGCGATGGCGTCCCGGGCGGCGAGGGGTCCAGTCATGCGCGCAGCCTAGTTGTGGGCGGGGACGGCCCCGGCGCTGGTCGATCGGGACGAGACCGGTACGCCGTGCACACGCACAGATCCCCACCACACGCTGAACGCAGCGAGTCACGGCCGCACCACACGTCGGTCGAGGAGGTCGCCCCGCGACCGTCACGAGACCACTGACCGCAAGGTCCCGTGGTCGACCTGACCCGCACCTGCGGTCGGTCGGTCTCGTGACGGTTCCTAGCGGAACCTCCTCGACCGACGTGGGGCCACCACACGTCGGTCGAGGAGGTCGCCCTGCGACCGTCACGAGACCACTGACCGCAGGGTCCGTGAATGACCCGACCTGCACCTGCGGTCGACGGTCTCGTGACGGTTCCTAGCGGAACCTCCTCGACCGACGTGGGGTGACGCTGCCTACGAGACCGTCGTGAGCAGCTGGGTCGCGCGGGTGAGGACGACGTAGAGGGTGGCGCGGCCGGTGGCCGACTCGTCCTCGATCTCCTGCGGGCGCACGACGACGATGGCGTCGAACTCGAGGCCCTTGGTGTCGAGACCCGTGAGCACGACGACGCGGTCCTCGCCGGAGGGCGCGACCGAGGAGTCGATCGCGGCGCGGGCCGAGGGGGCGTCGTCGGCGAGCTCGGGCCAGGAGGCCAGCCAGGCGTTGACCTCCGAGCGACGCGCCACCGGGACGACGACCCCGACGGTGCCGCCGACCTCGCCGGCGACCTCGACGACGGCCTCGCGCACGGCGGCCTCGAGGTCGGGGACCGGGCCGACGACGCGCGGCTCGACGCCGGTCGACCGGACGGCGGTCGGCAGGTCGGCCTGCAGCCCCACGCGCTCGGCGTACGCCGCCGCGAAGGCGTAGATCTCGGAGGAGTTGCGGTAGTTGGTCGACAGGTGGAACTCGTGGAGGGCCTTGCCGGCCAGCGCCTCGGCGCGGGCTGCTGCCGACTCGGCCGGGACCGGCCAGGACGACTGGGCCGGGTCGCCGACGATGGTCCAGGAGGCGGTGCGGCCGCGCCGGCCGACCATCCGCCACTGCATCGGCGTCAGGTCCTGGGCCTCGTCGATGAGCACGTGGGCGAAGCCGTCGTCCTCGATCGAGTGGGTCGGCGCCGTCCAGGCCCGCCCGGTGGGGGCGTACTCGCGGTCGGAGGCGGTCATCAGCTCCTGCATGTCGACCGCACCCTCGATCGCGGCGAGCGGGTCGTCGCGCTCGTCGTCGGTCTTGGCGGGCACGTCGCCGAGGGCGTAGCGCAGCTCGTCGAGCAGGGGGATGTCCTGGATCGACAGGTCGGAGGTCTTGCGACCCGACCACGACTTCAGCAGCAGCCGCTGCTCCTCGGCGTTCAGCACGCCCTCGCCCACGCGCGCCAGCAGCTCGGGCGATCCCATCCAGCTGAGCACCTGGGGAGCGGCCAGCGGCGGCCACCAGGCGACGGCGAAGTCGAGGAAGTCGTCGTTGCCGAGCAGGTCGTCGTCGAAGTACTCACGACCTCGGTCGCGACCCCGCTCGCTGCGGACCTGGCGCCACAGCGCGTCGAGGAGCGTCCGCGCGACCCGCGGCACCTGCTGGTTGCGACGGCCCTGGCCCATCAGCTGGCGCCGCAGCTGACCGAGCCGGCCGCGGTCGAGCAGGAGCGCGTTGTCGTACCAGAACAGCCGGAACTCGGTCGGGCTCTCGGGGGCCTGCTGGCGCGCCACGCGGCGCATGACCTCGGTCATCCGAGCCGAGCCCTTGACGTCGGCGACGGCCGGCTCGTCGTGGCGCGTCGCGCGCACCCCGTCGACGACCTCGCCGAGCGAGCGCAGGGCGATCGCGGTCTCGCCGAGGGACGGCAGGACGCGCTCGATGTAGCGCATGAACACGCCGCTGGGTCCTACGACGAGGACGCCGCCGGACTCGTAGCGGCGCCGGTCGGTGTAGAGGAGGTACGCCGCGCGGTGCAGCGCGACGACGGTCTTGCCGACGCCGGGGCCGCCGCTGATCGTGGTGACGCCCTTGCTGGGCGCGCGGATCGCCTTGTCCTGCTCGGCCTGGATGGTCGCGACGATCGAGTGCATCGTGCGGTCGCGGGCCCGCGACAGCTGCGCCATCAGCGCGCCCTCGCCCAGGATCGGCAGGTCGTCGGTGTTGGCCTCGGCGTCGAGCAGCTCGTCCTCGACGCCGACGACGGTGGTGCCGGCCGAGCGCAGCACGCGGCGGCGCACGACGTCCTTCGGCTCGGCGGCGGTCGCCTGGTAGAACACGGCGGCCGCCGGCGCGCGCCAGTCGATGAGCAGGGAGTCGCGGTTGTCGTCGCGCAGCCCGATGCGGCCGACGTAGCGGGGGTCGGGGTCGAGCTCGGGGCGCAGGTCGAGGCGGCCGAAGACCAGCCCCTCGTGGGCGGCGTCGAGCTGGGCGAGGCGCTTGGCGGCCTGGAAGACCATCGCGTCGCGCTCGACGAGGCCACCCTCGTGACCGAGCCGGCCGCGCTCGTGTCCCTCGAGGGCCAGCTGCTGGGCCGCCCTGCCGGCGTCCGCGAGCTGGCGGTGCACGCGGTCGACGAACTCCTGTTCGCGGGCGATCTCCTGCTCGACGAGCTCGTCTGTCACGCGGTTGGCCTCCACTGCCCCTGGTTGCCGCAACACGGCAGTCGTCGAGTCTACAAACCGTCCGGCGTGCCGCGACGCCGAACGGGTGGTCCTGGACCGCACAGGCCCGCGGGGCGCGGGTCCGGACGCGTCAGGGCACGAGGAACGCGCGCACGCTGCCGAAGAACCGGGTGCGGTAGCGGTCGGCCACGCGCTCACGCACCTTCTCCCCCGGCGCGAGCTCGAGCGGCCCGGCCAGCTGCGTCACCCGCTGGAAGTGCTGCGGCTCGTCGCCCACCGTGGGCGCGAACTCGAGACCCACGACGACCACCCGGACCGGGCCGTCGTAGGTGTTCTCGAGCAGCACGCTGCTGAGCGTGTTGTCGTTGTCCGCCGCGCCGTCGGCGTCGAACCGCTTGACCCGCAGGTCGTTGGCCGGGGGTACGTCGGCCCGCAGCGTCCCGGGGTCGGCGACGGTCACCCGCACGTCGGCGACGTCGTCGGCCCGGCGCCCCTTGAACTTCAGGATGTCGATGACCTCGGTGTAGGCCGGCACCACCTGCTCGCCGGCGTCGCTGCCGAAGGCGGTGACCACCTCGACGTCGGGCAGCGGGCTGCCCCGGCCGTCGAGGGCGACGAGGTCGAGGTCGGGCGCTCCCGCGGCGGCGCCCTTGTTGGTGATGGTGAGGGTCTGGTCGACGTAGCCCTCGCCGGCCTCGGCCTCGTAGGCGAAGGACAGGTCGACGCGCTCCGGCGGCGCCTGGTCCTTGCCGTCGGCCTGCGGCAGGGCGCAGCCGCCCAGGGACAGGGCGGAGACGGCCAGCGCAGCACCGAGCGCGGGGAGGGGACGCACCCGCGCATTCTCCGCGATCGCTGCCCCGCCCGGGTGCCGAACGCGCCGATCGGGCGGCACCACGAGGATGACCCGGGCCTCCTCGGCGACACCTACGATTCCCCCGTGGAGCTGCAGCGCCGGACGCTGGTGGGCGTCGCGCTGACGAGCGGCGCGCTCAGCGCGTGCCAACCCGACGGGACCGGTCCCGTCGACGCCCCGTCCAGCTCGACCGCAGCAGCCGCCGCCCCGCCGCCCGGCTCCCGCCGCCAGCGGGGTGTCGCCGACCCGCTCCCGCGCCAGCGCTACCTGGGCCTCCAGGTGCTCGACCTCGCCGACGGTGCGGACGTGCGCCGCCTGCTGCGGGACCTGGGCGAGCGGGTGCTGGCCCTCGGCTCCCCCGACGCCCTCACCGTCACCGTCGGGCTCGGCCCCGCCGTCGTCCGCTCGGTGCGCGGCGCCGGGTCCATCGGGGCGACCGACCTGCCGGCGTTCGGCTCCGACGCGTTCGAGGACGGCGCCGAGGGCGGCGACCTGGTGCTGCAGGTGTGCGCCGACCGCCGGGCGACGGTGCGCAGCGCGATCGCCGAGCTGCTGGGCGGCCTCGGCGACGACGTCAGCGGGCGCTGGGCCCTCGACGGCTACCGCGGCGAGGTCGACGGCGTCGGCGCGCGCAACGTGCTCGGCTTCTACGACGGCCTCGCCGTCCCGACGACCGCCGCCGACCAGGACGAGGCGGTGTGGACCGACGCCTCCGACGGGCTGGCCGACGCCACGCTGTGCGTCGTCCGCCGCATCCGCCTCGACCACCGCCGCTTCGGGCTGCTGCCGGTCGCCGAGCAGGAGGCGACGATCGGGCGCACCAAGCGCACCGGCGTACCCCTCTCGGGCGGCGGCACCACCACCGACGTCGACCTGCAGGCCAAGAGCGGCAGCGGCGTCTTCGACATCCCCAACGACGCCCACGTGCGCCGCGCCCACCCCCTGTTCAGCGGCGCGGGCCGGCTGATGCTGCGGCGCGCCTACTCCTACCGCTCGGCGCCCGACGACCAGGGCCTGGCGTTCATCTGCTTCCAGCGCGAGCTCGACATGTTCGTGCGCACCCAGAACTCGATGGACGGCGGCGACCGGCTCCTCGACTTCGCGACGACGACCGGCTCGGCGACGTTCCTCGTGCTGCCCGGCTACGACGCCACGACGCCGCTCGGCGACGCCCTCTTCGCCTGACGGCCGGCTCAGCCCGGCGTCTCGGACTGCGGCTCGTCCTCGGGCGGCGGCCCGAGCGCCTCGATCGCCGGCACCGGGTCGACGGAGCTCGCGTCGCCGTCGAGGAAGGTGACGGTCGCCGGGCGCGGGCCGCCGGTGGCGACGTCGACCCGCACGAGCCGGGCGGTGTCGTCGACGTAGTAGGTCAGGCCCTGGCCAGCACTCGACGGCGTCGCGCTCATGATCGTGACGTCGGTGCCGTCGACGACGGTGGAGCCGCGGTACTCGGCGCCGTTCTGGCGCAGGAGCTGGGCGTTGTCGGGCCGGTCGAGGGCCAGGTTGAGCAGCACGAGCGCCACCTGGTCGAGCGCCTCGGACGAGCCCGCCAGCGGGTGCACCTGCCAGCGCCCGGTCGGCACCTCGGCGGCCAGCGCCAGCTGCTCCTGGGTGGGCGCGGCGGCGGTGTCGGTGACGGCCATGGTGGTGAGGTTCCAGGCGAAGGTCGCGTACGCCGGGGCGCCGCCGGCGCTCGGGGTGGAGGTGCCGCCGGCGATGGCGAGGTGCTCGCGCATGTCGGCACGACCGGTGAGGGAGACCAGGCCGGTCTCGAGCGGGACGTCGACGGTGAAGGCCACGAGCTCGCGGCGGTAGTTGTTGACCCGGACGGCGGCGAGGACGTCGGCCTCGTCGGCCGTCAGCGGCCGGGTGCCGGTGTCGTCGGAGGCCCCGGTCGTCGGCGTCCCGTCCCCGCCGTCACCGCAGCCGGTCGTGCCGGCGAGGACCAGGGCGAGGACGACGGCCACGCCGAGCCGTCGGGGCCGAGCCGGACCGGGCCTCACCGCACGCCCGCGCGGTCGGCGTACAGGTCGGCGGGCGGGACGCCGATGCTGGCGAGGTCCACGTCGACCGACCCGGCCTCCAGCGCCGCGTCGGCCTCGGGCATCTGCGGCTGGTCGGGGCCGGCCACGACGTCGCTGTAGAAGAACCCCTCGGGCGCACCCTCGATGACGAGGGGGACGCCGACCGTCTCGGGCCCGCCGCCGGGGCAGTCCCACCGGGTGGCGATGCCGGCCGGCTTGGTGGTGGTCAGGGTGTTGCCCGACAGGCAGGTGCCGGTGCCGGGCGCGAGCTCGCTGGCGGCGTACCAGAGGTCGGTGCCGTTGCCGGAGACGTCGTTGTCCTCGACCACGGTGCCCTGGGGCGCCAGGTCCTGCGAGGAGGTGATGGACACCCCGGCGGTCCGGTTGCCGGCGACCCGGTTGGCGCGCAGCGTGGTGTCGACCGCCCCCGAGACGCCGATGCCGATGCCGAAGCCGCCCTCGGCCTGGCTGGGGGTGTCGGCCTGGTTGTTGTCGGCGACGAGGTTGCCCTGCACGACGGTGCTCGTGTTGGGCACGAACGCCTCCTGGTAGTCCGACAGGACCGTCAGGCCCACACGGTTGCCGACGAGCCGGTTGCGGACCACCACGACGGAGTCGCTGGCGTTGGCCTGCTCGTAGCCCACGGCGTTGCGCTCGAGGACGTTGTCGCGCACGACGATGTCGCACTGCTGGCACTGCCCGACGTAGACGCCGGAGTCGGGGTGCCCGGAGGCGTAGCTGTGCTCGATGACGCCGTCGTTGGTGTCGAAGGCGTAGATGCCGTAGAGGCCGTTGTTGGACGCCGTCACGTAGCGCACCGCGAACCCCTCGAGCGGCGGCGACTCCTCGGGGTCGAGCACCTCGTAGCCGTCGCTGCCGCGTCCGATGCCGACGCCGTCCTCGGTGAACCCGGTGACCAGGACGCCGTTGTTGTTGAAGTTGCGCACGGTCAGGTTGGCGACGGTGACCCCGGCGGCGATCACGGTGACGCCGCTGGCCTGGATGCCGGTGCCGTCGAGGACGACGCCGTTGCGGTCGGTGCCGCGCAGGGTGACGTCCTCGACGTCGATCGTCACGGCTTCCTCGTAGGTGCCGGGGCTGACCAGGACCGTGTCGCCCTCCTGGGCCGCGTCGACGGCCTCCTGGATGGTCGGGTGGTCGGCCGGCACCGCGATGGTGGTCGGGGCGCGGTCGGGCTCGTCACCGCTGCCGCCGTCCTCGCCACCGCAGGCGACCAGGGAGGCCCCGGCCAGCACGAGCGCGATGACGGTCCCCAGGCCTCGTTCCACGTGCTCAGGGTACGGGCGCGCGCACCACCCGCCCGGTCCACCTCGTCGCGCTCGGACCACGTCGTACCCCTCTCGTCGGACGACGCCCGAGGGGCGCCCACGCGGCTGCGTGGACGCCCCTCGGACTGCTGTTGCTGCGGAGGTCGTCAGCGGCGGATGGTGACCGTCCGCGTCTTGCCGCCGACCTTGACCTGGGCCGTCTTGACGGTCCTGGAGGCCAGGACCTTCTTGCCGAAGGCGCTCGGCCGCATCTTGACGGTCGCGGTCCGGCCCGAGGTCACCTTGTAGGTGGCCCTCGCGAGGACCGCTCCCTTGCGGACCAGCGTGCCGGCGACCCGCTGGGTCCTGGCCGCGACCAGGACGGCGGTGCCGGTGCAGGCCACGGTGCCGGAGCACTTGACCGCGGTCGAGACGAAGGCCTGGCGCGGCGCGACCGTCACGACCGTCGAGGCCGGGCTGGCCACCGGCGCCGGGGCGCTGGTGTCGACCTTGAACGACGCGCTGGCGGTGTTGTCGCCGGTGGTCGTCTCCGGGGTGCTGGTCGTGGCGTACGCCGTGTTGACGACCGTGCCGCTGCCCGAGTTGGCCGAGGTCCTGCTCATCAGGCAGAGGAGGGAGACGTCGACGTCCAGCGGGCTGCTGGTCGGGTTGTGGAACCGGAAGACCCGGATGATCGGGCGCGGGTCGTTGCCGAGCTGCACCAGGCCGAGGTCCATCTGGAAGCCGGCCACGACACCCTTGGCGTCACCGGCGCAGGTGGAGGTGATCTCCACCGTCTGGCCGGGGGCGACGGTCGTGGTCTGCGTCAGCGGGGTCAGGACCAGGTCGTGCTGGTGGCCGTCGGCGGTGCTCACCCGGGTCTCCAGGCAGCGGATCGAGAAGTCGGCGCTGCCGGCGGAGGCGGAGTCGACCGTGAAGGCCCACCCGTCGGTGCCGACCGGGTAGGTCTGACGGACCGAGGCGTCGGCGGGCACGGAGTACGACGGCGCGATCGGGCGGCCGGTGGCGCAGGTGAGCGTCACCGAGGTGGCACCGACGGTCAGGGCCCGGGTCGCGGTGACCGGGGCGCCGTGGGCCAGGTCGTGCGTGTGGCCGTCGGCGACGTCGGTGGTCTTCTTGGTGCAGACCACGAAGGCCTTGCCCTGGGCGCTGCCGGTGGCGGTGTTGACCATCGTCACCGACCAGCTGTCCTCGTCGGCCGCGGCGGAGCGGATGATCCGGACGGCGTCGGCGGTGCCGGTGCCCTGGTCGATCTGGTCGACGCGGCCGGAGCCGTCGGTGGCCAGGTAGCCCGGGGCGCAGTCGACGGTGGCCGTCCTGGTCTCGCCGGCGGTCAGCGCCACGTGCTGCTCGACCTTCTGCACGTCGAGGTAGTGGTCGTGCGAGCTCGAGGCGGACGGGGCCGCGTCGACGGTGGCCGTGATGGTCACGGTCTTGGTGGCGCCCGGCGCGACGGAGCCGAGCTCGCAGCGGACGGTCGACCCGTTGAGCGTGCACGGGGCGGTCGCCGAGCCGAACGTGACGCCCGAGGGCAGCGCGTCGGTGAGGACGACGCCCGCGGCGGCCACGTCGCCGTTGTTGGTGACCCGCAGGGTGTAGCTGACGGTGTCGCCCACGCGGGGCGTGGTGTCGCCGACCGTCTTGGTCACCGACAGGTTCGCCTTGTCGACCGGAGCCGGCGCGGTGGCCGTGACGCGGAAGCGGGCGCTGGCGACGTTGTCGCTGACCGTGCGCTCCGGCGAGGTCGTCGTCACCGAGGCGGCGTTGACCACGTCGCCCGAGCCGTCGTGGCCGGCGGTGCGCGTGCCGAGGCAGAGCAGCCACAGGTCGGCGTCCAGCGGGCCGGACGTCGTGTTGCTCAGCGTGTAGACACGGCGGATGGGCTGCGGCTCGTGGCCGAGATTGAGCAGGCCCGCCGGCAGGTCGAACCCGGCGACGACGCCCTTGGCACCCTGGTTGCCCAGTGCGCTGTCGGCGCAGTCGAGGACCACGTCGACGCTCTGGCCGGCGGGGACCGTGACGGTCCGGAAGAGCTCGGCCAGCGCGAGGTCGTGGCTGTGGCCGTTGACCGTCGAGACCTGGTTCTTCAGGCAGCGGATCGAGAACAGGCCGCTGGTGGCAGCGCCCTCGTTGACCACGCCGAACGTCCAGGAGGACGAGCCGGAGGGGTACGACGTCTGCACGTCAGCCGCGCCGTCGAGCTTCCAGCCGGGCTGGACCGGCGTCTGACCGGCCGCGCACGACAGGGTCAGGTCGGAGCTGCCGGCGGGCACGGCCGCCGTCTGCGTGACCGCGGCGGGCGAGACCTGCAGCTGGTGGCTGTGGCCGTTGACCGTCTCGGTCTGGTTGACGACACAGAGCGCGAAGACCTTGTTCTGCGCGCGCTGGGTGCCCTGGTTGACCAGGGTCGCGGTCCAGGTGGTGAGCGACGTGGCGCGGCTCTCGGTGATGGCCACGTCGGCGCCGCTGCTGACGACCCGCGCGGAGCCGTCGAGGACGGTGGAGCCGCTCGGGCAGGTCACCGACGCGGTGCCGGTCTGGCCGGCCTCGACGTCGAGGACGACCTCGGCCTTCTGCACGTCGAGGTTGTGGCGCTCCTCGGTGGTGCCGGCGGGCACGTTGTCGACCCGGGCCTTGACGGTGACCGTCCGGGTCTGGCCGGCGGCCAGGGTCCCGAGCTCGCAGGACACGGTGCCGCTGGCCTGGGTGCAGGGCGCGTCGGCCGAGACGAACGTGACCTGCGAGGGCAAGACGTCCTTCAGGACCACGTTGGTGGCTGCGGCGTCCCCGTCGTTGGTGACGGTCAGCGTGTAGGTGACGACCTCACCCACGGCCGGGGTGGCCCGGTCGACGGACTTGGTGACCTTGAGGTTCGCGAGCCCGTCCTGGTCGTCGCGGACGAACCCGAAGTCGAGCGTCTTGTCCGAGGCACCGGAGGTGCTCAGGTCGCCCGAGGTGGCCGACCCGTTGGAGGAGTCGGTCGCCGGGGTGCCCTGGCCGGTCGGGGCCGGGGTGTAGCCGTTGAGCGCGACCTGCGTGCCGTCGAGCTTGACCGTGTAGCCCTGGCCGGCGGGCAGCGTGGGCAGCCCGTCGAAGGAGTACCTGCCGAGGCCGTCGGTCGTCGCCGCGCCCACGGTGGTGCCGTCGACGTTGGTGACCGGCTGGCCACCGGGGCCGACGATCGTCAGCCTGATCCCCGGCAGGCCGGGCTCGCCGGCGTCCTGGGTGCCGTTGCCGTTGGTGTCGACGAACACGAGGTCACCCACGGAGACCGAGGACTTCTTGAAGCCGAAGTCGAGGGTGAGGTCGCTGGCACCGTCGGTGGTCAGGTTGCCCGAGGTGGCCGACCCGGTGGAGGAGTCGGTCGCCGGGGTGCCCTGGCCGGTGGCGGTGGGCACGTAGGCAGCGAGTGCGGCCTGCGTGTTGTCGATGCGCACCGTGTAGCTCTGGCCGGTGGCCAGGGCGGGCAGGTCGGCGAAGGCGTACCTGCCGGCCGCGTCGGTGGTGGCGGCGCCGACGACGTTGCCGAACACGTCGGTGACGGCGGCTCCGCCCGGTCCGACCAGCGTCAGCCGCACGTTCGCGATGCCGTTCTCGCCGGCGTCCTGGATGCCGTCGCGGTCGGTGTCGACCCAGACGAAGTCGCCGACACGGACCTTCTGGACCGCGACCGGGGTCGCGGTCGAGTCGTCGTCGGTCACCTTGGCGGCGTTGGGCGCGGTGCCCGTGGCGGTCGCGGTGTTGTCGACGGCACCGGCGGTGACGTCGGCCTGGGTCAGCGTGTAGACGACCGGGGTGCACGTGACGGTCGCGCCGACGGCGAGCGAGCCGGTCGGGCAGGTGACCGGGCCGACCTTCGGGTCGGCGACGGTGACCGGGTTGAGCGGCACGTTGCCGGTGTTGGTCACCCGGAAGCCGTAGGTGATCCGGTCGCCGGCGTCGGGGCCGTTGCCGTCGACGTCGTCGATCGCCGAGGCGGTCTTGTCGAGCGAGAGCGCGGGACCCGCAGCGCGGAAGCCGAAGTCGAGCGTCCGGTCGGAGGCACCGTTGGCGGTCAGGGCGGCAGCCGAGGCGGCCGAGCCGTTGCTCGAGTCGGTGGCCGCGGTGCCCTGGCCGGTCAGCGTGGGCACGTGGGCGAGCAGGGCCGTCTGGCCGTTGTCCACCCGGACCGTGTAGCTCTGGCCGGCCGCGAGGGCGGGGAGCAGGTCGAAGGTGTACTGGCCGTTGGCCCCCGAGGTCGCGGCACCGACGAGGGTGCCGTTGACGTCGGTGACCGGGTTGCCGCCCGGGCCCACGACCGTCAGCCGCACGCCCTGCAGGCCGGTGTCGCCGGCGTCCTGGATGCCGTTGCCGTTGGCGTCGACGAAGACGTGGTCGCCAACGGAGACGGCCGGGCGGACGAAGCCGAAGTCGAGCGTCAGGTCGGAGGCGCCGTCGACAGTCAGGTTGACGGACTCGGCCGAGCCGTTGCTCGAGTCGGTCGCCGGCGTCCCCTGACCCGTGGTGGTCGAGACGTAGGCCGCCAGCGCGGCCTGGCCGTTGTCGACGCGGGCCACGTAGTGGGTCCCGGCGGGGAGCGTCTCCAGGTCGGGGAAGAGGTAGGCGCCGGCGGCGCTGGTGGTCGTCGAGGTGACCGTGGCGCCGGCCACCGTGCGGACCGGGACGCCGTCGGTGCGCGTGATCGTGACGGTGACGCCCTGGATGCCCGGCTCGCCGGCGTTCTGGATGCCGTTGCGGTTGGTGTCGAGCCACACGAAGTCACCGACGGAGACCGACTCGCGGACGAAGCCGAAGTCGAGCGTGGTGTCGGTGGCGCCGTTGGTGGCGACGTTGCCCGAGGTGGCGGAGCCGTTGCTCGAGTCGGTGGCGACGGCGCCCTGACCGGTGAGGGTCGGGACGTAGCCGTCCAGCGCGGCCTGGGCGTTGTCGACCCTGACCGTGTAGCCCTGGCCGACGGGCAGGACCGGCAGCAGCTGGAAGGCGTACTGGCCGTCGGTGCCCGTGGCGACGGGGCCGACGACGGCGCCGTTGACGTTGGTCACCGCGAGGCCGTTGGGGCCGACGATGGTGACGGTGACGCCCGCGATGCCCGGCTCGCCGGCGTTCTGGATGCCGTTGCCGTTGGTGTCGGCGAAGACCAGGTCACCGACCGACACGGCCGGCCGGACGAAGCCGAAGTCGAGCGTCAGGTCCGAGGCGCCGTTGGCGATGAGGTTGACGGACTCCGCGGAGCCGTTGCTCGAGTCGTTGGGGGTGGTGCCCTGACCGGTGAGGGTCGGGACGAACCCGTTGAGCGCGGCCTGGGCGTTGTCCACGCGGGTCACGTAGTGCGTGCCGGCCGGCAGCGCCTCGAGGTTGCCGAAGAGGTAGCCGCCGCTGGCGTTGGTGGTGGTCGAGGTGACCGTGGAGCCGGTGGCGGTCCGGACGACGGCTCCGTCGGTGCGGGTGATCGTGACGGTCACGCCCTGGATGCCGGTGTCGCCGGCGTCCTGGACGCCGTCACGGTCGTTGTCGAGGAACACGAAGTCACCGACGGAGACGACCTTCTTGACGAAGCCGAAGTCGAGCGAGGTGTCGCTCGCACCGTCGGTCGTCAGCGGGCCGGACGCGGCCGAGGCGTTGGAGGAGTCCGTGGTGGGCGTGCCGGCACCGGTGGGCGCGGGCGCGTAATCGGCCAGCGCGGCCTGACTGTTGTCGACCTTGACCGTGTAGGTCTGGCCGAGCGGGAGGACCGGCAGGAGGCCGAACGTGTACTGGCCGTTGGCCCCGGTGGTGACGGGGCCGACGACGTTGCCGTTGACGTTGGTCACGGCAGCGCCGTTCGGGCCCACGATCGTCACGACGACACCGGCGAGGCCGGGCTCGCCGGCGTCCTGGACGCCGTCGCGGTCGGCGTCGACGAAGACGAAGTCACCGACGGACACGGCCGGCTTGACGAAACCGAAGTCGAGCGTGAGGTCCGAGGCCCCGTTCTGGACGAGCGCACCGGAGGTGGCCGAGCCGGTGGACGAGTCGTTGGCCGGGGTGCCGGCACCGGTGACGGTCGGCACGTACGCCGCGAGGGCGGCCTGGGCGTTGTCGACCGAGACCTTGTAGAAGACGCCGGCGGGCAGCGCCTCGAGGTTGCCGAACAGGTAGCCGCCGGCAGCACCGGTGGTGGTCGAGGTGACCGTCGTGCCGCCGATCGTGCGGACGGTGCCGCCGTCGGTGCGGGTGATGGTGACGGTCACGCCGCTGATGCCGGGCTCGCCGGCTTCCTGGACGCCGTCGCGGTCGGTGTCGACGAAGACGAGGTCGCCGACGGAGACCGACTTGCGGAAGAAGCCGAAGTCGAGGGTGGTGTCGCTGGACCCGTTGGTGGTCAGCGCGCCCGAGGCGGCCGAGCCGTTGCTCGAGTCGGTGGCCGGGGTGCCGGCGCCGGCGGGCGAGGGCACGTAGTCGGCCAGCGCGGCCTGGTTGTTGTCGATCTTGATCGTGTAGCTCTGGCCGGCCGGGAGGGCGGGCAGCAGGGTGAAGGAGTACTGGCCGTTGGCCCCGGTGGTGACCGGGCCGACGACGGCGCCGTTGGCGTTGGTCACCGCGAGGCCGTTGGGCCCGACGATCGTCACGGTCACGCCGGACAGGCCGGGCTCGCCGGCGTCCTGGATGCCGTCCTTGTCGGTGTCGACGAAGACGAGGTCACCCACGGTGACGGCGGGCCGGACGAAGCCGAAGTCGAGCGTCAGGTCCGAGGCGCCGTTCGTGACCAGAGCGACCGAGGTGGCCGAGCCGGTCGACGAGTCGGTGGCCGGGGTGCCGGCGCCCGTCACGGTCGGCACGTACGCCGCGAGAGCGGCCTGGGCGTTGTCGACCGAGACCTTGTAGAAGACGCCGGTGGGCAGGGCCTCGAGGTTGCCGAAGAGGTAGCCGCCAGTGGTGTTGGTGGTGGTCGAGGTGACCGCGGAGCCGGTGGTGGTGCGCACGACGGCTCCGTCGGTGCGGGTGATCGTGACGGTCACGCCGCTGATGCCGGCGTCGCCGGCGTGCTGGACGCCGTCGCGGTCGGTGTCGACGAAGACGAGGTCACCGACCGAGACGGCCTTCTTGACGAAGCCGAAGTCGAGCGAGGCGTCGCGCGCACCGTTGGCGGTCAGCGGACCGGACGCGGCCGAGCCGTTGGACGAGTCGGTGAGCGTCGTGCCCTGGCCGGTGGTGGTGGGGACGTAGTCGGCCAGCGCGGCCTGCGTGTTGTCGACCTTGACCGTGTAGCCCTGGCCGGCGGCGAGCACCGGCAGGTCAGCGAAGGTGTAGGAGCCGTTGGCGCCGGTGACGACCGGGCCGACGACGACGCCGTTGACGTTGGTCACCGCGGCGCCGGTCGGGCCCACGAGGGTGGCGGTGACGCCGGCGAGGCCGATCTCAGTGGCGTCCTGGACGCCGTCGCGGTCGGCGTCGACGAAGACGAGGTCACCGACGGAGACGGACTTACGGACGAAGCCGAAGTCGAGCTGCGGGTCGGCGTCCTTGTCGTTGACCAGGTCGCCGGAAACGGCCGAGCCGTTGGAGGAGTCGGTCGCGGGCGTGCCCTGGCCGGTGAGGGTGGGCGCGAACGCGGCGAGCGCGGCCTGCGCGTTGTCGATGCGCACCGTGTAGCCCTGGCCGGCCGGCAACGACGGCAGGTTGGCGAACGTGTACGTGCCGGCCGCGTCGGTCGTGGTCGAGGTGACCGCGTTGCCGAACACGTCGGTGACGGCCACGCCGCCCGGGCCGGTGATGGTGACGACCACGTTGGGGATGCCGGGGTCGCCGGCCTCCTGGATGCCGTCCTTGTCGGTGTCGATGAAGACGACGTCACCGACGGTGACCGACGTGCGGACGAAGCCGAGGTCGAAGGAGTGGTCGGCGCCGAACCTCGGCGCGGTCAGCGAGATCTGCGGGGAGCCGCTGACGATCGACGCGTCGGAGTCGATCTTGTCCTTGCCCCCGGCGTTCGTCGCGGTCGGCACGAAGTTGAAGAGGGCGCCGCCGCTGGCGAAGTCGGTCGCGCGCTGCAGTCGGACCCGGTAGGCCGCACCGGGCACCAGGCCGCCGTTGAGGGTGGCGTTGGTGTCGTTGAAGTAGTAGGTGCCGTCGGCGGCGGTGGTCGTGGTGCCCACGACGG
>JAOPXU010000388.1 GCA_025964985.1 Nocardioides sp.
CGAGCCTGCTCGCCACCGAGCGCGCCCCGCACCGCGCCGGGCTGGTCGCCCGCGCGCTCAGGGGCGCCGACGGCGTCGCCGGCATCCTCGTGGCCGACGGCACCCGCCCGCCGCTGCGCCCGGCGACGTTCGACCGGGTCCTGGTCGACGCCCCGTGCACGGGTCTCGGTGCGCTGCGCCGCCGTCCCGAGGCGCGCTGGCGCCGTCGCCCCGACGACCTCCTCGACCTCGTGCTGCTCCAGCGTGCGCTGCTCGGCAGCGCCCTCGACCTCGTGCGCCCGGGCGGGGTCGTGCTCTACGCGACCTGCTCGCCGGTGCTCGCCGAGACCTCCGGCGTCGTCACCAGCGTGGTCGACAGCCGCTCCGACGTCGTGGTCGACGACGCTGCCGCGCTGCTGGCCGACGTGCCCGGTGCCGACGGCCCGCTGCCCGGCACCGTGCAGCTGTGGCCGCACCGCCACGGCACCGACGCGATGTTCCTCGCGCTGCTGCGTCGCACGCCCTGAGACCGACACCGCGGGGTGGTGCCGCCGGCGGCCTGCGCCGGTAGACGTGGGACGTGCCGCCGACCACCGACCAGCGCGACCTCCTCGAGGCCCGCTGGCACGCGATCGTGCGTGAGGAGCTGCCGGCCGTTGCCCGCCGCGACCACTGGCCGCTGCGCCTCGACCACTGCTTCGCGCGGGTGCTGCTCGACGCCGTCTGCGGCGGCCGGTGGTACGACCACGTCGAGGGCCGCCCGGCGTACCGCCACCTCGACACCGAGCGGCTCGCCCGCGCGGTGGCGCTGGGGGAGGAGCTCGTCGCCGCGACCGACGGACGCACGCGGCTCGAGGAGCTCAACGACCAGTCGCTGCGCTGGCGCGGCAAGCGACGGTGACGCCACCTGGTGCCCGGGTCCTCTAGGGTCGGGGCCGTGGCTTCGAAGTCCCCGTCGATCGAGATCGAGGTCGACGACCGCGTGGTCCGGGTGAGCAACCCGGACCGCGTCTACTTCCCGGAGTCCGGCGCCACCAAGAGCGACCTCGTCGACTACTACCTCGCCGTCGGCCCGGGCATCGTCAACGCGCTCTTCGAGCGGCCCACGATGCTGCACCGCTTCCCCAAGGGCCTGGCCGGCGACAAGGTGCACCAGAAGCGGATCCCCGCCGGCGCGCCGCCGTGGGTCGAGACCGTGCGACTGCACTTCCCGCGCTGGAACCGCACCGCCGACGAGCTCTGCGTCACCGAGCTCGCCTCGGTCATCTGGGCGGTGCAGATGTCGACCGTCGAGTTCCACCCCTGGAACAGCCGGCGCGAGGACCCCGAGAAACCGGACGAGTGGCGCATCGACCTCGACCCCGGCCCGCTCTCCGACTACGCCCAGGTACGCCGTGTGGCCCGGGTCGCGCACGAGGTGCTCGACGAGCTCGGCGCCGTCGGCTTCCCCAAGACCAGCGGCGGCAAGGGCCTGCACGTCTACGTGCGCATCCACCCCGACCACGGCCACAAGGTCGTGCGCCGCGCTGCGCTCGCCTTCGCCCGCGAGGTCGAGCGCCGCACGCCCGACGACGTCACCACCACCTGGTGGCGCAAGGACCGCGACCCCCACCACCTCTTCGTCGACTACAACCAGAACGCCCGCGACCACACCATCGCCGCGGCGTACTCGGTGCGCGGCTTCGCCGACGCCCGCGTCTCGGCGCCCGTGCGCTGGGACGAGATCGACGACGCCGAGCCGCACGACTTCACGATCTTCACCATGCCCGGGCGCTTCGCCGAGATCGGCGACTTGCACGCCGACATCGACGACCCGGCCACGACGTTCGACATCGCGCCGCTGCTCGAGTGGGCCGAGCGCGACGAGGCCGACGGGGCCGCCGCGCCCCCGGACCCCGAGGACGACGCGTGAACGGCACCTGGGACGACCTCAACCGCCGCCTGACCGGCGCCATCCTGGCCCTCGACCTCAACGACGGCCTGGTCATCCGTGAGCGCCCAGCGGCAAAGGCGCGCAAGGGACTCTTCGGGGGACGCAAGCAGGCCGCGCGTCCCCACCGCTACGTGCAGGTGACCGCCGCACCGCGCGTGCTCATCGCCGAGTGCGTCGGCTCGACGTCGTTCGGCGGCACCTGGGAGATGACGCCGGAGACCGAGGCCACCCTGCTCAAGCAGGGCTGGGAGAAGCCGTGGTCGCCCGACTTCCGCACCTTCTCCCGCGAGGCGCCGCTGACCTCGGCCAACCGCATCGCGCTGGCCACGGTGCGCGCGCTGCAGACGCTCGGCTGCGAGATGGCCGACCTCGAGGTCGAGCTCGTGCACGAGGAGCCGTCGTGACGCGGCCGCGCCTGATCCTGCTCAACGGGATGCCCGGGGCAGGCAAGTCGACCATGGCGCGGCGCTTCCGTGACGCCCACCCCGGCGTGCTCTGCGTCGACGCCGACGAGCTGCGCGCCTGGATCGGCGGTGACCCGGCCCAGCACGCCGAGGCGGCCCGCCATCTGTCGCTGGCCATGGCCCGCGCCCACCTCGAGGCCGGCTACGACGTGGTGGTGCCGCAGCTCGTCGCCCGCCTCGACCAGCTGCAGCGCTACGCCCGCGTCGCCGAGGAGGCCGGCGCCGAGCTCGTCGAGGTCGTGCTCCACGGCGGCGTCGTCGAGGCGCGCGTGCCCGAGGACGCCGTCGAGCACCTCGTCGAGTACGCCCACGGCCTGGCCGACGTGCTCGCGCACCGTCCCGGCACCCACCGGGTCGTCGTGCGCCACGACGACGGGCACAGCGCCTACCTCGAGCTCCTCGACCTGCTCGACCCCGACCTCCCGGCCTGAGGGCCGGTGCCCGAGCGCCGTTCACTAGGCTCGAGCACCGTGGGACACGTCCAGATCACCCCCAGCATCCTCAACGCCGACTTCGCCGCACTCGGCGCTGAGGTCGCCCGCATCGGCAGCGCCGACTGGGTGCACGTCGACGTGATGGACAACCACTTCGTGCCCAACCTGTCCTTCGGCCCGGCGATGGTCGAGGCGCTGGCCCGCAGCACCGACGTCCCGCTCGACGCCCACCTGATGATCGAGGACGCCGACCGGCACGCCCCGGCCTACGTCGAGGCCGGCTGTGGCTCGGTGACCTTCCACGTCGAGGCGGCCAAGGCGCCGGTGCGACTGGCGCGCGAGATCCGCGCGGCGGGTGCGCGGGCGAGCATGGCGCTCAAGCCGGCGACGCCGATCGATCCCTACGAGGCGCTGCTGCCCGAGCTCGACATGCTGCTGCTGATGACGGTCGAGCCCGGCTTCGGCGGCCAGACGTTCCTCGACCTCGTGCTGCCCAAGATCCGCCGTGCCCGCGAGCTCGTCGCCAAGCACGGCGTCGAGACCTGGATCCAGGTCGACGGCGGCGTCTCGCTCGAGACCATCGGACGCTGCGCCGAGGCCGGTGCCGACGTGTTCGTCGCGGGCAGCGCGGTCTACTCCGCCGACGACCCCGACCGGATGGTCGCCGAGCTGCGCGCGGCGGCGGAGGCCGCCCGCGGGGACGCATCGTGACGGCGTACAGCCGGGGCGCGGAGCTGTTCCGTGCCGCGACCTCCGACCTGTCGGCCGCCCAGCTCGACCTTCCGGTGCCGTCGTGCCCGGGCTGGACGATCTCCGACGTGGTCACCCACGTCGCCGACAACCACGCCGCCGTCCTCGCCGCGCACGGCGTCGACTCCGACGTCGCCGACCTGCTGGCCGCCTACGAGGACAACCTGCTCAAGCAGCCGCGCGCGATCCTCGAGGCCGTCGAGCTGACGGTCCACGCCTGGGACGTCGCCCGGGCCCGCGGCATGGTCGCCGAGCTCGACGACGTCGTGCTCGACTTCCTGCTGGCCTTCGCCGTCGACGCCGGCGAGCAGCTCTACGTCGACGGCGCGTTCGAGCTCATGCTGATCGGTCCCGAGTCCGGTCGCCAGGCCCAGGTGCTCGCGCTCTACGGTCGCGACGCACGCTAGATCACTAAGTCGACCGAGAAGGTTGACCTACTCCGCTTCGGGCGCGACACTCGTGCGGTGTCGGTGGGGCAGAGGGTGCTGCGCGACGCCTGGGTGCGCGGGTGCCTGGCCGTCGGGGCGGTGATGCTGGGGGTGGCGACGATCGTCGGCCTGCCCTGGCCCCTGTGGCTCGCCTGGGCCTACGTCGTCCTGCTCTCGGCCTACGACGTCGCGCGGCCGACCCGTCTCGACACGTGACACGCCCCACACGGGCGGCGCCGCGCACCTGTGGCAAACTCGAGCCGACGAGTGAACATTCGCTCGCGTGCTCTGGGGTCGGTGAAAATCCGAGCCGGCGGTGAAAGTCCGCGACCCGCTCACAGCCAGTGAGCGGTTGACCAGGTGGAACTCCTGGACCGACGGTCAAAGTCCGGATGGGAAGACGCACGCAGGTGGTTCGCCGACGCGTCCCGGTCCGTCCTGGACCGGGGGCCGTCCGCGGCCGTCGTCCCCGGAGTCCGTGAGCCCGACCGGACCGGAGGCGACATGGCGACCAGCCCTGCCGAGCTCGACGCGATGCGTCGTGCGATCGCGGCCGCCGCGACCCCCGGGGTGCCGCTCGGACCCAACCCGCGCGTGGGCTGCGTGCTCCTGGCCGACGACGGCTCGATAGTCGCGGTCGGCCACCACCGCGGTGCGGGCACCGCCCACGCCGAGGTCGACGCGCTGGCCCAGGCGGGGGAGTCCGCCCGTGGCACGACCGCTGTCGTCACCCTCGAGCCGTGCAACCACACCGGCCGCACCGGCCCGTGCGCCCAGGCCCTGATCGCCGCCGGCGTACGCCGCGTGGTCGTCGCCCAGCGCGACCCCAACCCGGTCGCGGCCGGGGGAGCCGACACCCTGCGCGCGGCCGGCATCGAGGTCGAGGACGGCCTGCTGGTCGACGAGGCCCGCGCGCTCAACCGGGTCTGGACCTTTGCCGTCGAGCACGGGCGCCCGTTCGTGACCTGGAAACTCGCCACCACCCTCGACGGGCGCAGCGCCGCGGCCGACGGCACGTCGCGGTGGGTCTCGTCGACCGCCGCGCGCCGCGACACCCACCGCCTGCGCGCCCTGTGCGACACCGTGCTCGTCGGCACGGGCACCGTCGAGGCCGACGACCCGCGGCTCACCGTCCGCGACGCCGACGACCGGCCGCTCGCCGTCCAGCCGCTGCGCGCGGTGATGGGGGAGCGCGACCTCGACCCCACCCGCCGGGTCCTCGACGACCACGCCGAGACCGTCCACCTGCGCACCCGCGACCCGCGCCGGGCGCTGGCCGAGCTGTTCGCCCGCGACCGGCAGCACGTCTTCCTCGAGGGCGGCCCGACCCTGGCCGCGGCGTTCGTCACCGCCGGCCTGGTCGACGAGATCGTCGCCTACGTCGCCCCCGCCCTGCTCGGTGCCGGCCTGCCCGCCGTCGCCGACCTCGGAATCACCACCATCGCCGACGCGTTGCGTCCCACGGTCACCGACGTGACCGTGCTGGACGGTGTCGACGGTGTTGTCGGTGAGGAGCCCAACGTCCGCTTCACGCTGCACCCCAGCACCACAGAGAGGGACTGACATGTTCACCGGAATCGTCGAGGAGCTCGGCACCGTCGAGGCCGTCGAGGACCAGGGCGACGCCATCCGCCTCACCGTCCGCGCCGCCACCGTGCTCGAAGACGCCGGTCTCGGCGACTCGATCAGCGTCAACGGGTGCTGCCTGACCGTCACCACGCACGACCGCGAGCTGTGGACCGCCGACGTCATGCAGGAGACGCTCGACAAGACCAGCCTGCAGGGCGTGCAGCCCGGCGACCGCGTCAACCTCGAGCGGGCCGTGACCGCCGACAAGCGCCTGGGCGGCCACATCGTCCAGGGTCACGTCGACGCCGTCGGCCACGTCGTACGCCGCACGCCCAGCGAGCACTGGGAGGTGGTGGAGGTCTCGATGCCCAGATCCCTGAGCAAGTACCTCGTCGACAAGGGCTCCATCACCGTCGACGGCGTGAGCCTGACCGTCGTCGAGGCCGGGCCCGAGTCGTTCACCGTCAGCCTCATCCCCGAGACCCTAGCCCGCACCACCCTCGGCCTGCGCCAGCCCGGCGACCGGGTCAACCTCGAGGTCGACGTCCTCGCCAAGCACGTCGAGAAGCTGCTCGAGGCCCGCCTCGACGCCGTCGCTGCCCGCACGGAAGGAACCGCACGATGACCCACCCACCCCACCCGATGAAGGTGGACGACCAGCACGGCGGCGTCCGGCTCGACAGCGTCGACCGCGCGATCGCCGACATCGCCGCCGGCAAGGCGGTCGTGGTCGTCGACGACGAGGGCCGCGAGAACGAGGGCGACATCATCTTCGCCGCCAGCAAGGCGACGCCGGAGCTGATGGCCTTCACGATCCGCCACTCCAGCGGCGTGATCTGCGTGCCGATGCCGGGCTACATGCTCGACCGGCTCGAGATCCCGCTGATGACCCCGCACAACAAGGACAAGCTGCGCACGG
>JAOPXU010000392.1 GCA_025964985.1 Nocardioides sp.
TCACCACCGTCGTCACCGTCGGCACCCTCGTCGTCGCCGCGGTCCTCGCCGTCGTCGGTGCGGTCGGTCGGCCGGGTGGACGGCGTGCGCGACGGCGTACGGGACGGGCCGTCGGTGGCCGGGTCGCTGGGGGAGCCGCTGCGCTCGTCGATGACGATGGGGGCGCGGCGCTCGGGCTCGGCGGCTCCGGACGTGATGAGCGAGCCGGCCACGAACCCGCCCAGGGGCAGGACCAGCAGCAGGCCGATGATCGTCTTCCACGTCGCGCTCATGTCGAGGACGATCCTGCCTCACGGTGGGGGTGGGGTGAGACCTCCATGAGAGGTCTCTCACCGGGGCAGCCGCCGACCAACGTCGGCTCACTACAGTGACGCAGGTCACCGCTGCTCGAGGAGGCCCCATGATCGTCCCGCTCACCGTCCGTGACTTCGTCGACCGTGCCGTGCAGGTCTACGGCGACCGGGTGGGCGTGGTCGACGAGCCCGACCAGCCGGCGTCGCCCCTCGGCGAGCTGACGTACGCCGAGATGGGCGCCCTTGCGCGCCGCCAGGCCGCCCGGCTGGACCAGCTCGGGATCGGGGTGGGCGACCGGGTGGCGGTCGTGAGCCACAACAGCGCCCGGCTGCTGACGTCGTTCTTCGGGGTCGTGGGGTCCGGGCGGGTGCTGGTGCCGGTCAACTTCCGGCTGCGGCCCGACGAGGTGCGCTACATCGTCGAGCACTCCGGCGCCCGGGTCCTCTACGTCGACCCCGAGCTCGACGAGGAGCTGGCCGGCGTGACGGCCGAGCACCGCTTCGTGCTGGGCGACGACGCCGACCTCTACGCCGACGAGGGCGTCGAGCCCCGCGCGTGGGAGCCCGACGAGAACGCCACCGCCACCATCAACTACACCTCCGGCACGACGGCGCGGCCCAAGGGCGTGCAGATCACCCACCGCAACATCTGGACCAACGCCGTCACCTTCGCCATGCACGTGCAGGCCAGCGACCGCGACGTCTACCTTCACACGCTGCCGATGTTCCACGCCAACGGCTGGGGCATGCCGTTCGCGATGACCGGCCTGGGCGTCAAGCACGTCGTGCTGCGCAAGATCGACGGCACCGAGATCCTGCGCCGGGTGCGCGACCACGGCGTGACCGTGATGTGCGCGGCGCCCGCCGTCGCGGCGGCGGTGCTCGAGGCGGCGCAGTCGTGGGAGGGCGAGATCCCGGGTCGCGACCGGGTGCGGATCATCATGGCCGGCGCCCCGCCGCCGACGAAGACCGTCGTGCGGGTCGAGGCCGAGCTCGGCTGGGAGTTCATCCAGATCTACGGGCTCACCGAGACCTCGCCGCTGCTCACCGTCAACCGCAGCCGCGCCGAGTGGGACGACCTGGCCCCCGAGGAGCGCGCCCAGAAGCTGACCCGCGCCGGGGCCCCCGCGCTCGGCGTACGGCTCTCGGTCAGCGAGGCGGGCGACGAGGCCAATGGTGGGGGCGGTGCCGGCGAGCTGCTGGCGCAGTCGAACGTCGTCCTCGAGGGCTACTGGGAGCAGCCGGAGGAATCGGCGAAGGCGCTGGCCGGTGGGTGGTTCCACACCGGCGACGGGGCGGTGATCGGCGACGACGGCTACGTGACGATCCAGGACCGCAAGAAGGACGTCATCATCACCGGCGGCGAGAACGTGTCCTCGATCGAGGTCGAGGACGTCCTGTTCTCCCACCCGGCGGTCGCCGAGGTCGCGGTGATCGGGGTGCCTGACGACAAGTGGGGCGAGACCATCAAGGCCCTGGTGGTGCTGGCCGAGGGCGAGCAGGCCAGCGAGGCCGACCTGATCGCCTGGTGCAAGGACAAGGCGGCCGGCTACAAGGCGCCGACGACGGTCGAGTTCCGCGACGAGCTGGCGCGGACGGCGACCGGCAAGCTGCAGAAGTTCAAGCTGCGCGCGCCCTACTGGGAAGGTCGCGACCGACTCGTCAACTGACCGGGCCCGAATGGCCGGGGGAGCCGTCGATCTCTAAGGTGTGGGCCGTGCCCCGCCTGCAGGACGTCGTCGACCTGGTCCACTCCTGGTACCCGCCGCACACCGCGGACGGCTGGGACGCCGTCGGGCTGGTGTGGGGCGACCCCGCCCAGGACGTCAAGAAGGTGATGCTGGCCGTCGACGTGACGGCCGAGGTGGCCGCCGCTGCCGCGGAGTGGGGCGCCGACCTGCTCGTCGTGCACCACCCGCTGTTCCTCAAGGGCGTCCACGGCTTCGCGGCCACCACGCCCAAGGGCCGCACGCTCGCTACGCTCGTTAAGGCCGGCTGTGCGCTGCTGACCGCCCACACCAACGCCGACCAGGCCGTCGGCGGGGTGTCCGAGGCGCTGGCCACGGCACTCGGCGTGGTCGACCAGGCGCCGATCACGCCGGCGACCGGCGACGCGGTCGACAAGCTCACCACCTACGTCCCGGTCGACGCCGCGGCCGTCGTCCGCGCCGCGCTCGCCGAGGCCGGCGCCGGCACGATCGGCGACTACGACTTCGCCTCGTTCACCTCGAGCGGGCAGGGCCGGTTCCGGCCGCTCGACGGCGCGGACCCGGCAGTCGGCACGGTCGGCGAGATCGCCGAGGTCGAGGAGCTGCGCGTCGAGGTCGTGCTGCCGCGCAGCCGCCGGCGCGACGTGGTCGCCGCCCTCAAGGCGGCGCACCCCTACGAGGAACCGGCGTACGACGTCGTCGAGGTCGCGGGCGGGCTCGACGGCACGACGGGTGCGCCCGGCACCGGGCGGATCGGGACGATCACGCCGATGACGCTCGAGGAGTTCGCGGGCGTCGTCGCCGAGGCGCTGCCGACGACCCACCACGGGGTGCGCGTGGCCGGCGACCCGCAGCGGCGGATCCGCCGTGTGGCGGTGTGCGGCGGGGCCGGCGACTTCCTGCTCGACGCGGTCCTGCGCACCGACGCCGACGTCTACGTCACCAGCGACCTGCGGCACCACCCGGCGTCCGAGTTCGTCGAGAAGGGCGGGCCCGCGCTCGTCGACGTCGCGCACTGGGCGGCGGAGTCGACGTGGCTGCCGGTGCTGTCGGCCCGACTGCTCGACGAGCTGGGCGACGCCGTCCAGACCCGGGTCAGCGGCGTCGTCACCGACCCGTGGACAATGCGGGTGTGAAAGCCGACCCGTCCGCCCAGCTCAGGCTGCTCGACCTCCAGACCCTCGACTCACGCGCCGACCAGCTGCGCCACCAGCGGCGTGCGCTGCCCGAGATCGCCGAGATCGAGAGCCTGACGGCCAGCCGACGGGAGTTCGACGACCAGCGCCGCGACGCCCAGGTCGTCGTCGACGACCTGACCGCCGCCCAGCGCAAGGCCGAGCAGGACGTCGAGCACGTCAAGGCCCGCCGCACCCGCGACACCGACCGGATGGCGCAGGGGCTGGTCACCAACCCCAAGGACCTCGAGAAGATGCAGCACGAGCTCGCGTCGCTCGAGCGCCGCATCGGCACCCTGGAGGACGAGGAGCTCGAGGTCATGGAGCAGCTCGAGGAGGCCCAGGCCCGCCTCGACGAGCTCCACCAGCGACTGTCGGCGAGCGACGAGCGCCTGGCCGAGCTCACCTCGACCCGCGACGACAAGGCCGCGATCATCGACCACGAGCTCGCCGCGATCGAGGGCCAGCGGGTCCCGGCCGCCGAGGGCCTGCCCGACGACCTCGTCGCGCTCTACGACAAGCTGCGCGCCAGCAAGGGCGGGGTCGGCGCCGCCGCCCTGACCCAGCGTCGCTGCACCGGCTGCCAGCTCGGCATCGACAACGCCGAGCTCGCGGTCATCGCCTCCGCCTCCGCCGACACCGTCGTGCGCTGCGAGGAGTGCCAGCGGATCCTGGTCCGCACCGCCGAGTCGGGCCTGTAGGAGTGGCCGGTCCCCGCACCGTCCTGATCGAGGCCGACGGCGGCTCGCGCGGCAACCCCGGGCCGGCGGCGTACGGCGCCGTGCTCAAGGACGCCGGCACCGGCCACGTCATCGCCGAGGACGGCACCACGATCGGTCGGGCCACCAACAACGTCGCGGAGTACTCCGGCCTCATCGCCGGGCTGCGGATGGCCGCCGAGCTCGCGCCCGACGCCCGGGTCGAGGTGCGGATGGACTCCAAGCTCGTCGTCGAGCAGATGTCGGGGCGCTGGAAGATCAAGCACCCCGACATGGTGCCGCTGGCCGCCGAGGCCAGGGGCCTGGCGCCGGCCGGGACGACGTACACGTGGATCCCGCGCGAGCGCAACGGTCACGCCGACCGGCTCGCCAACGAGGCGCTCGACGGGCTGCGCTCCGGCGTGACCGTCGCCGGGACCCCGCTCGACCAGCCGGCCGCCGACTCGGCGGTCGAGGAGGCCGAGAAGCCGCCGGCCCGTGGCTGGGGCGGTGTCGGCAGCGCGACCACGTTGGTCGTCGTGCGCCACGGCGTCACGGTCCACACCTCCGCCAAGCGGTTCTCCGGCGGTTTGGGCGGCGACAACCCGCCGCTGAGCGACGAGGGCCGCGACCAGGTCCGGGCGGCCGCCGAGTGGCTGTCGCCGATGGCCGAGCGCATCGACGCCGTCATCGCCTCGCCCGTGCGCCGCACCCGCGAGTCGGCCGACATCATCGGTGAGGTGCTCGACGTCGCGGTGACCGAGGAGCCGGGCTTCGCCGAGATGGAGTTCGGGCACTGGGACGGACTGACCTTCACCGAGGTCGGCGAGCAGCACGGCGACGAGCTGTCGGCCTGGCTGGGCTCGCTGGACTCCGCGCCTCGTGGTGGCGAGTCGTTCCGCACCGTGCAGACCCGGGTGCTGGCCGGCCTGGAGCGGCTGATGAAGAGCCACGGTGGCAAGACCGTCGTGGTGGTCAGCCACGTGACCCCGATCAAGACGCTCGTCGCGCACGCGCTCGACGCGCCGCTCGAGGCGGTCTTCAAGATGGAGCTGTCGCCGGCGTCGGTCACCGTGCTGTCGTGGTTCGAGGACGGCCGCGGGTCGATGCGCCTCTACAACGCGCTGCCCCCGGCGCGCGACGCGTTCGCCTCGGCGACCTGGTAGTCCTCAGACCGCCCTGACGACGACGTCGAGCTGGGTGCCCTTGGCCGTCCGCTCGCCGACCTCGACGGTCCAGCCCAGGTCGGCGAGGGCTTCGGCCAGCCGGGCCGGGCTGCGCGGGTCGCGCCCGTCCTCGAGCAGGTCGCGCACGATGCGGCCCTTGGTGGCCTTGTTGAAGTGGCTCACCACCTGACGGCGCCCCTCGACCTCGTGCAGCACCCGGACGGTCGCCACGCGCTCGGCGAGGTCGGCCGGCGGGCGCCAGAAGGCGGCGTACGTGCCGGAGCGGAGGTCGACCAGCAGACCGGTGCCGAGGGCCTCGGTCACGGCCGGGCCGAGCGCCTCGCGCCACACGCCGGCCACCGCGCCGAGGCCGGGCAGCGAGGCGTCGCCGGACAGGCGGTACGACGGGATCCGGTCGCCCGGTCGGACCAGCCCGAACAGGCTCGAGGTCACCGCGACCCGCGACGAGGCCCGGCGCTTGGCGGCGGGGGAGAGGGTCGCGAAGCCGAGGGCGTCGTAGAGGACGCCGGTGTAGACGGCGTCGGCGCGCGCGGTCGGAGCCGACGCAGCCCGGGCGTTGAGGGCCAGGAGGTCGAGCTGCGAGCGCGACAGGTCGAGGGTGCGGGCCGCGATCTCGGGGTCGCCGACACAGAGCTCGACGAGCGCGTCGAGCACCGTGGCGCGGGCGTCGGTGAGCACCGGCGAGGACAGCGTCGTCAGGTCGAGCGGCTTGCCGCGACGGGGTGCCGCCTTGCCCTCGCTGGGCGGCAGCAGGATCAGCACGGCCGCTAGGTTAGGGGCATGTCCAGCAGCCGCGTGGTCCGGGTCCGGACCGACGACAGTGCGGTCGTCACGACGCTCCGCCGAGGTATCGAGCAGATCCAGGCCGAGCTCGAGGTGACGCCCACGTTCCCGCCCGAGGTCGAGGAGGCCGCCGCCCGCGCTGCTGCCTCGCCGCGGTTGCCCGACCTCGACCGCACCGACCTGCCCTTCGTCACGATCGACCCCGACGGGGCCCGCGACCTCGACCAGGCGCTGCACGTCGAGCGCGACGCCGAGCGCCCCGGCTGCTACGTCGTGCACTACGCGATCGCCGACCTCGCGGCGTTCGTCACCGCCGGCGACCCCGTCGACCTCGAGGCCCACCGTCGCGGCCAGACGCTCTACGGCGCCGACTCCAAGGTGCCGCTGCACCCGCCCGTGATCAGCGAGGACGCCGGCTCCCTCCTGCCCGACCAGGTGCGCCCCGCGCTGCTGTGGACGATCCGGGTCGACGCCGAGGGCGAGGGCACCGACGTCCACGTCGAGCGGGCCCTGGTGCGCTCGCGGGCGCAGCTGACCTACGAGCAGGCCCAGGCCTCGATCGACGACGGCTCGGCCTCCGAGGTGCTGCTCCTGCTGCGCGAGATCGGCGTCAAGCGCCTGGCGCGCGCGGCCGCCCGCGGCGGGGTGTCGCTCCCGCTGCCCGAGCAGGAGATCGAGACCGGCGAGGAGGGCGGGTGGCGCCTGGAGTTCCGCAGCCAGCTGCCCGTCGAGATGTGGAACGCCGAGATCTCGCTGCTCACCGGCTTCGGCGCCGCGACCCTGATGGTCTACGCGCGCGTCGGCTTGCTGCGCACCCTGCCCGAGCCCGACCCCCGCGACGTGCAGCGCCTGCACCGCACCGCCCGGGCGCTGGGCGTCGAGTGGCCGGCGGAGCAGCTCTACCCCGACTTCATCCGCTCGCTCGACCCGACCGACCCCGCGCACGCCGCGGTCGTCGTGGCGAGCGCCCGCCTGCTGCGCGGCAGCGGCTACGTCGCCTTCGACGGCGAGGTGCCGGCCGAGCCCCAGCACTCCGCCCTGGCCTCGGAGTACGCGCACGTCACCGCGCCGCTGCGCCGGCTGGCCGACCGCTACGCCGGCGAGGTCTGCGTCGCGCTGTGCGCCGAGGAGCCCGTGCCCGCGTGGGTGCTCACCGCGCTCCCCACGCTGCCGGACGTGATGCGCACGACCGGGCAGAAGGCGTCGTCGTACGAGCGGGCGGTCGTCGACCTCGTCGAGGCCGGCCTGCTGGCCGGCCGGGTGGGGGAGACCTTCGACGGGGTCGTGGTCTCGGTCGACGACAAGGACGAGCGGCGCGGCAAGGTGACCGTCGGCAGTCTCGGCGTCGAGGCGCCGCTCACCTCCGGAGAGCCGCTGCCCCTGGGGCACGACGTGCGCGTGAGCCTCACCGAGGCCGACGTCGAGAAGCGCTCGGTGCGCTTCGAGGTCGCCGGCTGACGGGACCGAGCTGCAGGGTCACGCGGCGGCGCTCGACGTGCCGGCGACGAAGGCGCGGATGACGCCGTCGGGGTCGTCCCACGCCTTGCGGAACGCCGGGTGCAGCGGCAGCGCGTCGACGTCGTCGGCCGGCACCCAGCGGTGGCCGTCGCTCTCGGCGCGGTCACGCGTGTGCACGACCCCGAGGGGCTCGGCCAGCACGGTCTCGTAGGCCCAGCCGCCGCACTCGGCGAGGAAGGTGCCGCGCACGTCGACGACGTCGGAGCTCAGGCCCAGCTCCTCCTCGGCCTCGCGCAGGGCCGCCTCGAGCGGGGACTCGCCGCGCTCGAGCGCGCCGCCGGGGATCGACCAGGTGCCGCCCTGGTGGGCCCAGCCGGCGCGCAGCTGGAGCAGCGCCGTGCCGTCACGGGCCAGGAGCAGGCCGGCCGCGCCGTGCCGGCCCCAGTGGGCGTGCCCGGCGGCGCACGACGTCCACATCACAGCTCGCGCACCACGCGCGCGGGGTTGCCCACGGCCAGGACGCCGGCGGGCAGGTCACGGGTGACGACGGCGCCGGCCCCGACGACCGTGTCGGCGCCGATGGTGACGCCCGGGCAGACGATGACGCCGCCGCCGAGCCAGACGTTGTCGCCGATGGTGATCGGCTGGGCGCCCTCCCACTTGTCGCGGCGGGCCTGGGCGTCCAGCGGGTGGGTGGGCGTGAGCAGCTGGACGTGGGGGCCGATCTGCACGTCGTCGCCGATGGTGATCGTGGCGACGTCGAGGGCGACGAGCCCGAAGTTGGCGAAGCACCGGGCGCCGATGCTGATGTGGGTGCCGTAGTCGACCTGGAACGGCGGACGGATCTCGGTGTCCTCGCCGATCGAGCCGAGCAGCTGCTCGAGCAGGCTGCGGCGCAGCGGCGCCTGGCGCGGGGTGGTCGCGTTGTAGGCCGCCGCGAGGTCGCGTGCGGTCATGCTCCACTCGGCCAGCTCGGGGTCGTCGGCGATGTAGTCGTCACCGGCGAGCATCCGCTCGCGCATCGTGCGGTCGTCGGTGGGCGCGTCGGTCGGCACGTCGTCGGGGCTCACCGGCCCAGCCTAGGAGGGCGGACCAGGACGGCCGCCCGGGGTCAGCCCTTCCCCTTGCCCTTGCCCTTGCCCTTCGACTTCCCCTGGGACTTCCCCTTCGAGCCGCCGCCCTTGCCGGCCGCCTTGGCCTTGCCCTTGGCCTTGCCGCCCTTCGCCTTCGGACCGCCCCCGTTGCCACCGGCCTGCTTGGTCGGGGCGGGACGGCGGTCCTGGGTGCGGGGTGCGGGGTCCTTCGGCGCAGAGGTCTGCACGACCTCCTCGACCGGCGTACGGGTGGTCGGGGCGGCCGGCTCGGAGGTGGCGGTGGTGGCCTTCGGGGCGCGGACGGTACGGGTGTCGGCGGTGGCGCTGGCGGGGTCGGCACCCCCGTCGCCCACGCCGATGGCGACGGGTACGCCGAGGGCCAGGGTGGCAGCCGCAGCAATGGTCACCAGGAGGCGACGGCGCGGGGCGCGGGTGGTCTCGCGCGGCGGCACGGCCGGCGGGTACGGCGGTGGCGGGAAGGTCGGGCCGTTCGCTGCCGCAGGGGCCGGGAAGGGCAGGACGGTGGCGCCGCCCAGGGCCGCGGCGCCGGCGAGGGGCACGGCGGTGGTCGCGTCGTCGTCCGGTACGCCGGCCGGGGCGGTCGTGCGCTGGCTGAGCTCGCCGAGACGGCGGCTGACGGCGTCGGCGCCCGGGCGGGCGGCCGGGTCGGAGACGGTCATGGCCGCGATCAGGGCGGGCCACCCGGTGGGCAGCGAGACGGGGACAAGCGGGCTGCGGTGCAGCCTGGCCAGGGCCGCCTCGACCGGCGGGCCGTCGTACTCGCGGCGCCCGGTGAGGGCCTCGAGGAGCACCAGGCCCAGGGCGTAGACGTCGGTGGCGGTGGTGACCGCGCCGCCGGCGACCTGCTCGGGGGCGAGGAACGCGGCGGTGCCGATGGTGTGGCCGGTCATCGTGAGGGAGGTGCCGCCGTCGACGAGGCGGGCGATGCCGAAGTCGGTCAGGCGGGCGCGGCCGGCCTCGTCGACCAGGACGTTGGACGGCTTCACGTCGCGGTGCACGACGGCGTGGCTGTGGGCGTGGGCCAGGGCGGCGGCGATCTGCGAGCCGATCCGCGCCAGGTCGGCGGGGTCGGGCCGGACGCCCGCGAGCCGGGCGGCGAGGGTCTCGCCGCGCACCAGCTCGAGGGCCAGCCAGGGGCGGCCCGGGGAGCCGGTCGTGGTGGTGTCGGCCTCGACGCCGGCGTCGAGGACGGCGACGACGTTCTCGTGGTTGAGCAGGGCCAGCAGCCGGGCCTCGCTGGCGAAGCGCTCGCGGTCGAGGGCGTCGTCGGTGTGCAGCAGCTTGATGGCCACGTCGCGGTCGAGGACGTGGTCGTAGGCCCGGCGGACCACGGCCATCCCGCCGCGGCCGAGGACCTCGCGCAGCTCGTAGCGACCGCCGACGAGGCGGGGGTGGTCGGGCATGACGAGTCCGATCGTGGGGGTGGGGGCGACCTCAGTCTGGGCGCTGTCCCGACCACGTCACCACCTTCGCGCAGGTGAATCCCCCAGGGTGGGCCCAGGGTGCTCGCGGCCTGCGACACTCCCGGGGCGAGACGCGCCGTCCGGGCGCCGGCGGGCGGACTAGGTTCCCTGCAACGATCCGCAGCCGACGAAGGGAGAGCCGGGTGAGCTCGAGCGGTCCTGACGCTCCGGGCGGCCACGCCGTTCCGGTCTTCTTCCTCTCCGACTCGACCGGCATCAGCGCCGAGACGATGGGCAACGCGCTGCTCATCCAGTTCCCCGACCTGGTCTTCGACCGGACGACGATCCCGTTCATCAAGAGCGTCGAGGAGGCGCAGGAGGTGGTGCGGGTCCTCGACGAGGCGGTCGACGGACCGGTGATGCCGCTGGCGTTCACCACCGCCGCGGAGGACCACATCCGCCACGAGCTGGCCAAGACCCGCGCGCCGATCATCGACTTCTTCGAGATGCACATGGCCAAGGTCGAGAGCGTCCTGGGCCACCAGGGCGTGCGCGAGGTCGCCCGGCTGCACGGCGTGGGCGACATCAAGCGCTACAACACCCGGATGGCCGCGGTGGAGTTCACCATCGAGCACGACGACGGGCAGAGCCTGCGGGCCCTCGACCGCGCCGACGTCGTCCTGCTGGCGCCCTCGCGCTGCGGCAAGACGCCGACGAGCATGTACCTCGCCCTGCAGCACGGCCTGTTCGTGGCCAACTACCCGCTGGTCGAGGAGGACCTCGAGTCCCGCGACCTCCCGCGGCCGGTGGCCGAGCTGGCCGACCGCTGCTTCGGCATCACCACGACCGTCGAGCGGCTCAGCCGGGTGCGCAACGAGCGCCGTCCCGGCAGCAAGTACGCCGAGCTCAGCCAGTGCCGCTGGGAGCTGCGGCAGGCCGGCGAGCTGTACGCCGCCCACAAGATCCCCGTCATCGACTCCTCGGCCAAGTCGGTCGAGGAGATGGCGACGCTGGTGCTCCAGACACTCAAGCGCAACGGCGGCGTCCCCAGCCGTGAGCGAAGCAAGGCCCGTGACGCCCGAGGAGGCGCTGAATGACCACCCCCACCCCATCAGCACAGTCAGCACAGTCGGCACACGACAACGTCCGCTGGTTCTCCGAGCTGGGACTGGCCGACCTCGAGCAGGTCGGCGGCAAGAACGCCTCCCTGGGCGAGATGGTCTCCCACCTCACCGAGCTGGGGGTGCGCGTGCCCGACGGGTTCGCCACGACCTCCGAGGCCTACCACCGCTTCATCGGCGAGACGGGGCTGGCCGAGCGGATCACCGCGCTGCTCGACGGCCTCGACACCGACGACGTGCGCCGCCTCGCCGAGGTCGGCAAGGAGATCCGCGAGGCCGTCGTCCTCCAGGAGTTCCCGGCCGACCTCGAGGCCGACATCCGGTCGGCGTACGAGCAGCTCGCCGCCGGCAGCGGGGGAGAGGCGAGCTTCGCGGTGCGCTCCTCGGCGACGGCCGAGGACCTGCCCGACGCGAGCTTCGCCGGCCAGCAGGAGACCTTTCTCAACGTCCGCGGCATCGACGCCGTGCTGCACGCGGTGCGCGAGGTGTTCGCGAGCCTCTACAACGACCGGGCGATCGCCTACCGGGTGCACCACGGCTTCGCCCACGGCGACGTCGGGCTGTCGGCTGGGGTGCAGAAGATGGTGCGCTCCGACGTGGGCGCCTCGGGCGTCATGTTCACCATGGACACCGAGTCGGGCTTCACCGACGCGGTGTTCATCACCTCGGCCTGGGGCCTGGGCGAGGGCGTGGTGCAGGGCGCGGTCAACCCCGACGAGTTCTACGTCTACAAGCCGGCCCTGCGCGCGAACCGGCCGGCCATCCTCAAGCGGGGCGTCGGCGCCAAGCTGACCAAGATGATCTACACCGACGACCCGACCGTGGGCCGCACGACCGAGTTCGTCGACGTCGAGCCGGCCAAGTCGCGGCGGCTGTCGCTGACCGACGACGAGGTCCTCGAGCTGGCCCGCCACGCGCTGGTCATCGAGGA
>JAOPXU010000423.1 GCA_025964985.1 Nocardioides sp.
CCGGCTTCGTCGGCAAGGACGCGCCCTCGTCCGAGGTGGTCAAGGCTGCTCGCCACGCTCACGTCTCCCCGCGCGCGTTCGTCTGCGCCGGACTCGTTGGCGCCATGATCAGGCGCGCCTCGGGCGAGTCGACCAACCTCACCGAGCGCGAGCACGACGTCCTGCTGCTCCTCGCCGACGGTCTTGGGGCAGCGGCCATCGGTCAGAAGCTCTACCTCAGCGAGTCGACCGCCAAGTCGCACATTGCCCGAATCTATCAGAAGCTCGGGGCCGGCAACCGGGCTCAAGCCTTGGTCACTGCGATGCGCACCGGGCTCCTGTCAAGCATCCAGCCGAATGAGCGATAGCTGCACTCGAGCTCTTCCCCTAGTCACAAATGACTACCGTAGTTGGGGCGTTCTCCTGATGGTCTGGCGCATCGGTTCGGACATGATTCTGGTCGTGAGGTTCCGTCCTCACGCCGAGGCTCCACACGGAACCGCCCCCCACCAACACGACCCCTCAAGGAGAACACCATGCTCGACTACGGCCGCATCATGATTCAGGCCCGACTTGCCAAGATGGACGAGCGTGGTGCGTCCGCCGTCGAGTACGGCCTTCTCGTCGCCGGCATCGCCGCCGTGATCGTCGCGGTTGTCTTTCTCCTGGGTAACCAAATCCAGGGCGCCTTCACGGAGACCAACACCTGCATCTCCAACAAGACCTGCTGACGAGGGTCTGCACATAGCAGGCGTCGACAATTCGGTGAGACAGAGGCCCCACGCTCGTTATGCAGCGCGGGGCCTCTGCCTTAGAACACGACCTGCTTCTGGCGGCAGCGCAGCAGTCCTCGTCCTGGCGATGCCCAAGCCCAGAGGGCACCAATCGGACCGGTCGCCGAATCTACGATTGTATTTCGTCCCACGCGATCGGGTTCTGCAGGTGTTTCGTCATTCCACCAAGCGACCCTAGCGAGGAAGTCTCGCGAGGCGATCCTGCCAGGCGCTAATCAAATCCTGGTGGGACCAGTCGAAGTAACGAACGATTGCCTTTGAGAGGTCATCGCCCGTGCTGACCGCGTCGTAGAATGCGCTGAGTCGCAGAGGTCCGGCTCGCTCCGCCAAAACCACGCACGCCAACCAGGACGCTTCGTAGACCGCCCCTAGGTGCAAGCCGCGAGTGTCAAAGTCAGCCGACGCGGGCAATGCTTCCGGCAACCCTCCAACTCGTAACTGCTCGGCCACCTGCCCCGCGGTTTGCGTCAGCTGCAAGCGGGTGGTGCGCAAGGCGACGTAGTCGGCGAACCCCTCAATGAGCCAGGTCGGCGCCTTGCTGGACGGGGCGGCCGTGGCGACGTGCGTCGCCTCGTGCGCCAGTACAACCTCACGACCGGCCCGACCTAGGCCCGCAAAGACGTCGGTGTTCACCAGGATGTGGATCGGAGCGCCCTCGACGAAGGTCCCGCCGGCGCCGGTCACCGCCGCGATTTGGGCGTAGTAGCCGGGCTCGGTCCCGAGGGCGGCCTCGAGCGCCGCGCCGTCGACGGGCACCTCCACCACGAGGCGCGGACGCCACGAAGTGACGACGCTGGACACCGTGGGCACGGCCGAATGGGCGAGACGGACGTAGGCAGCGAGATCGGTGTCGGCCGCAGCGACCACGAGCAGGTCGGCCGAGCGGCTGACCTGCATCGGTCCGCTCATCCACACCGGCGTACGCAAGCCGCCACCGCCCCAGCCGGCGACAAACACCCCGTCCTGCGAAGCGGCGAACCGGACCGAGACCTCGGTTGACGTCGGTTGAGGATCGAAGCCGGCGTATGCCCACGTGGCGTCGACCGTGGCCGCCCAGGTGCCGTCGGCAGTGAGCGCGCCGTCGCCGTCGACGTACCGCAGGGTGAGGCCGTCGATACGTGCCGCCTCCGCGACGTCGACGAGGTCCGCCAGCCGAGCAGCAGTTGTCTCTTCGCCCCCTGCGAGTGCTCGCGCCGCGACCCTGTCGCCCGCGCCGATCGCCGACACCAGCTGCTGCAGTGCCTCTGCGGCGCCAGCCGGGTCGATCGAGGTCACGGCTGACGCAGTCGGCACCGGGACGACGTAGGGCTCGTCGCTTGGGGCGGGCCGCGTCACAGCCCACGTCAGGACGGCGACGAACACGAGCAGGAACAGCGAAGGACCGGCCACCCACCGTAGGGGGAAGCCGGTCCTTGGGTGCTGGACTTCGGTCAGGAGCGTTCCCGTTAGCCCGGACGGACGGCGCCGACGTACGGCATGGAATAGAGCGGGGCGGTCGTGACACCGGAACCCGGGTTGGCGGCATGCACGATCATCCCGTTGCCGATGTACATGCCCACGTGGCTGATCGGGCTGTAATAGAAGACAAGGTCGCCCGCCTGCAGGTCGGACGCCCCCACGCGCGCGCCGGAGGAGTACTGGGCGCCCGAGGAGTGCGGCAGGGACACACCGGCCTGAGCCCAGGCCATCATCGTGAGGCCCGAGCAGTCGAAGGCGCTCGGACCTGCCGCGCCGTAGACGTAGGCGTCGCCGACCTGGGCCATGGCGTAGGAGACAGCGGCCGAGGCTCGCCCGGAAGCGGCCGGGGCCGCCGTCTCGATATCGGCCGGCACCTCGCGCGCCGTGGTGCTGCGCGAGAGCCGCTCGAGGGCGCGCCGCTCCTCATCCTCGAGGTCGGCCAGAAGGTCCTCGGCATCGGCCAGCTTGGCGTCGATCGTCGCTTGCTCCTCGGCCAGCTGAGCCTCGAGCGCCGCCACCTGATCGATGCGCTTCTCTGTCGCGTCGCGACGGATGCTGAGTGCCTCGAGACCGGTGGCGTAGTCGTCGAAGAGCCCCTGCTGGAGCTGCTGGTAGGTCGACATCGTGGAGATGTCCTCGAGCAGCGCCCGGGGGTCGCCGGCACTGACGACCTGGCTCACCAGCCCGAGATCACCGCTGCCGTACTGCCGCAGGATCGCATCACGGGCGTCGCGGCGCACAGCGTCGAGGGACTTCGCGGCCCTGGCCTCGTCGGCCTCCACAGAACCGAGATCGGCCCTCAAGTCGTCGAGCTCGATCCGGGCGTCGTTGTAACGCTCGGATGCCTGCTCGGCTTCGTGGTAAAGGCGGTCGACACGGGCCTGCACGACCTCGATCTCGGGCTCGGCCTGTGCCGGGGAGCTGGAGACGAGTCCCAGGCTCGCGACGAGCGCGACCCCTGAGACCGCGGAAGCTATGCGCGTCCGGGTGCTGATCACAGCGACGGTGGTTCCTTTGCGGTGTCGTACGCCTACCAGGTGAGCTGACGGATTCGGACACGACCTGCCCTACTCCCACTCCTCGCCACCGCGGCCTGGCCACGTCGACGCCTCGCGGGAGATTCACCCCAGAAAGTTGGTTCCCCGGCTCCTCGGCCGCGAGCGGCTGAGGACTCAGCGTGGCATTCGCGTGGGCCCGGCTGGTCCCATTTCCACGAACACCTGACTACACGTTAGTCCGCCACGGAAAGGCTCGCCAAACTTCGACATCATCCGAACGCGGTCACACCAGCGCGCCACCCCAGATCACGGCGAGCTCGGCTGCCTCAGGCGGACTCGACGTGCGGGCCAGTGACCGGCCGGACCAGCCGCAGCGGCGGCACCAGTCCGCTGCCGGCGAGGACGTCGAGGGCACGCAACTCTTCGTCGTCGATCATCAGCGGCGCCAGCTCGGGGGGTGGCCCCAGAAGCACCGTCACTACGCAGTCATGGCACGCGAGACCGCGCACCACGCAGGTGTCGCAGTCGATGTGTGTCGTCATGCGAGAAAGGCTGACACCGCCCACCGACAGTCTCGTCGTCATGTCGCCTCACATCGCGCCCGTGCAGGACTCGCCTGAGCCGTGTCCTCCGCGGGACTGTCGGCGGTCCCGCCTACGGTGCGTTGACATGAAGACGGTCGCCCCACCCCCCGGTAAGTGGGAGTCGCAGCGGAGCTTCGACGAGCTCGGCCGTCCGCTGCGCGACATCACGTTCTGCGTGGTCGACCTCGAGACCACGGGCGGTTCGGCACGCGCCGGTTCGATGATCACCGAGATCGGGGCGGTCAAGGTGCGCGGTGGTGAGGTGCTCGGCGAGTTCCAGACCCTCGTCAACCCGCGGACGGACATCCCGGCCTTCATCGCCGTCCTCACCGGCATCAGCAACTCGATGGTCGCCGATTCTCCGCCGATCGAGTCTGTGTTGCCGGCTTTCCTCGAGTTCGCGGCCGGCTGCGTTTTGGTGGCGCACAACGCGCCGTTCGACGTCGGCTTCTTGCGCCACTTCGCGGAGCATCAACAGCGTGCCTGGCCGCCGTTCGAGGTGGTTGACACTGCCGTTCTCGCGCGGCGGGTGATCACCCGCGACGACGCCCCCAACTGCAAGCTCTCCTCACTAGCGCGCGTCTTCCGTTCCGCCACCACCCCCAACCACCGGGCCCTGTCCGACGCCCGGGCGACAGTCGACGTGCTCCACGGCTTGATGGAACGCATCGGAGCACAGGGGGTGTCGACGCTGGAAGAACTCCAGACCTTCTCCTCGCGCGTCAACGCCGCCCAGCGCAGGAAGCGGCACCTCGCCGACGGCTTGCCGCAGTCCCCCGGGGTGTATCTGTTCCGCGACGACGCGGACCGGGTGCTCTACATCGGCACGTCGGCTGACGTGCGCAGGCGGGTCCGTTCCTACTTCACCGCCTCCGAGACCCGCTCCCGCATGGGCGAGATGGTCCAATTGGCTGCCCGCGTGACGACCATCGAGTGCGCGACACCGCTGGAGGCCGAGGTGCGGGAGCTGAGGCTCATCGCCCAGCACAAGCCGTCCTACAATCGGCGGTCAAAGTTTCCCGAGAAGACCACGTTCGTCAAGCTCACCCGAGAGCCGTGGCCCCGGCTCTCCCTGGTCAGCAAGGTTCTCGACGATGACGCCGACTACTTGGGTCCGTTCTCTTCACGCAAGGCCGCGGAGAAGTGTTTGGCTGCCCTGCACGACACCTTCCCCGTGCGCCAGTGCTCGGAGCGGTTCGGGCGTCGTCCGTCCCGGAGCGCCTGCGTACTCGCCGAACTGGGCCGGTGCCTGGCACCTTGCGACGGCAGCGTCGACGAGCACACCTACGCCGCCGTAGTGCGGCAGCTTCGCGAGACCCTGCTCCGCAGACCCGACGACGTCGTTGACCTGCTCAACGCACGCATGGCCGCGCTCGCGGCAGACGATCGGTTCGAGGAGGCGGGAGTCCATCGAGACCGCCTGGCGTCGTTCGTGCGGGTCGCGGCCCGCACACAACGACTAACCTCACTGACCCACTGCCCCGAGGTCGTCGCCTGCCGCCGTGAGGACGACGGGCGATGGGCCGTGCACGTGGTCCGCTACGGACGGCTCGCCGCCGCCGGTGTCATCCCGGCCGGCGCCGACGCACACGCCCACGTCGCGGGACTCCGGCTGACGGCCGAGACGGTCGCCCCACCGTCCGGCACTCCGGGGCCGACCCCGGCCGCGACAGCCGAGGAGACCGAGCGCATCCTGCGGTGGCTGGAGGCGCCCGACGTGCGACTGGTTGACATAGACGGCGAGTGGACCTGTCCGGTCGCGGGCAGCGCCCGGCACGCGACGCGCCTGGCCGAGGAAGCGGTGTTCCACGCCTAGACTCGGGCCGTGAGCGTCTCCATCGACCTCCTCCTCCCGTTCTACGGTCCTCCGCACCTCATGCGTGTAGCACTGAAGAGTGTTCTCGCTCAAGACGATCCGGACTGGCGCCTCCACGTCGTCGATGACTGCCATCCCGACCTTTCGGTCCGTGACTTCGTGACCTCGCTCGACGACCGACGGGTCACCTACCGCCGCAATGAGCACAACCTCGGAGCCAACTTGACCTATCGTCACGCGCTCGAACGGTCGACGGCCGACGTCGTCGTGTTCTTCGGCGCTGACGACGTGATGCTCCCCCACTACGTTCGCACGTTGCGTCGCACACTCGAGTCACACCCTGGCGCCGCCGTCGTGCAGCCAGGGGTCGAGGTGATCGACGAGGTAGGCCGACCTGCGCTCGGGGGCGCCGATCGGATCAAGAAGCGCCTGCGCCCCGGCGGCGCCGGCGCGTCGACCCTGAGTGGCCAAGGCCTCGCTGCCAGCCTCCTGCGCGGCAACTGGACCTACTTCCCGAGTCTGGCTTGGGACCGCGCGCTGGTGGACGAGATCGGGTTCCGCTCCTACGGGGTCGTGCAGGACCTCGCCCTCCTCGTCGATGTCGCCGTCGCGGGAGGATCATTGGTCATCGACCCCGAGGTGACTTTCCGGTACCGCCGCCACCGGGCGTCGGACTCGTCGGTGCGAGCGGCGACCGGTGGCCGCTTCAATGAGGAACGCGACTACTTCGACACCATCGCCCGCGAACTCGACGTCCTCGAGTGGGACCGAGCGGCGCGGAGCGCTCGCGTCCGCCTCACCTCCCGTGCCAACGCGCTCGCCCACCTGGTGCCCGCCGTCCGTGCGCGGAGTCCCCGCGCCGTTGGGTCGCTCCTGCGCCATGCCCTGAGCCGGTGAGCCCGCTTGCGCCCCGGATCCGACGCCACGCCCTAGGCTGACCGCATGATCACCGCGATCGTGTTCGTCAAGGCCGACATCGACCGGATCCCTGAGGTCGCCGAGGGGATCGCGGCAATAGACGGGGTCAGCGAGGTCTACTCGGTGACCGGGCAGATCGATCTCGTCGCACTCGTGCGTGTGCGCCACCACGACCAGGTGGCCGACGTCGTCGCAGACCGTCTCAACAAGGTCGCCGGGGTCAGCTCGACCGAGACACACATCGCCTTCCGGGCCTACTCGCGCCACGACCTCGAGTCAGCCTTCTCGCTCGGGCTCGACTGAGCCGCGCGTGAGGCCGCGGTCCGGTGCCAGCGTCTGCATGGCGACCTTCAACGGATCACGCTACGTCATCCCCCAGCTCGAGTCGGTCCTGAGCCAGCTCGCCGCGGACGACGAGATCGTTGTCGTCGACGACGCCTCGACTGACGACACCGTCGATGTCGTCCGGTCGGTCGGCGATCGCCGGATCCGGGTGTTCGAGAACGGACGCAACCTGGGCTACTCCCGCACCTTTGAGCGCGCGATGTCGTTGGCCACCCGCGAGCACCTCTTCCTCGTCGACCAGGACGACCTATGGCCGGACGGACGACTCGCGCTCATGCAGGTGGCTCTGGAGCACGCCGACCTCGTCGTGGGCAACGTCGTCACCTTCGACGGCACGCCCGTCCGACCGCAGCTGACTCGATCGGGCTTCGTCCTCCGTGACGACCCCTCACCGCGGCTGGTCGGCACGGTCCTCGGACTGGCGACGTCACAGATCCCCTACTACGGGTGCGCGATGGGCATGACGCGCGAGCTCGCAACACTGGCTCGTCCCTTTCCGCCGACGGCGCGCGAGCTGCACGACGGCTGGCTCGGTCTGCTGGGGCTGTGGACGGGCTCCGTGGCGCACGTGTCAGCGCCCGTCGTACGCCGGCGGGAGCACGACGGCAACGCCACGGGGACAGTCCGGTCTCCGTGGAAAGTCGCCCGTGGCCGTGTGTGGTTCCTGGCCATGGTGGTCCAGGCTAGGCGCCGGGCACGCCGGCGTCCGGTCCCACGATGACCCGGCCGACCCACCGTCCACCCGGCCGGACAGGTTGCGTGGTCGTCCACCACCGGAGCCTTGACACCCTGGGCACGACCCTCAGGTCCATAGTCGCGTCGGGGATCGAGCCGGGTCGGCTGCTGGTGGTGGACAACAGCGGCGACGCGGTCTCAACCGACGAACTCCGAGCGGCGCTGCCCGGAGCCGCACGGGTCGTGCGCACGGCCAACTATGGCTACGGTGCAGCGGTCAACCGTGGCCTCGACATGCTCTCGACGGACCTCGACCTGGCCGCCGACGACCGCGTCCTTGTCGCGACCCACGAGGTGGTGCTGCGGAAGGGCACGGTACGCGAGCTGACCGACGTGCTGGACGACGACGACCGGCTAGGAGCGGTTGGACCGGTGCTCGTGTCAGGAGACGACGTGTGGTCGGCCGGGGGTCGACTGGGCAACTGGGGCATCCCCAGCCACGCGCAGCGGGTCCCGGAAGGACGAGCAGCGACGGTGGATTGGTTGGACGGTGCGCTCTGCCTCTACCGTTGGGAGGCGATCAGCAGGCTTCGCTTCGACGAGAAGTACTTCCTGTACTTCGAGGAGGTCGACTTTCATCAACGGCTCCGCGCCTCCGGTTGGGCGGTGGCCGTCGCCTGCCGTACGACGACGACCCAGGCGACCGGCGGAATGCCGCCTTACTACGCGGGCCGTAACTTTAGGATGTTCCAACGTCGGTGGGTGCCTCGAGGCCGTCGGCCGGTGGCGCTCGCCCGCTACGCCGGAGTCCGGTTGCTCGTCCTCCTCCTGAGGAGGGACCTGGCGGGTCTACGGTCCTTCGTCCGTGGCCTGCGAGGACTTCCGCCACAGGGCGCCGACTCGTGACGGGCGGCCTGCCGCGGGACCGGTCGACCCCTGAGAGAGACCCTCGGTCGCGGCCCGGCAATGACGACGGCGCACTGGCGGGCCGGGTGGCTCGGGGCAGCCTGACGCTTCTCCTTCGCCAAGGAGTGGCGTTCACCGCTCTCTTCGTGGCATCTGTCGCCCAGGCACGGATCCTCGTACCGAGCGAGGTTGGGACGGTCGCCGTATGCCTTTTGGTGTTCGCGGTCGGCCGGATCCTGGTCGACGGCGGTCTTTCGTCCTCGGTGATCCACCAGGACGAGCCGCCCACTCGGCACGACGTACGCAGCGTGCTGCGGACCCAGACCGTCGCCGCTGTTGCCCTCGCCGCGGCAGTAGCGGTCGCGAGCTCGACGCTGAATGGGTCCATGCCGTCCTGGTTCTCGACGTCCGCGGTGTCGCTGGCCGCAATCACCCTCCTCACCGTTCCCCTGACGACCGTCAGCACCGCGCTCCTCGAGCGGACCCTGTCCTTCAAGCGGCTCGGCGCCGTGTCCTTAATCCAGCCGTGCCTCCTGGCCGTCGGCAGCGGCGTGGCGCTGCCCGCCTTCCCCACCACTACCGGGGCCCTCGCGGTCTTCGCGATCTCGCACCTCGTGGCGGTTCCTGCCTACCTCGCGGCGTCGGGGATCGGGGTGCGCGGGGGCGGGACACGGGGGGTGCGGTCACGGTGGCACTTCGGACTGCCGATCGCCGGGGGGCAGTTGGTGTCGCAGGTCAAGGACGGCATCAACCCGCTCGTGCTCTCGTGGGTTCTCGGCATCACCGCCGTCGGCTACATCTCCTGGGCTCAACAACTCGCCGTCGTGGCGACGTACGCCGTCGCGGCGCTGAGCAGCATCTACTTCCCCCTGCTCGCGCGGTTGCGGAACCAGCCGGAGCGGTTCGCGCGCGCCGTGTCCGCCGCCGCGTTCTGGGCCAACGCGACCGTGGCACCCGTGAGCGTAGTCATCGCCGTCAACACCTACGGGCTCGTGCACCTGGTCTACGGCGACATTTGGGATCCCGCCGTGCCTACCCTGCGGCTCCTCATGGTCGCCAACCTCGTCGCTCCGGTGTCGGCCGTCCTCCTTTCCGCGTTCAACGCACTGGGTCGGCCACGGGTCGGGCTCGCATACACCGTCGCCTGGGCGGTCGCGACCTGGGCCCTGGTCCCTTCCCTGTCTGCAGCCATCGGCGTCGAGGGGTACGGCGTCGCCAACATCCTCGTGAGCGCGATCAGCCTCGGACTGCTCTGGCAGGCTCGCGGCTTCGTCGACGCGACCTCGATGACACGGGCATGGCTCCCGTGGGTGGTCGCGTCGGCGAGCGTCGCCCTCCCCTGGTGGGCTGTCTCGACCCTCGGCGACGGCGGGTCGGCGACCGGCACGCTCGTGCACCTCGCGATGTCGGCCGGCGTCTACTGTGCGAGCCTTGTCCTCGTCTGCCGCACCGAGGTGCGTGCCCTACGGAAGGCCCTCTTCGACCGATGATCACCGCCGTCATCAACACCCGCGACGAGGAGGCCAACATCGGCCGGGCGCTGGGGTCGCTCGTGGGGTTCGCCGACGAGGTCATCGTGGCGGACATGGCGAGCACGGACCGCACCCGCGAGATCGCCGAGGCTTTCGGTGCTCGGGTGGTGCCCGTTCCGGACCTCGGACTGGTCGAACCGGCCAAAAAGCTGGCGATCGCCGAAGCGAGGTTCTCATGGATCTTCGTGCTCGACGCGGACGAGGTCATCCCGGCGGCACTCGCCAGCCGCCTCCGAGACATCGCGAGAAGCGACGAGCACGACGCTGTCGAGATCCACTTCGACACCTTCATGTTCGGTCATCCGACCCTGCACAGCGGATGGAGCCGAGAGCGCGAGGTGCACCTGCGCTTCTTCCAACGCGATGCGGTGACGCTGCCCGAGGAAACGCACACCGAGGTCCAGGTTCGACAAGGAGCCCGCATCCTGCGGTTGCCCCCCGAGGACGGCCTCGCAGTCGTCCACTACAACTACACGGACTGGAGCCACTTTCTCGCCAAGCTGGACCGTTACACGAGCCTCGAGGCGCAGCACGCGACCGATCGCGGCCAGTCCGGCCCCAGGACCAGTTACATCGCCAGGGAGTTCATCAGCCGCTTCGTGCTCGACGGGGGGTGGCGAGCCGGGGGGGAGGGACTCCTCCTCTCCCTGTTGATGGTCTGCTACCGCCTCCTGATCCGCCAGAAGGTGGCCCTCGGGCGCCGGCTGCCCGACCGTGCCGCCATCCACAACGCCTATGACGAGGACGCCGCGACCCGCTAGGCCTCCGGCCCACACCTGCGGGCGGCCACGAGCGCCTCGCACCGGCGGGCGTGACGCGCTACCGACGCGCCGAAGTCGAGGGCAGCGCGGACTCTGGCCACGTCGGGACCAGCAGCCCTGCCTGCGAGCGCCGAGACCAGGGCGTCAGCGAACGAGGCTGCGTCGTCGACGACGGCCGCAACCATCCCCGGGACCACGTCCGCGACACCTTCCGCGCCCACGGTCGTCGTCACCGTCGGGAACCCGTAGGCCTGTGCCTCGACCGTCTTGAACTTCAGACCTGCACCCCGCCGCAAGGGCACGGCGACAACGGCGACATCCTGGTACGCCGTAGCGAGGTCATCGAGGTAGCCCGTGATCTCGAGGCGCCCGTCGGTGCGGGCGAGCAGGGAGGACGACGGCCGGGCCCCGGCGATCCGCACTCGGGTGTCGGGCGCTCTCGTCCACACTTCCGGCATGACCGCGTCGAGGAGCCACCGTGCGGCCTCGTCGTTCTCGCTCCTCCACATCGCGCCGACGAACAGGACCCGTCCGCTCCCCGGGGCCGGCACCACGATTGGGTCGACCTCGACGAGCGGTGCGAGCACCTCGACCGGTGTCTCGACCCCGAGCGCTCGCACCATGGCGCCGTCGTGCGGATTGAAAACCGTCACCAGGTCGCTGGCCCCCAATCCGGCCGCCTCGGCCCGGGGGGGCGGACCGGGCCATCAGCAACGAGCGAGTCCGCTCGAGCAACGAGGCCGCTGCCCGCGCGCGACGCACGGCCTGCGTCATGCTGTCGTAGGCCGTGGAGACCACGACTGCTCGCGGGAAGTGTCGTCTCAGGGCCGGCGCAAGCGCCGCCGACTCGGACCATTGGAGGTCGATGAGGTCCGCCCGGGTCAGAGCCTCCTCGAGCTCGCGCGGAAGGTCACGGACCCACCGGTGGGGACTCGGCGCATTAACGCCGTGGCGCGCCAGGCGCCAGGCAGTCGTCACCAGCCCCGGATCCTCGCGCTCCGGGTACATCGTCACGGACACCGGACAGCCATCGACTGCGGCTGAGTTCGCTGGTCGTCCCGGTGCCAGGAGCTCGACGCACCATCCCTCGACCTCCTCGAGGTGCTCGAGGTAGCGGTACAGGAACGCTCCGCCGGCATGGTCCACCCCGGCGTACGGCACGTGCGGCGTCACACACACGACGCGGAGGCCGCTCATGTGGTCGGGTCGAGCGCGCGCGGCCCGGTCGACGGCCCGACGGGGGCGGACCGGACGACGGTGGACCGGCCGTTGAGCACGTAGAGCACCATGAGGCCGGTGCCGACGAGGCTGCCGGCGACGACCAGCAGCGGCCAGGGGGCCCACCAGCTCGGATCGCTCCTCGACGGCGGGCTGCCGAGCTCGTCGGCACGCACCTTGAGCAAGCAGGCGGCCACGGCTGCCGCCGCGGCTGCTCCGCCCACGACCGGCCAGCGCGCCGCCATCCGTCCCGGTGCCCCGCGCTCGGCCATCCGGCCCGCCAGCAGCACGAGACCCACCCCCACCGGCAGAACATAGCGTCCCTGCCAGATGACGCCCTGTGACGCCGCGGTCGCGGCGGTCAGCGCCACCGGCAGGAGCAGCGGGACGAGCACCGCTAGTGCGAGGGCCGCCCGGGATCTGCCTCGCGCAGCGCGCCACCCGGCGACGACGAAGAGGACGAGGATCCCGCCAAGTAGAGGATAGACCCAGATCGGCCCCGGCTGGTCGCGATAGGGGAACGCCGCGATCGTCTGCAGCTGCCACACGACGACGGTGATGAGACCCCAGGACGCGTCATCCGACGACCCGCTCGCGACAGCGGTCACGAGCGGGGTCGCCGACCGGTCAGGCCGTCCCTCTCCAGCGAGCTGGCCGGCGTGGAGTATCCACGCGGCTGACAATGCGCCCGCAGTGGCCAGAACAAGGGCGCCTGCGCCGACGTGGACGCGATGGGGACGCATGACGCTCAGGACACGTCCGGCGCCGAGCACGGCGACGACCCCCGCCACGGCCATGAGGAAAATCGGCCCGAGCAGGCGCAGGGTGACGAGGAGGGACGCGGCGCCGACAGCGGACCAGAAGGTGAGGACCGGCTGCGGGGTCGGCTCATGGTCGCTCAATTCGAGCAACGCCACCCACAGCAGGAGCCCTGCAGCGATCTCGAGTCCGTTCGGTGCACCCACCACCGAGGTGTAGACCAGCGTCGGGGTGAGGCTGAGGACGATTGACGCCCGGACCCACGGCCCTCGGCGGCGCTGAAGCCAGGCAGCCAAGGCGACCAGGGCGAGGCACAGAAGTGCGGCCGCTGTGCGCATGACGTAGAGCGCACCTGCTCCGTCCAACGGCCGTGCGAACGTACCGATAAGCGCGTAGAAGCCCGGGTGGTAGGTACCCGCCGCGGTTGCCACGAGCACGCGCCCGTCGGACGTCTCCCGCACCGGGTAGCAGTTGTCCTCACCGGTGTAGGGAAGCGACGCGCACTGCGCGGATGCTGCCTCGACCATTTGGCGCGGTACCGCCACGAGCTCGCCGCGCCCGTCCGGGGCCGGTGTGCGAAGCGCGAGCTGGCCTGTGGCTGCACCTGCGGCGCGGAACGCGTGGTCGAACTCGTCGCTAGCGGCGAACGGCGGGACGGTGACGATCCAGAGCGCCTGGAGGAGCCCCAAACCGACGACGAGGTACGCCGTCGCGCCCGCATGCCACCTCTCCACTCGCGCAGGCTAGTGCCGGCCACGGGACGATCGACCATCGCCGCGCGAGGCCGCCCGCGATCCCGTCGACCTAGTCACTTCGGGCCATGCCGTCGTGCCTTCACGGCCGTCGTCGGGACGGCGGTCGCGCCCTAGCGTGAGTCCACCCGCAGATCGCCTGGAGGCTGACGTGTCGAGACCCGACTCGAGTTCCTGCGTCGTCATCCCGATGTACGACGAGGGCGGCGTCATCGCCGACGTCGTCCGGGACGTGCTGCGCCGGTTCGACCGCGTCGTCTGCGTGGACGACGGCAGCCAGGACGACTGTGCGGCGATCGCTCGTGCCGCCGGAGCCACGGTCGTCCGGCACCCGATCAACCTCGGGCAGGGCGCGGCCATCGAGACGGGCATCCGCCACGCCCTGCTCGATCCGGCAGTCACCCACGTCATCACCTTTGACGCCGACGGTCAGCACGACGTCGCTGACGCCGCGGCCATGGTGGAGCTCGCCCGGTCGACCGGTATGCAGGTTGTGCT
>JAOPXU010000033.1 GCA_025964985.1 Nocardioides sp.
CTACGACGCCGCGAGCTTCGGCTCCCGGCTGCACGGCGCCGCGGCCACCACCGCCTCGGCCGGCGGGCCGATCACGGCGGGCGACGTGGCCGCCGCGCTGCCGCGGGTCGTGGCGGGGTTGCTGCGACAATCGGCCCCATGACCCGGGCCGAGATCGTCGTCGACCTCGACGCCGTGCGTCACAACGTGCGCACCCTGCGCGAGCTGTGCGGCGTCACGATGATCACCGTGGTCAAGGCCGACGCCTACGGCCACGGACTCCTCCCGGTCGCCCGCGCCGCCCGCGAGGCCGGCGCCGACTGGCTGGCGGTCGCGACCCTCGACGAGGTCCGCGCGCTGCGCGTCGACGGCTACACCGGGCCCCTGCTCACCTGGCTGACCGTCCCCGGCGAGCACTACGACGACGCGATCCGCGCCGACGTCGACCTCACCGCCTACTCGGTGGCCGAGCTCGACGAGATCGCCGCGGCCGCGACCCACGTCGGCGTCCCCGCACGCGTCCAGCTCAAGGTCGACACGGGACTCAACCGCGGGGGAGCGTCCCGGTCCGACTGGACGCCGTTCCTCGAGCGCGCGCGGGCCGGCGAGGAGGCCGGCCACTGGCGGGTCACCGGCATCTGGTCCCACCTGGCCTGCGCCGACCAGCCCGACCACCCCGCCAACGACGCCCAGCAGGCCGCGTTCGACGACGCCCTCGCCCTCGCCTCCTCGCTCGGGCTCGAGCCCGACCTGCGCCACCTGGCCAACTCGGCGGCGGCGATCCTGCGCCCCCAGGCCCGCTACGACGCCGTGCGCGTCGGCCTGGCGACCTACGGCCTCGACCCCGCGCCGGGCGTCGACCACCGCACCGACCTGCGCGCGGCGATGACCGTGCGCGCCGAGCTCGCGCTGGTCAAGCAGCTCGAGGCCGGCGACGCGATCTCCTACGGCCACACCTGGACCGCCCCCGAGCGCACCACCATCGGCCTCGTGCCCGCCGGGTACGCCGAGGGGGTTCCGGTCGCGGGCTCCAACCGCCTCGAGGTCGCCGTCGACGGCAAGCGTCGCGCCGTCCGCGGTCGGGTGTGCATGGACCAGGTGCTGGTCGACCTGGGCGGTGACACGCCGCCAGCGGGTACCGAGGTGGTGCTCTTCGGGCCTCCCGGCGAGGGCCGTGCGACCGCCCAGGACTGGGCCGAGGCCTGCGGCACCATCAACTACGAGATCGTCACCCGCATCGGAGGACGCATGTCCCGTCGCTACACCGGAGTCCGCGCGTGACCGCCGGCAGCAGGCGCCGCTGGCTGCTCGGCTCGCTCGGTGGCGCCGTCGGGCTGGCCGCCGCCGGCACCGCCGTCGGGCTGCTGCGCCAGCAGCGCTCGGTCGCGCGCGACGCGGGCGACTCGGTGCCCTTCGGCTCCCTGCGCAGCACCCCGATCACCGTGGTCGCCGACGACGGCCTGCCCCTGCACGTCGAGATCGAGGAGGTCGAGGCGCGCCCCGGCCGCGGCCAGGGCACGACGCCGCCGGTGACGGTCGTCTTCGCCCACGGCTACTGCCTCGACCTCGACTCCTGGCACTTCCAGCGCGCCGCCTACCGCGGCCTGGTCCGCGCCGTCTACTACGACCAGCGCTCGCACGGCCGCTCCGGGCGCTCCGAGCGCGAGAACGCCACCATCGACCAGCTCGGCCACGACCTCCGCGCCGTCATCGAGCAGACCGTGCCCGAGGGACCCGTCGTCCTCGTCGGACACTCGATGGGCGGCATGACCGTCGTCGCGCTCGCCGAGCACCACCCCGAGCTGATCGGCGAGAAGGTCATCGGCGTCGCGCTCATCTCGACCACCGCCGGCGGGCTCGACCCGAGCCGCATCCTGCTGCCGCTGCTGCCCGCGCGCCTCACCAACCGCGCCACCCACCGGGCCGTCGCCACGCTCGCCGTGGGCCACGGCGCCGTCGACCAGGTGCGCCGCGTGGGCCGCTACATCGCCAACGCCGCCACCCACCGCTTCGCCTTCGGCGGCGACGTACCGCACTCCTACGTGTCGTTCGTCGACGACATGCTCGCCGCGACGCCGTTCGAGGTCGTAGCCGACTTCTTCCCGAGCTTCTCCGGGCTCGACAAGTTCGACCACGTCGAGGCGCTCGACGAGGTGCCGGTCTCGATCATCTGCGGCACCGCCGACAAGCTCACCTCGATCGGCCACTCCCGCAAGCTGCACTCGCGCATCCCCGCCTCGCGGCTGCTCGAGTGCGAGGGCGCCGGCCACATGGTGACCCTCGAGCGCCACGACCAGGTCAACGCCGAGCTCGACCAGCTCATCACCGCCGCGACCACCCGGGCGGCCGCGCGTTGACCAAGCTCACCGTGCGACGGGTCGGGCCCGAGTCGGCCGCCGTCGTCCTCGAGATCGTGCGCGAGGCCTTCGGCAGCCGGCCCGCGCTCGACCCGCCCGCCGACGCCCTCAGCGAGACCGAGGCCTCCATCGCCACCCGGCTGGCCCTCGGCGGCGGGCTCGTCGCGCGCCTCGACGGCCAGCCCGTCGGCGCACTGCTGCTCGACGCCGTCGGCGACGCGGTCTACCTGCGCCGCTTCGGCGTCCTCACCGCCGCCCGCGGGCACGGTGTCGCCCGCGCGATGGTCCAGGCCGCCACCGAGGCCGCGATCGGCCGCCGCTGGCTGCGCGTCGTCGCGCGCGAGGAGCTGCCGGGGACCATCGGCTTCTGGGTCCACCGCGGCTTCGTGCAGACCGACCGCCGCTCGCCGTACGTCGAGCTCGTGCGGCCCGTCCCCACCTTCCACCAGGTGCCCACCGCCGAGGACATGCGCGCCCTCGGCGCCCGGGTCGCCCAGAGCCTGCGCGCCGGCGACCTCGTCGTCCTGACCGGCGACCTCGGTGCGGGCAAGACGACGTTCACCCAGGGCCTCGGCCAGGGCCTCGGCGTCGAGGGCTCCGTCACCTCGCCCACGTTCGTCATCGCCCGAGAGCACCGCTCACAGGGCGACGGTCCCGAGCTCGTCCACGTCGACGCCTACCGCCTCGGCGGCGCCGCCGAGCTCGACGACCTCGACCTCGACACCACCCTCGACGCCGCCGTCACCGTCGTCGAGTGGGGCGAGGGCGTCGCCGAGGACCTCGCCGACTCCCGCCTGCAGATCCGCATCACCCGCGACCCGACCGCTCCTGTCCAGCAGGAGAGCGACGACGGCAACGACCCCCGCACCGTCGAGATCCTGAGGCTGGGCCCGAGATGGGCCAAAGCGTGACTGTGCTTTCTGTCCTCGCTCCGCTCGGACGTGCTCGGCGCCCCTGAGGGGCCGTCTTCCTCCTCGCTCGCTCGAGTGCTTGCTCCTTCGTCGCTGCGCACTCGATTCGCTCGTCGTGCAGACGGCCCCGGCGCCGAGCGGTTCGTGGTCCCGTTGACAGGTTCGTGACTCCCTTGGTGGAGCGCGCCCGCGCCCGCGCGAGCGGAGCGAGCGCAATAATGCAGCGTGCTGCTTGCCTTCGATACCGCCTCGCCCCAGGTCTCCGTGGCTCTTCTCAATGACGAGGGGACTGTCGTCGCCGAGCTGGTGTCGGCGGAGACGATGCGTCACGGGGAGCAGCTGGCGCCGCTGATCGAGCAGGTGCTCGCGGAGGCCGGTGTGACCCGCCTCGACATCACTGCCGTCGCGGTCGGAGCGGGACCGGGGCCGTTCACCGGGCTGCGGGTCGGGCTGGTCACCGCGCGCACGCTCGGGTTCGTGCTCGACGTGCCCGTCTACGCCGTCTGCAGCCTCGACGCGCTGGCTCTGGAGGCCGTCGAGACGGGGGCGGTCGACGGGCACTTCGTCGTGGCGACGGACGCGCGGCGCAAGGAGGTCTACCTCGCGACGTACGACGCCGACGGCGACCGCATCAGCGGCCCGATCGTCGAGCGGCCGGACACCGTTGCGAGCAGCGGTCCGGTGGTGGGGGAGGGTGCGCGGCTCTACCCGGAGGCGTTTCCGCACCCGGTCGGGCCGCTGCGGGTCAGCGCCGGGTGGCTGGGTCGCGCGGTGGTGGAGGAGCGGGTCGAGCTGCTCGACCCGGAGCCGCTCTACCTGCGCCGTCCGGACGCCGAGGTGCCGAGCGCACCGAAGCCCGTCTCGTGATCCGCCGGGCGGTGCCGAACGACGTCGCCCGGCTCGCCGACCTCGAGGCCGACAACCTCGGTCAAGACGCCTGGTCGGCCGGCCTGGTCGCGGCCGGCGTGGCCGGAGACCTGCCGACGATCACCTGGTGGGTCGCGGAGGTCGACGGCGTCGTCGTGGCGCACGCCGTGGCGAGCGTGGTCGCCGACATCGCCGAGCTGCAGCGCATCGCGGTCGACCCGACCCACCGGCGCACCGGCCTCGCGCGCGAGCTGCTGGCCGAGGTGGGCTCCGTCGCGCGTGCCGAGGGGGCCGACCGGCTGCTGCTCGAGGTGCGTGAGGACAACAGCGGCGCCCTGTCGTTCTACGCCGACCAGGGGTTCGTCGAGATCGACCGGCGCCGGCGCTACTACCGCGACGGCGCCACCGCGATCGTGCTGCGCCTGCCGCTGGTCAGCGGCTGCGGCTGAGCTAGTCGAGGACCTCGGGGGCCACGCCCTCGTCGTCGGTCCAGCCGTCGCCGTCGTCGAACAGGTCGCGGTCGTGACCCTCGCGCTCGCGGTCCTTGGCGCGGCCGCGACCGGCCCCAGCGCCGGCTCCGGCGCCCACGCCGGCCCGGCCACCGCGCGACCCGGCTCC
>JAOPXU010000101.1 GCA_025964985.1 Nocardioides sp.
CCTCGTGGTGCTGGCCAACCTGGTCGTCGACATCCTGTACAGCTTCCTCGACCCCCGGGTGACCGTGTCATGAGCGACTTCCTCTCCTAGCCCACCTCCTCCTCGGGCGCCACCTCGTTGTCCTCAGCGACCTCGTCGTCCTCGGTGTCCACCGCGGGCGAGAAGGGCGAGCCCTACCTGCAGGTCGAGAACCTCACCGTGCGGTTCCCCACGGCCGACGGACTGGTCCAGGCCGTCAGCGACCTCAGCTACACCGTCGAGCTCGGGCGGACCCTCGGCATCGTGGGGGAGTCCGGGTCCGGCAAGTCGGTCTCGAGCATGGCCGTGCTGGGTCTGCACGACGGGCGGACCGCCCAGATCAGCGGCTCGATCAAGGTCGGCGGCAACGAGATCATCGGCATCTCCGAGAACAAGCTGCGCCAGCTGCGCGGCAACGCCATGGCGATGATCTTCCAGGACGCCCTCGCCGCGCTGCACCCCTTCTACCGCGTGGGCGCCCAGCTCGCCGAGGCCTACACGATCCACCACCCGTCGGCCTCGCGGCGCGACGCGCGCAAGCGGGCGATCGAGATGCTCGACCGCGTCGGGATCCCCGAGCCCGCCGGACGCGTCGACAACTTCCCGCACCAGTTCTCCGGCGGCATGCGCCAGCGCGTGATGATCGCGATGGGTCTGATCAACAACCCCAAGCTGCTCATCGCCGACGAGCCGACGACCGCGCTCGACGTGACGGTGCAGGCCCAGATCCTCGACCTGCTCCAGGACCTGCAGGCCGAGTACAACTCCGCCGTCGTGATGATCACCCACGACCTGGGCGTCATCGCCGAGCTCGCCGACGACGTCCTGGTGATGTACGGCGGGCGCGCGGTCGAGCAGGGCTCGACCAAGGAGATCCTGGTCCGGCCCGAGATGCCCTACACGTGGGGCCTGCTGTCGAGCGTGCCCGAGATCAGCTCGGACCCCAACGCGCGGATGATCCCGATCCCGGGCACCCCGCCCAGCCTGCTCAACCCGCCCGTGGGCTGCGCCTTCGAACCCCGCTGCGCCCACAAGGACAAGGTCCCCGGCGACCTGTGTGCGACCACGCTGCCGCCCATGACGCCCGGCTCGCGGAACGCCGCACACCTCAAGCGCTGCCACCTGGCCAACCCCGACGCGATCTACATCACCGAGGTGCTGCCGGAGATCGCGCCGTCCCTCGCCGAGGAGCTCTCATGACCGAGTCCCAGCCCGGCGGCGGGTTGCACCAGACCGAGCCCGCCGACCCCACCGTCGACGCCGTGGGCGAGCCGGTCGGCGACTCCAGGAGCGAGCAGGGCTCCGGCGACGTGCTCGCCCAGTCCGTGCCGTTCTCCGAGCTGGTCGGCCACACGCACACCGCGGCCAAGCTCGACCCGACCGCCCCGCCGGTGCTGTCGGTCGACAACCTGCGGATGTACTTCCCGGTGATGTCCGGTGGTCTGCTGCGCCGCAAGATCGGTGACGTCCAGGCCGTCGACGGCCTGTCCTTCGAGGTTCCGGCCGGTGGCTCGCTGGGCCTGGTGGGCGAGTCCGGCTGCGGCAAGTCGACCACGGGCCGGCTGGTCTCGCGGCTCTACAAGCCGACGACCGGCTCGATGCGCTTCGGCGACGTCGACCTCGCCCAGCTGTCGGAGAAGGAGATGAAGCCGCTGCGCCGCGAGGTGCAGATGATCTTCCAGGACCCCTACAGCTCGCTCAACCCCCGCCACACCGTCGGCCAGATCGTCGGCACCCCGCTGCGGGTCCACGACGTGGTGCCCAAGAACAAGGTGCTCGGCCGGGTCCAGGAGCTGCTCGAGGTGGTCGGTCTCAACCCCGAGCACTACAACCGCTACCCCAACGAGTTCTCCGGCGGCCAGCGCCAGCGCATCGGCATCGCCCGGGCCCTCGCGCTGCAGCCCAAGCTGATGGTGGCCGACGAGCCGGTCTCTGCGCTCGACGTGTCGATCCAGGCGCAGGTCATCAACCTGCTCCAAGACATCCAGCGCGACTTCGGGGTGGCGTTCCTGTTCATCGCCCACGACCTCGCCGTCGTGCGCCACTTCTGTCCCGAGGTGGCGGTGATGTACCTCGGCAAGATCGTCGAGATCGGCGACCGCGCCAGCATCTACGACAACGCCCACCACCCCTACACCCAGGCGCTGCTGTCGTCGGTGCCCGACATCAAGCAGGCCGCCACCGGCGGACGCCGTGAGCGCATCCGCCTGACCGGTGACGTCCCGAGCCCGATCAACCCGCCGTCCGGGTGCCGGTTCCGCACCCGCTGCCCGATCGCGCAGGAGATCTGCGCCAAGCACGAGCCGCCGCTGCTGCAGATCGGCCCGCGCCAGAAGGTCGCCTGCCACTTCCCGGGGCGGGTCAACCAGCACCCCGACACGCCCATCACGGCCCGGATGCTCGGCGTCGACAGCCAGGGCAGCCCCGACCCGGCCGCGACGCCGTCGGAGCAGGTCACCAACCAGCCCGGCTACGCCGACACGTGGTTCGACCTGGACACGAGGACGTTTGGACGAGCCTGAGGCCCCGTTCCCCGAGACCACGGGGCAGGCAGGACCTGGATCACCCGGCGGCGGGGGAGGAGGGTCGCTGTCCTCGGCGAGCCACGCCTCGGCGCCGCTCGCCGTACGGATGCGGCCGCGCACGCTCGACGAGCTCGCCGGCCAGGCCCAGCTGCGTGCCGCCGGCTCG
>JAOPXU010000110.1 GCA_025964985.1 Nocardioides sp.
CAGAACTACCTGGCGATCATCAAGGTCGTGGGCATCGGCGGTGGTGGCGTCAACGCCGTCAACCGGATGATCGAGGTCGGCCTCAAGGGCGTCGAGTTCATCGCGATCAACACCGACGCCCAGGCGCTGCTGATGAGCGACGCCGACGTCAAGCTCGACATCGGCCGCGAGCTCACCCGCGGTCTCGGTGCCGGCGCCAACCCCCTCGTCGGGGGACAGGCCGCCGAGGACCACGCCGACGAGATCGAAGAGGTCATGAAGGGCGCCGACATGGTGTTCGTGACCGCCGGCGAGGGTGGCGGCACCGGCACCGGCGGCGCGCCCGTCGTGGCGCGCATCGCCCGCTCGCTCGGCGCGCTGACCATCGGCGTCGTGACCCGCCCGTTCTCGTTCGAGGGACGCCGCCGCATGGGCTCCGCCGACGAGGGCATCGCGCAGCTGCGCGAGGAGGTCGACACCCTCATCGTCATCCCCAACGACCGGCTGCTCTCGATCAGCGACCGCAACGTGTCGGTGCTCGACGCCTTCAAGCAGGCCGACCAGGTGCTGCTCCAGGGCGTCTCCGGCATCACCGACCTGATCACCACCCCGGGTCTGATCAACCTCGACTTCGCCGACGTCAAGTCGGTCATGGCCAACGCCGGCTCGGCCCTGATGGGCATCGGCTCGGCCCGCGGTGAGGACCGTGCGGTCGCCGCCGCCGAGATGGCGGTCTCCAGCCCGCTGCTCGAGGCCAGCATCGACGGCGCCCACGGCGTCCTGCTCTCGATCGCCGGTGGCTCCGACCTCGGCCTGTTCGAGATCAACCACGCCGCCGCGCTCGTCGCCGACGCCGTGCACCCCGAGGCCAACATCATCTTCGGCGCCACCATCGACGACGCCCTCGGCGACGAGGTCCGCGTGACCGTCATCGCCGCCGGCTTCGACGGCGGCACGCCCAAGCGCCGCACCGAGGGCAGCACCCTGCGCCAGCACACCCCGGCGCCGGTCTCGCAGGAGGAGGTCAAGGCCGCGGTCGCCGCCCGCCCCGAGCCCCGCGTCGAGCAGCGCAGCGAGCCGACCCCGGCCCCGCAGGCGGCCCCGGCGGCCCCCCGCCCGGCCCACCAGGTCGTCTTCACCGACGACGACCTCGACATCCCCGACTTCCTCAAGTAGGAGTCCGGGCTGTACCACCACCGCTCCACCCTCGGCCCCGTCGAGCTGGCCTTCACCGACCGGCACGGCGGGGTCAGTGGCGCGCCCTACGACTCCCTCAACCTCGCCTTCTTCGAGGACGGCGAGCGCGAGGTGCCCCGGCGCAACCTGGCGATCGTCCTCGACGACTTCGCTCCCGGCTGCGGCGTCGCCGACCTCAGCCAGGTCCACGGTCGCCACGTCGTGCACGCCGACCCCGGCGCACCCCGCTCCGAGGGTGACGGCATCGTCACCGACCAGCCCGACGTCGTGCTCCTGGTGCGGGCCGCCGACTGCGTGCCGGTGCTCCTCGCCGACCCCGCGGCCGGCGTCCTCGGGGCGGCGCACGCCGGTCGACCCGGTGTCGCCGCGGGCGTCGTACCGGCCACGGTGGAGGCGATGCGCGACCTCGGCGCCCGCGACGTGACCGCCTGGATCGGTCCCTACGTGTGCGGTGCCTGCTACGAGGTGCCCGCCGACCTGCAGGACGAGGTGGCCGCGCTCGTGCCCGCCACGCGCGCCACCACGTCCTGGGGCACGCCGTCCCTCGACCTCGGCGCCGGTGTGCGTGCGCAGCTCGAGGCCGGGGGTGCGACCGTGGTCGACGTGTCCTCCTGCACCCGCGAGTCGCCCGACCTCTTCTCCTACCGCCGCGACGGCGCCGGCTCCGGCCGCCTGGCCGGCCTGATCCGCAGGGCCGCGCGATGAGCGGGCGCAGCGACGAGATCGCCACCCGGCTCGCCGAGACCCGCGCCCGCATCGAGGCGGCCTGCGCCGCCGCCGACCGCGACCCCGCCGAGGTCACCCTGGTCGCGGTCACCAAGTTCTTCCCGGCCGCCGACGTGCGGGTGCTCGCCGACCTCGGCGTCACCCACGTCGGCGAGAACCGCCACCAGGAGGCCGAGGCCAAGGCCGCCGAGTGCGCCGACCTCGGGCTCACCTGGCACTTCATCGGCGGGCTGCAGAGCAACAAGGCGGCCGCCGTGGCGGCGTACGCCGACGTCGTCGAGTCCGTCGACCGCGCCAAGCTCGTGGGCGGCCTGCAGCGCGGCGCCGACGAGCGCTCGCACGCCGTCGACGTACTCCTCCAGGTCAGCCTCGACCCGCCCGACGCCGAGGGGCGCAGCGGCGCCGACCCCGACCAGCTCGAGGCCCTCGGTGCCGCCGTCGACGACGCGCCGATGTTGCGCCTGCAGGGGCTGATGGCCGTCGCGCCACTGGGGGAGGACCCCGCCGCGGCGTTCGAGCGGCTCGCCGCGATCCGCCGCGACTTCCTCGACGTCCACCCCGCAGCGACCCGGCTCTCCGCCGGGATGAGCGGCGACCTCGAGCAGGCGATCACCGCCGGTGCGACACACGTGCGCGTCGGGTCCGCGGTCCTCGGTTCGAGGCCCCGGTTGAAGTAGTGTCCGAATCAGGCTTCCAGCAGTGTCAACGAGCGAGATGAGTGGTGTGTCATGAGCGGCGCGATGCGCAGGATCGGTGAGTACCTCGGCCTGCTCGAGGACACCGGACGCTACGACGACGAGCGATACGGCTACGACGACTACGACGGCCACACCCAGGAGACCGAGCCGGTCCCCACCGGTGGTGCCACCCGCATGCAGCGGCGCCAGGAGCGGGTCGAGGCCCGCCCCGCACCCGTCGCCGACCTCGCCGAGCGCCGCCGTGCGGTCCCGACCGTGGTGCCGGCCCCGACCGAGTCCTCGGTCGCCGAGCTGTCGCGCATCATCACGCTGCACCCCCGCACCTACAACGAGGCGCGGGTCGTCGGCGAGAACTTCCGCGACGGCACCCCGGTGATCATGAACCTCACCGAGATGGACGACAACGACGCCAAGCGCCTCGTCGACTTCGCCGCCGGCCTCGTCTTCGCCACCCGCGGCACCATCGAGCGGATCACCGCCAAGGTCTTCCTGCTCTCCCCGCCCAACGTCTCCGTCGCCGCCGAGGACAAGCAGCGCATCGCCGAGAGCGGCGCCTTCTTCAACCAGAGCTGAGTC